>JAYVPD010000092.1:0-28600 GCA_043757515.1 Pseudobdellovibrionaceae bacterium
GAGCTTCTTGGCGTTTCACAGATCAGTAAAGATATCAAAGCCTCTGCCATCGTCGACAATATAGTGCTCTTAAGTTACGTCGAAATTTCAACTCTTTTAAGACGCGCCATTACAGTTCCCAAATCACGTGGTAGCAAACCCGCACAACGCACGAAAGAATATTTAATTCAGCAAGGTGGCATAACTATTTTAGACGATGAAAGCTTGCCCTCAGTTCCATCAGTCCCCCAGTTGCCACTTTCGAGTTATTATGGCGTGCTTGCACGTTCCCCGACGCGTACCAGCCCCGTCATCGATGAATCGTTGGCTTCTGGAAGTGATCTGCCAAAATCAAGTATGCCAACACCTCGACATCAAAAAAGAAAAAAGAGAAGTGTAAGAAAATAGAGATTTTGAACATATTAAGGTTCCTATCGCATGGCAAAGCACGATGGACCAAAGGGCTAGGCCGCCGGCTTTCTTGTTAAAAACTCGGACAAAAACAAGGCAAGAATAGTGTAAGTAAAAAATATATAAAATCCAGGCTGCAATGATGTCCCGTTGGTTGTCAAAATTACGACCTCTTGACCTTCTGAATTCAATGTACCGAATTGGCTGGTGATGATCCCATTGAACCCGATGTAGGCCATGAATATCGCGACTATTAAAACGTCCGTCATCGACCACTTCCCTGATTTCAAAACAAAAAACCGAACCCACCAGTTATCGCGAGCCCTCCGAAAGTTATAATAGTACACAAGTGATGAGATCATTTTTAGGAGCGGAAAAACGATGCTGAAAGCAACCATAAGTATGCCAACAACTTTCATTTCGATGTCATTATGAGTAACCATAATCCAGAACACATCAAGAATGCTTTTACTTTGAAAGTATAATACCTGGTTGGTGAAACTTACAGGATGATCCAACAAGGTAAAACTCATCTCAGAAATTTTAGCCTCCATATCAATCATCGGAGTCGTGACTCCCGTTGCTAGTAAAAAAACTAATGTTAAAAGAAGCAGGAAATATTGGGCACGTGGTAGCACTTCTTTGCTGACGCCAGCAATAGCAAAAAGCAAAACAGCTAACGCAATTAGAGACCAAGTTTCTTGATAAATTAACTTTTGATTTGCTGAAACTATAGCGTCAATTTTTACTCGAGCCGTTTCTATATCCGGTGAAGATGTCTTTAATAGAATTTGGTTAAGAACAGTTAAATCTTTAGATTCGAACGTTTTGTCGAAGTACTTTTCGACTCGTTTTTGCAAAAGATCTTTCAAATGTTTCTCAGTTTTCACCTTGGTCATTTCGATAATTATTGCGTCTGCATACTCGGGAATTCCCGATTTGACCTCTTTTAGATCTACAAATGTATTTATGAAAGCCTGTTTGATCCAACCTTTGGTGGTCCCCTTGTTGGAATCCCGAATTTTTTTATCCACTCTATCGATCAATCCGTTTAACTGAAGTTCGACATGTTTTTTAAGTTCTCTCTCATTCGCATCCGATAAATTAAGCTTTGAAATTTCATCCGCGACGATTGTGGCTAGATGTTCTTTCCACTTGTTGATGCTAAAAAGCCCATATTTGATATGATTAATTTCAGCGTAGTCTTGTTTGTGCTTTTGATTCGCAATCGACTGCAAGATAATTTGCTCACCTAAAATCGAAGAAACGACAAAAGCTAGTGTAGTTAAAATTATTTTAATATTTTTCATATTTTTTGTTCCCTAGAACCCTAATTTTTCTATTTTAAATTTCAACCTGTATGCTAATTTTGATATTATCGACTTTTATATCTCCAAATCTTTGATCCTTTATATCTCTAGAAACATTTGCAAATTGCATGTAGCCATAATTTAACGTCATAGGAAACGTGTGACCACTTAGGTCAACCAATTTCGAACGGTCAGCTTCGGCCACTCTAGGGGATTTGCTAACCAAGACGGAGAGGAAAATTAAATTTACGACGCGTTGTTCTGAAGTGTTCATTCGTATGCACCAATGTCCAAGGCGCCAGAGTCCAGCTTCGATTCAAATAAACGGCGGTGCCATCAATACGAATTGGGTTTTCCGCATTTATATTTTTTAAAGATTGGCGCCCCAAAATCCTAGATCTACAATTAATAAATGTCCGCATAAAGATCCAGCAAGCAGACGACTCCATCCCCCTTTTTCCCCTGCGTATTGATTTTACGAAGAACCTTTGAATTTTTAACTTAAACTAAGAGAATTGTAAAAATTACTTATCGGATACCTGAATTTTTAAATACTAATATTTGCCTACTAGAAAAGGGATTTTGCTTTCAAGAGATTACTAACTTCTTATTGTGTCATTACCTTATTTTATAAAGGCGGCACCGTTACAGATTGGCGAATAAGTTGACGGCATTTATAATTTTTTCCTCTCCAGTCACAATTTATCAACCAAATATATAAATATGTTAAGCTACCATCAGAAATTTAAAAAAGGTCGTACCATGTTTAAAACTTTGTTTCTCCCATTTTTTGTGTTTGCCGTTTCTATGGCCAACGCAAATGACGAAATTAGATCTACAATAGTTCAAATCACTGGACCTAAAACAAAATCAATATTAACTAAATTTGTTACAAATCTAAGCGAAACTGAATCAACTATTGTAATTGATCGCCAAACCCAAATTCCCGATATTATCCAGGTGAGCGCTCAATTTGATAAGTTAAGCGATCGTGAATCCTTATCACTGATGAGAAGACTTTCTTTGGAAGCCGCCAGTTGTCCAGATCGATCCGAATCAAAAGAAATTGCGTTAAATGAACGAGCTAACTTTCTTAAACGCTGCTACTCATTAGCTATTAGTGAAAACTTATGGAGTGGTATAAATTTCGGCGCTTGGGACCAACGCGCTAAACGTGAAAACAAAGTGGCATTGTTTAGCTATGGTGTATCAACTACTTTTAAGAATTTAAAACCTTCACAGGTCACCTTGATTCAAAAAATTGTACAGAAAATAGCTACTGAACTTGATAGTTCTCCTGACGCAATTAAATCTGGAATAGTAATGGCAACCTTCAATTAGTTTGGTTGGGATTTTATCGATTTTGTGGCAACGACGTCGTTCTCGTCTATTGCTTTGAAATTAGAGAGGCAAAACTATTCCATTTGTTGAGTACTAGCCTATATATTATTAAACTTTTTTAGCAGCTGAGGGATGTAATGAATAAATTATTTCTTCTGATCCTGACAATCAAGAAAGGAATAAATAATGCTGTATTTCAAGAACAGAAAGTCAGTTTTTATTATCTTGATTTGTACAACATTTTTGTTCATCAGCTATTTTTTATACTGGAAAAGCTAGATTTAACTTCGTTCAGCCTGGACAGTAAGACGGGATAAATTATTTTTGGATTTACCCAGTCGAAAAGGCAAGGCATTGCGGTCGACTTTATTTATTCACCGAACGGCGATCCTGATGTTCACCCGGCCGGTGATCCCGGCCCAATTCAGTTAGAACTCAATTGGTATTATTTTGAGGCGCCTTGGTAGAACTATTTGATAAAATCTTTCAATTGAGCCACGACCCATGCGAATATTAGTATTTATTTTAATTTTAATTAGATACTCAGCCATGGTCACTGCTGGCGAATCAATTCCCAACAGCGAAGATATCTTAGCAACTATCTGCAATGAGAAATCACAAGTTTCTTATAAAAATAGTACTAAAATCGACTAGTTGCCCAATTCGGAAAATTTAGCTAAACAATAGCCCATGATACACAAACAACTTACGTATGAATTTCAAGGTCAAACCGTTACGAAAAATTGGATAACGGAAAATAACTTTTCAATGCCTAGAAAAATTATGGTGGTTGACGACAATTTTTCCGCCGACCGTTATGTGGTTTTAGCTAGTGAAGGTACCTCTTTTGTTTGGAAAGGCGACTATCACAATGCCAAACAGCTGTTGCAGGCAGTTCAGCGTAGAATTAAAAAGCACGCGCCTGTTAGCCAAGCCACAGATCCCAAAACTATGGCCAAAGAATTTTATCGCCATCGTCAGCACCAGGCGCACAAGGCGCAACTTTTATCGCGATTGTTGGTTTGCGTAGAAGCCGATTTTTCCATTCAGCTATCTCGTGCACCTGATCTGAGTCAGGCGATTTTAGAAACCTCGACCACTGCGTCGCCCTTTCCCCCCGGAGATTTTCTAATTAGCCTGCGCGAACTACAAGGTTTTGTGGGGGCTCATGAATGGCGAAAAAAAGGTGTGGCTATTGCTGCCTTAAACGGCCAGAAAATTCATGCCCACTATGGCGTTTTTTCCCCTGTGCGCGGTGAATACTTGGATCTTGTAGCAGCGGCACCATTGCCAGTCCCGACGTTAACCGCTTTTGAGATCGGTGCGGGAACGGGGGTTATTTCTGCTGTTCTATCCAAACGCGGAATTCAAAAAATAATAGCAACTGACATTGATGACCGTGCCATTCAATGTGCCACCAGCAACATTAAAAACCTAAATTTTTCTAAACAAGTCCATATTGAAAAAACAAATCTGTTCCCCGCAGGCAAAGCAGACCTGATCGTCTGTAATCCGCCCTGGCTGCCTGCTAAACCAACGTCCGCTATCGAACGTGCCGTTTACGATGAAGATAGTAGTATGTTAAAAGGGTTTTTAAACGGAGTCGGTGGCCACCTGACCGACGCCGGTGAAGCCTGGTTGATTATCTCTGATCTGGCCGAGCACCTGGGGCTGCGGAGCCGAACGGATTTACTAAGCTGGATAGCAAATGCAAAACTTGAAGTAGTTGATTGTATGAAGGTTCGGCCTCGTCATTTAAAAGCTAACGACGACGACGACCCTTTACATTCTGCTCGCTCTAAAGAAACCACCATGCTTTGGCGCTTTAAAAAAATAGGTTCTTTAATTTCTTAACGCTTACAGGGGAAGCTTCGAAACCAGAATATCGACTTGGCTTTCACTCGAGCTACTTATTTGAATCACGTATTCTTTGTCATCGGTCTTAAAGTAAAACACTCCACCATTTTTTTCCGATTCTGCAGAAAATGATTTTTCTGGGGTTGCAAGATAATTAATGTTGCTTTGCTTTTCTAACTTCAAACTCACTTTTTTTCCCAAAGGAATCTTATCTTGCTTACCATTTAATAAAATAACAGGTTGTTGTTTCCAAAGCTTGAATTCAGCAGACAGGTTGGTTTTGTAGGCCAAACAGTCTCCGTGCATCTCATCCATGGGACGACTTTTTTCAGCAGCTTGAATTGCGGCCGATAAATAAATTAATAAAAAGAAATAAAATCTCCAAGTTACCCGCGAAAAATTTTGTAATTATCGATAATCCGTGTAGCCTTTTTCTCCAGGAGTATAATAAGAATCGGGATCTGCAACCTTAAGTGGAGTTTTGTTTTTTAATTTAGTAACCAAATCAGGATTGGCAATAAATGGACGGCCAAACGCAAACATGTCACCCAGTTTTTCACTCAAGTCATGTTCGGCTCGCTTAACGTCGTAGCCCCCACTTAAAATAACCGCGCCTTTAAAGTTCTGTCTAATTTTCAATTTTACGCTGGGACTGACTTCGGGAGCGCCCATGGCACTATGATCTACTATATGAATATATAAAATTCCTAGTTTATTTAGTTCAAAAGCCAATCGTTCATATTGATCTTCAAGGTGAGGAAAGCTTTCCATACCGTTGAAGGCACCATAGGGCGAAAGTCGAATACCAACTTTGTCAGGTCCTATTTTTTTAATAATGGCTTTGGTGACCGCCAGCGCAAAACGGTTTCTATTTTCTAAACCCCCACCCCAATTGTCTTGTCTCTGGTTACTGCTGGGATTCAGAAATTGATCGATCAAATAACCATTCGCTCCGTGAATTTCCACTCCATCAAATCCAGCTTGTACGGCCAATTCAGCGGAATGAGCATACTCTTCTAAGGTGGATTCAATGTCTTGCGCGGTCAACTCTTCAGGAATTGGAAACGGTTGCATTCCGTTTTTGTCAGTCCACATAGTGCCCGGTGCCGCCAAAGGGGACGGAGCTACAATTTCAAGCCCTTCAGGCATATTGTCCGGATGGGCTACGCGTCCACAATGCATCAATTGCACAAAAATTTTTCCTCCCAAGCGATGAACCGCATCGGTCACTTTTTTCCAGCCATGAACATGTTCGCTTGTATATAAACCTGGAATGCGAGCATAACCCAAACCGTTATCAGACGGCGAAGTCCCTTCGGTGATGATCAATCCTGCTTCAGCTCGTTGCGAGTAATACAAAGCAACTTGATCGCCTGGAGTGTTCCCTATACATCGCGACCTAGTCATCGGAGCCATTACAATTCGATTCTTAAGTTGCATTTTACCAAGTTTGAAATTCGAAAAAATATGCTGAGACACAGTGACCTCCTTAAATTAGCCAATCGTTCTATTTAAACCTATTCCCTGAATAAGAGGTAAGCAACGCTTAGAAACAAAAAACAGACGGTTTTTCTGGAATTCTAGCCAAATTTAGAATATCACCTACCCCAATGGAGGATTTGATGATTAAAGCAGTTTTGTTATTACTTCTATTGGGTATTTTTTCGGCTTTTGCCAAAGATAGCTCTATTGAGCCACCGGTCAAAACCGTTGAACATGTCGATTTAATTCGCTATTTAGGAAAATGGTATCAGATTGCAGCTATACCTCAATTTTTTGAACGAAATTGCTTTTCTAATACGTTGGCAGATTATTCTTTAGCAGAGTCCAACAGTATTTCTGTTTACAACACCTGCTCGGACAAAGATGGTAAATTGATTTCCGCAACCGGACGGGCAAAGGTTGTGGATTCGAAATCAAATGCAAAACTAAAAGTCACGTTTCTAAAGATTTTTAATTGGCTGTACCTAATTGGCGGTGACTACTGGATTTTAGATCTTGATACGAACTATCGCTGGGTCATTGTCGGCGAACAAACCCATAAATACGGATGGATTTTAGCCCGAGACCCCTATTTATCAGAAGAGGATTTAAGAATGCTGAGCGGGAAATTGAAACAGCAAGGGTATGATACTTGTAAATTCTTAACGGCTCGTCAAAATGGAGGCCCTAGCGTGCGAGTTCCCCTCTGCCAAGCTTTGCCAAACTAAAATAAAAACAAAAAGCCTTTGGAGTGCGCATTTAGATAAATATTGATAATGGTCACCTTTGACTATAGTTTTGCGACTATGCTTACCATTTCAAATTTAAATAAAACATACTCCAATGGCGTCCGGGCGTTAAATTCGATAAACCTAAAAATCAATAAAGGAATGTTTGGACTTCTTGGTCCAAACGGAGCTGGTAAATCAAGTCTCATGCGGACTATCGCCACTCTTCAAGACCCAGATGAAGGTTCTGTAATTTTTGATGATGTGAATGTTTTAATCGATAAAGAGAAAATGAGATCTTTATTAGGCTATTTACCACAAGAATTTGGCGTCTACGGCACGTCGACTGCCATCGATCTATTGAATCACCTAGCTATTCTAAAGGGTATTACTGACAACAGAGAGCGCAAGAATACTGTAGATCGACTTTTAGAGCTCACTAATTTATCAAATCATAAAAATAAAAAACTAGGCGGTTTTTCAGGCGGAATGAAGCAACGATTTGGCATCGCGCAAGCATTGTTAGCGCATCCAGAATTGATAATTGTGGACGAACCCACCGCGGGGCTTGATCCCGATGAACGAGATCGATTCCATAATTTGCTAAGTCAAATTGGTGAAAATGTGACAGTCATTCTTTCAACTCACATCGTATCTGACGTTACTGATTTATGCCAGGATATGGCCATTATTAATAATGGCCAAGTTTTAATTCAACAATCACCTCAGCAGGCCATCTCTAATCTAAGCGGAAAGGTTTGGCGAAAAGTCTTTGATAGATCATCTGTAGAAACCATTACTTCAAAATACAAAGTTATTTCGTCTCGCTTAACTCATGGGCAAATCATGGTGCGCGTCTATGGGGATGGGTTGCCCGACCCAGGATTTGTGGCGACCACTCCTGAACTTGAAGATGTTTATTTTTCGCATATTCGATCTTACATTCAATAAGGAAACTATGTTTTTCAAACTGCTTCGATTTGAAATAAAAGACAGACTTTTGCGACTTTCATCGCTGGTGTATTTTTTTCTTTATTTCGCCATTTCTTTTATGATGTCCATCGCGTTTGCAGGTGCGTTTAAAGGAGCCAATGTAAGTTTTGGATTGTCCAATAAATTGCCCCTGAATAGTCCAATTGTCATTAACTACATAGTGGCACTGGTTGGCTATTTGGGACTACTTGTCGCCGCCCCATTGTTTGGTCAATCGATCAACAAGGATTTTGAAAACGGATTTAACCAAATTCTTTTTGTCACTCCTATTAAAAAACATGTTTACTTTTTAGTGCGATATTTGGGTTCTTTAATTTCCACTCTTGGGATTTTGACGTCCGTTGGGCTAGGAATCTGGGTCGCTACTTTTATGCCATTTGTAGACAGGACTCTAGTTGTAGAAAATCATCTTTGGTTCTACTTGGCTCCTTATTTAACAAATTTAATTCCCAATATCTTGGTATTCGGTGCCCTATTTATTTCTGTTGTCGCGTATTTCAAAAAAATGGCCCCTGTTTATGTCGCAAGCATTGCGGTTTTTACGGGATGGCTAATTTCACAAAGCCTTACGACCGATCTTGAAAACAAATTCATTGCGGCATTGATTGATCCCCTTGGTTTAGAATCCGCTTCACAGATTGTTCGCTATTGGTCGGTTGCCGAGCAAACTTCTAAAGTGATTCCTGTAACTGGAGTATTTCTTTACAATCGCCTTTTATGGGGAATGATAGGTTTTGTATTTTTGATAAGTGCGTTTTTATTGTTTAACCCATTTAAGGCCTTGAAGGAAAAAAAACGACCCCATACCGAATCGGCTACTAATCTACCATTCAGTAAAATCACAGATTTATTCGTTCCGCCGAAACTACCGACAAATTCAAGTAAAGTTTTTTTTGGCCTCGCGTGGTCTGAATTTAAACAAGCTTTCTCAAACATTTATTTTTTAATGGTTTTGCTTTGTGGAATAATCTATATATTTTCAATCAGTGGCCAAATTGGAAAATTCTATGGCACGGAAACTCTGCCAGTCACATATGACGTACTGGAAGTTATAGGTGGCTCTTTCGGTTTGTTTATCGTGATACTGACCACCTTTTATTCGGGCGAGCTCATTTGGAAAGATAGGGAACAACATTTTTTTGAACTCGTTGACTCCAAACCAGTTTTAAATGGTCAGCTCTACCTTTCAAAGCTTTTGTCTTTATTTTTGGTTCAAATTTTTCTATCGGTTGTGATTCTTTTATGCTGTGTGCTTGTCCAAGTTTTCAAAGGCTATTTTAATTTTGAATGTGGAGTTTACTTTCAGCATCTTTTCATTTATGCGTTACCAGCGCGGTTTATGGTGTGTATTTTAGCTCTTTTTATTCAAAATATTTCCAGTCATAAATATATGGGTCATTCCTTTGTAATCCTTTATTTTGTGTTATTGATTTGGATGCCTTCCCTTGGCCTAGATCATCATCTTTATCTTGTCGGGCACATCCCACGGGCCTCATATTCTGATATGAATAAATTTGGAACATCTTCTTGGCCATTTTCAGTCATTGGCCTCTATTGGGCATTTTTCCATCTAGGTTTGGCCGTTTTAACTGTTTTACTATGGCGACGGGGCACAGGTTCAAATTTTAGGTCAACACTAAAGGAATTCAAAAGGCGGATTCAAAGCAGAGACAAAATCATTCTATCAATCGCGGTATCAGGCTGGTTTCTGACCGGAGGCTTTCTATATTACAACACCAATATTTTGAACCTCTATGAAACTAATTCTGAAAAGGAACTTAAACTTGTCGATTACGAACGTGTTTATAAAGAGTTCGAAAAAGTAGCTCAGCCAGAAGTCATTTCAGTTCACCTGGACGTGGATATTTTTCCAGAATCACAATCTCTTAAAGCGGCTGGAGTATTGAAATACAGAAATAGAACGCCTCTGCCCATCAAACAGGTTTTTTTAAATCTTGATCAGAACTTGGAACTGCAAGACCTATCTTGGTCAAAAACAGCTCATCTTTTTAAAGACGATAGTCGCCTCGAAGTTAAAATATTTGAGTTTGAAAAAGCCCTTAACCCAAACGAGGAAGTGAGTCTTACCTTTCATGATTCTCTTAACCCCAAAGGATTTGCGAATGGCGAGTTTCAAAAAAAGATCGTTCAAAACGGCACTTTCTTTGCGGGGCCAGACTTTGTCCCTATTGTTGGCTACAGCCCCGAGAGAGAATTAAACGAAGACAAAAGCCGCAGAAAATATGGCCTGCCCGAGCGACCTAGAACCGCTGATGTAAATGACAAAACGGCCTTGAATAAAACTTATATTTCAAATGAAGGAACTTGGATCGACTATGATGCTGTAGTCAGCACGTCCACCGATCAAATCGCTATTTCGCCGGGCTATTTAGTAAAAGAATGGCAGCAAGGCGAAAGGCGATTTTTTCACTACAAAATGGACCAACCAATTTTGAATTTTTATTCGTTTCTATCTGCTCGCTATGAAGTTGTTCGGGATCAATGGAATGACATAAAAATAGAGGTCTTTCATCATCCAGGGCACACAACTAATATAGCTAGAATGATCAATGCGGTAAAAAAGTCGCTGGATTATTACACCGGAAATTTCTCGCCCTATCAGTTTAAACAATTTAGAATTTTGGAATTTCCGCGATATGCCCTATTTGCACAGGCCTTTCCCAATACGATTCCTTTTTCAGAAGGAATCGGTTTTATCGCCAAGGTAAAAGACCAGGATCCCGAAAGCATCGATTATCCATTTTACGTTACCGCACATGAAATGGCTCATCAATGGTGGGCCCATCAGGTCATCGGCGGCCGCCTACAGGGCAGCACGATGTTGTCTGAATCTTTAGCCCAATATTCAGCACTGATGGTTCAAGAAAAGGAATTCGGTCCGAAACAAATGAAAAAATTTCTAAAATATGAACTCGACAGATACCTAAGCGGCCGAAGCCGCGAAACAAAAAAAGAACTTCCACTGTCTTTGAATGAAAATCAACCCTACATTCACTACAACAAAGGTAGTCTCGTTTTCTATGCACTTAAAGACTATTTAGGCGAAGATTTAGTAAACCAAGTACTGAAGCGGTTTCTGAAAGATTTTTCGTTTAAGGCGGCGCCATTTCCAAGGGCCGTCGATTTAGTAGAAAGGTTTAGGCAGGTCACTCCACAAGACAAAAGATATTTAATTGAAGATCTATTTGATACCGTAACGTTTTATGACAATAGGACAGACTCTGTTGAAATAAGAAAGGAAAATGAAAAGTATAAAGTCACAATTAAGGGTCGGTGCAAAAAATTACGAGCCGATGAACTTGGCAATGAAAATGAAATTCCAATGAGTGACTATATTGATATCGGACTATTCGACAAAGATGGAAATATTCTTTACTTGGAAAAACATCGTCTTCAATCCGGAAACAATGTTGTTGAACTTGAAGTTGATCACGAACCATTCCGGGGCGGAATAGATCCAATTAATAAATTAATTGATAAAGTATCAGATGATAATCTAATAAAGGCTGTGGAAATTAAACTTTAGAAAAAAATTGCGATTATATACCACAGTGGCTTTGGACATACTCATTATTTTGCAAACCAAGTAAAAGCAGGCGTTGCAAAAGTAGTCGCAAACAGATTGGGTTCATTTGTCGGTTCGATGGCGCAAGCTGGGAAAGTATAGGTTTACTAAAACCAAAACACGTGGGTGTTCAGATAGAAGATGAATTCGAAACCTAATTGTCTCAGGTAATTAAAGACAACCCTTGCCACCGTGACTCATTGATGTTCTGTAGGCATTTAAAGATTCTTTGTAATAGGCTTGGTTTTTAGCATAACAACCTGGGTAGATAATAGCGTTCCAATGTTTTTCATCCAGAATTGAACCCATTTCACTGTCTGTTCGTTTTTGAAAATGCTGTATGATTATTTTATTGTCCCAAAAATTTGAAGGCAAATCTTTGGGCAGATCCAAAACGGCTCCCATATAGGTATTGTTTTTTTCATCTTCATAAATATTTGAAGTTGATTCAATTCCTGGATACATTTTAAAACCATTCGCACATTCACTAGGAAATTTGCGAAGCTCGACTGGCAATTCCATAATTGGCCCCTCTTTTCCAAGGCTATAGGGTTCATATAGTTTTTTTCTTTCCTCAAAATATTCTTTGCAAATAGATTCGATTTCACCACAAACGCATAAACTGGTTTTCGCCTGCCATGGCGCGAATACCTGACGCCATTTTTCTTCTTGAGACGACATAATTGCGGGACTTTGCGCCCAGACCCGACAGTCATAAGCTGGTAAATCAGCGTCAACTTTTACGTAGCTATATTTACCTGTCTTTGGATTTAGCTTGATACCGATTTGTTTTTCTTCATATTCGTCAACAAGACCAGTCACATGCAATAATTCGTGAACCACAGTCGCACATGGCATATCCTTGATCCATTCTCGTGAATGGGCGCGTCCGGCGTCTTTCAAATTAACAACTATTTGCGGAACAGTACTTATATCAACACTTTCTTCAACTTCTAGTTTAAGTATTTCTCCGTTTGGCCCCTTAATTTTATTGCCCAGTTTGGCCAAACATTCGTTTGCAAATTTTCGCCATACAAAGCTATAGGCCCTCGCCTTGGTTGAGTAAATTTTGGTTTTGGGATCATCTTTAAATACTATATTGAACTTTATTTTGTATTCACTTTCATTTATTCTTTCTAATTGATATTTGTGAGGTACAGTCGTTGGACTGTCCTTTCTGGAAATACTAAAATTTTTAAGGCTACCAACTTGCAAAGGCCTGCAATAATCAGAATTTGGTTGGGATAATATTTTATTAATTGTTTCAATTGGAAAGTCTTTCTTCGAAATTATCGGATTGCAGCCATCTGAAGCAAGCAGCATATTGAAAAACAGCAAAACGATAAAAAATACCTTCATTTATTCATTTTACGTTTTTTTTAACACTCGAAAAGTATTTCAACTAGCAGAATGGACATTTGGCTAGTCTATTTATTTAAACAGAGCCAGGAAGAATCAAAGCAAGTTAAACTAAAGGCCACCTTCGGCAAACACAGTCCAATCGCGAGGTTCGAAGAAGTCACCACCGCTGCGCAGACTCGTCAATTGAACCTTTTTTATTTGGTAATCAATTTTCAAAATATAGTCGACTGCCGAAGTTCCGACATTGAATTCTTTTTTAACAAAAGAAATGGTTTGAGACGAAATAGTGGATTCGATGACTGGTCCAAAAAAGGGAGTTCCAATTGAATTGGTTGACTGGCCCGCCACTTTTTTACAGTCCTCTATACTGTAAAAAGTAAAGGTATTGTAATAAAAAATCTGCGGAGTACCACTCCATCCAAGAGAATGCTCTGGATTAATTAAAAAGGATATTCCATCAATATTCAGATCAGCTCGATTGTCAGACAGCCACGCCGTGATAGTTTTATTTTTCTCACAAAAATCAACTCGAGGCGATGGCACTGCATTTTTAATCTCATAATTTCTAAGCACCACTGAAATAAGTCGTCCATCAGACTGTTTGGTCATTAAAAAATTCCTAGTACCGCCCCCAATAGCACTCATTGAAACAAGAAAAAATAAAACTATAGTGAAAAAATATAGTGATTTAAGCATAGGCACCCCATGGACGAAGTTTTTCCCAAATTGAGGACTTTGTCTATTTTTCTTTTAATTTTTTTTTCCGACTGACTCTGATTTTTTATCGGTGGCATAGTTACACCCGAAATACTCAATTCGGGTGGCATTATCGAATTTAACCTTGCTACGACAGCTTGTGGGAATTTTTTTTACTTCATGGACTACGCTTTCAGGAACGCTACTAGCATTTTCAGCAGAACAGCTTTCATCGCCACAAGCAAAATAAACACACGATACCCACAGCTTTTTTTTTGGCAAACCAGTGAAAGTAAATTCGTGTGCAAAAGGCTTGTCGTCATAGTCGACAGTATAATTAGTAAGTTGTTTTGCTTCTTTTGGCCCATCGCCGTCTTCAAACCAAATTTGGCCCAATTGAAATCTAGAATCATTTTTAACCATGTACTCGGTACAGAAATCAAATCGCCCTGAATATTTGTTTTTTGCATTAATTGATTTGGACCAAAAAATCACTACAATCACTAAAATGGCAAATTTCAATTTAAGCCTCACTTTTCACCAATTAGTATAGAGATACAGCTAAACGAGTTCTCTGATCGAGATACCGAATCCCCAAATCTACCGTATGACGGTTGGCTTCGCAAGTCCATCTGCAGGGAAAATGATATCAACACAATAATTAGGTCACCTGTAAATAGTCGATTCAGAAAAAGTGAATCAAAAAGGGTCATATTCTTAGAGCCCCCGCTTATGGCATACATGGACCACTTAAAAATCGAGTGGTTCCATTCGTTTCAAGATGGGATTGGCCAGACTGTTGTCCATTACTAGATTTGCTACTAACGATTAGAGTCAAATTTGTAAATGATTTGGAACAGCAACTTGGGGGGCCAAGTAATAGAAAAAAAACAATTTAAGGTTATTAACCATTCCAGTTTTGCCACTTCTTTTAGTTCTAGTCTTTTTTGGATTTCAAAACTGTTCGCGGGTGCATTTTTCAGAATCAAATGAACCGTCCCCTTCATCAAACAGTTATAGCAGGCAGCCGGATTCTATCACAACAGAATCTGGAAAGGCCGAACTCGTGATTCCTCCGGTTGACAAATCAGTAAAACCACTTGAATTTGTGTTTATCATTGATGAATCATTTTCAAACGCAAACAATGGCCAAAACATAATATTGGGCCTTCAAAATTTTGTTTCGCAGCTTCCTGACACTGCTTTAAGTGTAAAAGTGTATCTAATTGGCAAAGATAATTACGACATTCTAGGTGAAAATGGAAGCTCTGAAATTCAATTGAGTTCAACTCGAAGAAAGACGACCTATCTTTCAAAAATCAAACCTGCTTTTTTTGAAGTAACAAAGTCAAGTTCCACATCAACATCCGAATTTAAGGCAACACTTAAAGCTGAATTTGCTAAAGTATCAACCTACCTTTCAACAATCACTGGTGGAGGGCCAGATACTTTTCCAAAAGTCCAAGAAATCGCTGCGCTAATGAACGAACGCCAAGGGCAAGGAACAAAAAGCCGAACAATTTATATCTACGCAACGGACGAAGATGTTCCTTCCAATTATACAGGGACTCGTTTTAAATCTTGGATCACAGAAAGTATTGCCGTTCCAGTCATTATGACCGGAATGTATGTCTTTCTTACTCAGACCAAGCAAAATCTTGAGGGCGGTGGCTTCACTCTAATACCTGGCCAACTTAAGGGCTGCCCAACCTGTTATCCTAAGGTGGATAGCTGCTCTGACATTGCTGGAATAAAACAAGCAATTTTAGATAACCCAAACCATATTGAAGCATCAAACACATATTCCGAATGTAGTTTTCAGCCAGGTGGCCAAATCACCGGTTGGCAAAGTGACCCAAAGGCTAGCCAATTTGTTTCTTTCTCTGGAAAACCATTTATTAGCAACCTTTCAAACATTGAGACTCAAATACAAGATTTAAACAACCAACCGGATCAGCCTCAATATTTTATAGGACTATTTTCAATCTTAGAGCCATCGGAAATAAAAAATACAGATCAAAAAGTTTCAACGAATATTCAATAATTTATTAAAACAATAACTCCAAATGACAATTCATTTTTTCAATCCATTGGTTCAACAGATTATTCTCAATTTCTAGATAAAGTAAACACCTTCAAAATTAAAACTGAAAATAATCACGTTTCTTTAAAATCGCTCCAGGACAAGGTACCCTCTGGAAATGCAATTAAAGTAAAATCAGTTTCAATATTCGAAGTTAAAAGCCAGAATTTTATTGAAATTAAAAAGTTTTTGCAATCGGGCACGGAATTAATTCTGCAAGATTTACAGTTTGACTATCAGGTGGGCGTTAGAATCAGGATTGAATACACTTTTTAGTAAAACTCTTTCCAGCCCTTTGTAATGCCGTCCACAGATTGCCTAGAACACTTAAATCGAGTCTCTTTGAAGCCCCCTTTTGTTTCGTGCTTTAGATGTCCATGGCGATGTATTCGTTTTCGCCAGCGATCAAAGTCTTTAGATTTTAACTGCGACCGCATGAAATGAATGAATTCATTTTCCGTAAATGAAAATTGCTGGTTGATGGATTCAAACGTGGTTCGATCTTCCCAGCCCATGCGAATCATCCGATCGACATCTTCCGATGGTAGTAAATCAATTTTTGCCTTCAATGCCCTAGATATACCCATTTTAAACATCTCTTTTTTTCGATAGTTCTGTCATTTGCTGCCAATACGAAGAAATATCTAAATGGGCATCCAAGCTTTTTAGTATCGAATAAACACCTGCAAGTTTTCTATGAAGAAAAATCAATGCGTAGGGCGGCGGACTGTAAACTAATTCATCAGATAGGGCTTTGGCTGCCTGCTGAGACTGAAGCCTGTGGTTTTTGTCAGAAAAATCAAACATCCTAGATCCATTTTTTTCTACAAAAAAAGGTTTAATTGCCGTTACTAAAATCTCTTCGAAGGCTTTAAATGCCAAAGCAGATTCGCGGGCATCTATCATCCCAATGTCTATCGCATGCTTTTTTAATTCTGCAGAATCTCGATTCGAAGCTAAGTGAAGCAATCGAATATAATTATAAATAAAATCTCGCGAATATTTCCTAGTAGCCCCAAAGTCGAGCAATACGAGATCGATCCTGTCCTTTTTATCGTCAATTAAAAAATTTCCCCAATTTGGATCTGTTTGAACAAGTCCCCATTCAAAAAATTCATGAAAATACAAATCAAGAACAGCTTTTGCTAAGTCGTGACGTTTCTCTTTGCTAGGACCGGACAGGAGCCAAGTTCGCAAGTTGACTCCAGATTCATAGGACATTGTTAAAACTTTCTTAGAGGACAGTTCATCAAAAACGTTAGGTACTCGATAGTGAATTTGGCTTGTTGTTTTCAATTTTGAAATGCACTTTTGATACTCTTTTTGAAATTCGGCTTCGATCTGATAGTTGACCTCTTGCTCGAGGACCGACCGAAACTCACTAAAGAGGGGCTCCAAATTCATTTTTCGACCAGTCAGCCCACAAAATGAAACGGCCAGTGTTTTTAGTATTTTTAAATCTGATTCAATTGATTCTGCGACACCTGGGTATTGAATTTTTAGCACTACCTCATTATTTGCATAGCGAGCGCGATGAACCTGCGCGATACTGGCCACCCCAATTGGTTTTTCAGAAATATCGGCTAGTTGAGATTTGAATATTGAATCCAATTCGTTTTTTAAAACCATTTCCATCTTTTCGATTGGATGAGCCACCGCTGCATTTTGAAGCTGGCTTAAAAGCGCAATGGCTTCTGGTGGAAAGTAGTGATTCAAATCTAAACTCAAAATCTGCCCTGCTTTCATGGCAGCGCCTTTTAGATTCGACAGACTATTTGCGATCAATCGGGCCTGTTCAATTCTTGACTTGAAATCGCCTGATCTTAATTCTTTTAAACCTACTTGGGTGGCTAGTTTAGCCAATTCTATCGATCTACTAAATGTTGACGATTTCACGGGGTAACTCCGATCGTTATTTTAAAAAGAATCCATAACAAAAAACAGGACCTAGCCGTCCAAAAAATCGTTCTTGGCCAATTTCCAGCAACCAGTGCTAGTTTGGTTTTTTCAATTTCAAAAGACAGTTTGTTATGAGACGGAACATTTACAAACGCCGTCTGAACCCAAATAAGAATTACCGAAATCAAATTCGCCCAATAAAGTCCATTTTGATTTAAAAATAAAATCCAAATGGCAGATCCAATTTCAATTCCCATCAATGGAGCCACCAGCCAATTGAGCCCACACATAGACCAGCATGAAAATGCATGTATTACTAAAATCAAATTCAAGCGACCACCGCCAGTCTAGCACGCAGCTGATCAGCCGCTTGATTCAAAACCTGCCAGCGCTCGGTCGAAATTTTCTGACTACCTCTAGCAATCATGGATAATCTGGGATTTTTCATAAAAAACCCTTGATGTTTTTTAATAAATTGCCAGTACAGCCCATCCACGCCATCACACCAATCCCCTTTTGGATAGCCACCCATTTTTCTTAGGTAGTTAGATCCACATATATAGGGTTTTGTCGCAAAGATTCCACCGTCTGAAAAAAGAGCCATTCCATAAACATTTGGCCCCATCACCCAGTCGGACGAGTCCAAAAATAGTTCCATAAACCAGCGATGAGCTTCGATTGGATCGACTTCAAGCAAAACCATAAGGCTACCCACGATCATAAGACGCTCTATATGATGGGCGTAACCTCGTTTGAGCACACGCCGAATGGTTTCATCCAGCGGTGGTATTCCCGTGTTGCCTTGATACCAAAGCGGGCTTAGCTTATTTTTGTGGCCCCAAAAATTTTCCTTTTCTTGCTTTTCGCTAAAGTTTTGATAGATGCCGCGAATAAATTCCCGCCAACCGACTATTTGACGAATAAACCCTTCTAGCGAAGCCAGGGGGACTTCTTTTTTTTTACTAAATTTTAGTGCCTCGTTTACGACTTCGTCTGGGGTCAATAGCCCACAATTCAAAAACGGTGTTAATACCGAATGGTAAACAAATTCCGAATGAACGGGGATGGCATCTTCATAGGGACCAAATTCGTGCAGTCGGTCTTTCAAAAAGGCCGCTAACCATTTTCGTGCAGAGTTTCGATCCACAGGAAGCCAGAAATCAGAACACTTGCCAGGATGACTTTTGAATTTCGCATTTACCAGATCTGATACTCTTTTAATATTTTCAGTGACTATAAAATCTGGGACAGGAGGGGTCGTTTTATTTTTTGGAAGTGCGCAGCGATTCTCGACATCAAAACTCCAAGATCCACCAGCTGGTTTATTTCCATCCATCAGAATATTTAATCGCCGTCGCTGGCTTTCGTAAAACGTTTTCATAAAAGGCCGCTTACTATTGCCTAAATAAGATTTAAAGTCGGCCCTAGATGTTAAAAACATGGGGCTTTGCCACACAGTTAAAGAAATTTTAGATTTGATAAAAACCCGGTTGATTCTCGTTTCAAAAAATTTATCTTCAATTTCAAAAAAAAAGGCAGACTGAATTTTTTTAGAAATTATGATCGATTCTAAAGCTTTATCAAAAGTTTGCGACTTTTCATCCATTTGTTCATAGTGAACTTGATACCCGAGTTCTACCAATTCGTCTCTATAGGCGCGCATAGCAGCTAAAAAAAATATAATTTTATGCTTATGAAATTTGAAATAGGAAGCCAGCTCGCGGTCTTCACGCATAAAAAAGATAGTCTTTTTACTACCTAATTCAAGGCGCTTAAAATACTTTGGGTCAAATAATTGATTACCTAAAATAAGGACTAGTTTCATGGCTCAAACCCAAACCGAGTGTTTAAAATGTCTTTTTGGGCCATCAAAATTTCAAGCATCATATTCGCAGTGACAATCATTTCACCCAGGGACTTAACTCGCTCTTGATTGAGAGCCAGATTGTTGTCCGCAGAATCGCTAAAGTCAGAAAAATCAGACGTTATTTGCTTTAGCATTTTTTCTTCTCGCATTTTCAAAACGTGCCGAATGACATCATTTAAATTTTCAGCGGCCAGGTAGTTTTTAGTCTTTTCATTCGGGCCAGGGGATTCCTTTATTAATTGATACTCACATAGTTCTTCAAGTGCAGGACTTATCAATGCTTTGGACAGCCCTAGACGTCGGGTCAAATCGGTACAGCTTAGTGGCTTATTAGAAAGATACATCTGCGTCCAAATCGCCCCATGGATTCGCCTAAACCCCCAATAGCGTATAAAACCGCCTACCGACAGGGAAAGCTTGCGAAGTTTTAAATTTGATTCTTTACTTTTCATATAGTTCATACTACTATGAACTATATGAAAAGTAAAGAATCAAAAATTCAAGTATACTTCGATGGACTGTGCAAAGTTTGCAGCACTGAAATCTCGCACTATCAGAGACAGATCGGCTCTGAAAATATGGATTTCATTGATATCTGCTCGAAACAGTTCGATGCGGCAAAAGAGGGAGTAAATCCCGTAGAAGTGAACAAAGTCATGCATGTTCGAAGGGCCGATGGAACCCTAGCCATTAAAGTAGATGCTTTTATAGAAATTTGGAACGCACTTCCAAAGTACAAGCGACTAGCCCAACTTGCCAATAGACCTTTAGTGCGCAAGGGGCTCGACGCAGGCTATTGTTTTTTTACAGTAATCAGACCCTGGTTACCTCGAAAAAAAGCAACCGACGACTGTAGTGAAAGCCCTTATTGTGAGGTGAAAAATGCCTAAACTTCCAATAGATTTCAAATCGGAAGCTTTGGCGAACGGCCATTTCGAAAATACGTGGGCTATTAACTCGGGCCCTCAAAAAACGCAATGTGGGATTCCTTCGGAATTCGGAGGTATGGGTGGCGGGTTTTCACCGGAAGACCTATTTTTACAGGCACTTATCAATTGCTTTGTTGGGACCTTTAAAGTTTACGCCAAAGCCTCAAAGGTCGGTTTTTCAAATCTTGCCGTAAAGGGAAATCTAAGCGTGGATCGCCCTGACCGAATTGAAACTATCGTTGCAAAAACAATTAAAGACGGCTTCATACTGAATTCTGTGAAATCTGAAATTAAATACAACCTTGAAATAAATCCTAGTATCTGAGGCTTAAAAAACAGAATGAAAATGACATCACAATCCAATTTCTTCCTTTTTATTTGGTTCTACCTTGGTTGGTTTGGCTGCGTTTATTTCGCTAAATGGGATTTATCCATTTGGAGCTACGTTTTTCCGCTTATCCCAGTAGTTTT
Organism: Pseudobdellovibrionaceae bacterium; assembly: GCA_043757515.1. Taxonomy (GTDB): domain Bacteria; phylum Bdellovibrionota; class Bdellovibrionia; order Bdellovibrionales; family Bdellovibrionaceae; genus UBA2316. The sequence continues at coordinate 20,995 of JAYVPD010000092.1, forward strand.
TATACTAAAGTTCAATTTTTTAACTAAGCAAAAAATAATGTTTCTAGGTCTTGTTTCTCTGGTTGGGACTCTGTTTGACTTGGCCATCTATCGTGCTGGATTTATAGAGTTTCCGAATCATTCGACATTTTTTGTTCCCCACTGGCTTGTTTCAATGTGGCTCCTATTTGCTAGTGCATTTCCAATTTCTCAAAATTTTTTGAAACAAAGACTGTGGCTAGCGGCACTGTTAGGGGCCGTGTTTGGACCACTTAGCTATTATTCTGGCCAAACATTGCAGGTGTTAGCTTTTAAGGGGCAACTTGCAATACCCATTTACGCTCTATTTTGGGGACTTTTGTTTCCATTTGCTATTTCCAAATACCAAGAATTAAAATGAAATTTAACTGGAAGGTAAAATGAAAAACTTATTATATGCGAGTCTGTTTTTGCTGGCTGGATGCGCCTCAGATATAAAAGTGAATACTGTCGAAAATGTCGACATAAATCGGTTTATGGGAAATTGGTACGTGCTTGCTGGACGATTTACTTTTTTAGAAACTGATGTTCATAATGCTCTTGAAATCTATACTTGGAATAAAGAAAATAATCGAATCGATATCGACTTCACCTACAACAAGGGAAGCCTTGACGGTCCTAAAAAATCCATCCCTCAAAAAGGCTGGGTAAATAATGAAAAGACAAATGCACACTGGAAAGTCAGCCCTCTGTGGCCGTTTAACTTTGACTACTTAATTGTGGATCTCGATGAAGACTACAAATGGACAGCGATTGGAGTTCCTGACCAAAAATACATTTGGATTATGGCCAGAGATTGGAAAAATCCAGAAGCGATTGTTAAAGCAGCGACAGAACGGTTAGAAAAAAAGGGCTATGATGCAAAAAACATGGTCATTGTTCCGCATCGCTGGCCTTGATTTGTTAGTCACCCGGAATGATTCGTACGTCACCCATACGATATCTAAACGTTCCAACACCATCCGGGTTACTATTAATTTCCTTAAGGGCTTTAGCAAAGCGATTTTTAATAAGTAGAATTTCATCGCTAGTCAGGGATCGCCCAGGCGCAAAGGCAATGCTTAAATCTACTGATCCCATCCCGCTCTTAAATCCCTTCATTTCAACTTTGGCAACAAATCCATCCAGGTTTCTATTTGAAATTTGCCCAGTCACAAGTGTTCGTAATTCTTTTTCAATATTTTCACCATGCGCAGCTAAAATATTTTTTTGAGACAAATCTGTTACCAGTTCGTTCGGAATACTAATCCGAGCTGACGAAGATGGTTTACTTGCCTCATTTTCGCGTCGAGCCCATTCTTTGGCGATCCAGTCTTTTTGCTTTTGAGTCAGTACCTCGCTAAAATCCGCAACGCCGTCATCACCGCTTTTGGCGACAGAAACAGTTATTGGCCGGCCACCAGGCGGTAAACTGGCGTTGTGTTCGGCCACTAGCTTTTCACAAATTTTACTAAATTGATCTTTTTTCCGGTTCAATTCAGACGTTGCAATTTCAAAATGGGTCCGGCTCGATTGCAGCATCTGCTGAGAGGTTTGACTTTGCGATAGTGCCCGCAACTGCCCTTCGGCATTGGCGCCGCCGGCATTCACGAAATCAATTCCTACTTGAGTGCCTTTGCCATTAGTAAAACTAGCAATTTCCCTTTCTGCAAAACGAACTGGCGGTGAAAAACGGTCTTGAATTTCGTAAAGCTTTTTTAACTTATCAATGTGTTCAACGTCAATGGTCTGCCCCGGGTATTTGTTCTGAAGGGCCTGCCTAAGGTCTACCGATTCTGGATACTTCCTTACAAGCCCCATGACGTCGGCATTCAGTGTTGTGACGCCATCCCTGGTCGATACCATTTCTGTTCCTGAAAATGACTGCGCCAGTTCTGAAGCGAGCTTACGTCCCTCGCCAATACTAGCTTGAAGCTTGGCTATCACTTTAGGATCGTCAAAATTAACCAAAACATTTTGAGTCAGGTCATCCCGAGATTCTCTGGCAGCTGCATTGGCCATATCACCGGTCCGGCCAACGCCGGCTCGATACCAGGTGTCTGGTTGATCGCTGGCCCTTAAAATACTATTGGATTGAAGATGATCTTTAAGTTCTTTATTAGCATCTTGAAACATTTTATCAACGTCATTTAAAAAATTACTTGGCAAAGGCTGGCCATTTTTTGTCGTCACCATATATTCTACTTCTTTAAAACCTTGGTAGGGATTGAAATCCACGTCTGGAAATTTCTTTTTCAATTCTGCCATTCGTCGAAATAGAATCTCGTTATATTTGTTGTTAATACTAGTTATCAATCTTTTATCGCCAATAAATTTGTTCAAATATTTTAGTATTCCATTTTCTATTCGAATAAATACCCTTCCTGCTACAGGAACTGAACTTGTGGCGGCATCCATCATCAACTGGTTTTCAGCTTTTGACGTAAATTTCTGAAAACCATGTTTTTCCAAAAACAATTGGCGGATAAACGAGCGCTCGTTTTCTTGAATGAAACGACTGCCAATTATCCATCCCCTTCGCTCGACCTGAGCTGTCAAGACACTAGCGACAGACCGGATGGTCATTACGCCGCCTTTAAAAACGGCGAAAGGCAGAGCTGTTTTTAAAATGGCGTGACACAATATTTCAGAATACGCTTGCTGATCATAACACTCCAAAATCACGCCCGCTTTTTTCAAAAAATTCTTTCCGGCATCGATGTAATCAAATTCCAAGGAATGAGGGGCTTGCCTGTTGTTACTTTGATTTTCATTGAATCGTTTGAGCCCTGTATTTTCACGATAGTATTTATTGGCAGCCTCGGCCCGAAGGTAACTACTCATATAATTTCGATAGTCTTTCACTTTGAGATCAATATAGGTGATCGGATATTTTCCAAGAGTAGCATTATCCATGTGATCAAATTCTGGTATACCTTTGGACCGGTCGCGCTTGCAGGCAACATCTTGGCATTTTTTAAGCTCTTCGTTTTCTTGTTCAATTCTGTCTGCCACATCCAAAAAATATTTTTTGTAATCGGCATAGACTTCAGCAGCCCCCCTAAAACAGGCTTCTACACGTAAAATGTCCGTTGGTAATAGCTGTCTCTGACAGATTTTCTCTAGTGTGCAACTTCGGATGTATTTAGCATCATCAGGATTCTTTTGAGTTATCTGATCACATTTCTGTGCGACTTTTTGTAACTCGCAATTAGATTGCGCTAACGCTAAGGAGGGAGGAGGGGGAACCCGATTGCAATCTAAGAAAAGACACTCGAATGTTTTTTGAAATGGTTCAGTAATAAAACTAAGGGGGTTTTTCTCAGCTCCAGCTTGGTTTCCAGATGCCATTTGCGGCAAGAAAATAGAAAATAAAAGGCAAAGAAAAAGCTTTTTAAAAATCAATTTTGTTCTATAAAAAACAGATAGATGAACCACCTTGTGGTGTCGGCCTTTTAGCCAAATAAATCAAGCTCGGCCTTAGGCTGGGCTAGGCAGATGGGACTGGTTTTTCACCCTTACAAACCACCTTGCAGTAGCCCACAGGAAACTATTTTTGGTTTCGATATTTCCTGATTTTTCTAGTTACAAAACCAGACCGAGAATACCGTGCTTTTACCTTTTCAATGACTTTTCTAACTGAACGATACACAGAAAAACTTTTTATCCAGTCTTTAGCCACTGAAATTAGGTTCACTAAGCTATCGAAAAATCTTTGAAACCAACCAATGGACATCACATTTTTTTTAGTCAATGAAAACAAATGCGCTGCTAATGCAGTTCCTAGAATTTTTTCCAAAATAAAAAGGACAAACGCCACAAAATAATGCCCGCTTGAAACCAAAAAAACCATTAAAAACTTAAGCGGCAGTAGCAATAAAAATGGGGAAATCAATAGTATCAAGCTAGGGTAAGCCGGCAACATCGAAATTTTCAATTCCAGCTTTGCCAAAAAAGGTAACTGAGAAATGAATTTGGTTATTCTGGTAAGTTCGATCCAAAGCCATTCTTCAAAAATTAAAATAAGCGCGAAAATGAATATTAATGGATTTAAAATTTTAACAAAAATTCTTTTAAACTTACCCATTTAAATTACAGATCCTGCAATTCAGAGCACGTTTTAAGCAACCGTTGCGTCCTTTTGAAAGCGCTTGGTCCAAAAAGCAAATTCTGAAACGAGTCATTCAATCGTAAATTTGGCAGTTCCGAAAGGCATTGATTGATTTGGGCACTAGATGAAGGAAATTCTGTTTTTAATACTTCGGCAATTGCCTGGGACATCCGCTTAGGAGATCTAAATGAATTCAATACTCGCTTTAGAAAAAACCTAGTCACCCGACGCTTCCACCAGGATAGTTTTAGATAGAATTCACCAACAAGATCTTCATCTAATTTCACATGACTCACTTCTTCGATCAAATGCAAGTGATGTATGTGTTTAAATTTACTGTCAACGATAGAATCATCTGTGTTTTGATAGTGTTTTGAATACAGAATAGAACGTTCTTCAAAAATCAGGGCAATCCACACCCACACACCGAATAGATTCGGAAATCGAGCTACGACGTTCAACAGAAAAACACCAAAACCATCGGCGCGTTTTGATAAAAATCGGCCGTAGTTTGCATCAGTATAATACTCGGGGGCGGCTGCTTTATTTAGCTGATGAAATACGCGCGCATGTTTTTCTTCTTCGGTATCAATTCTAGCCATTGCCCGTTTTAATTCTTCGTTTAAAGATTTATTCTTGGCAACTCTTTTAAAAATTCGGCATACAAAATCTACTTCAAAAACTGCAAAAACTTCATTTGTACCCAGCGCATATAATTGATTGTAACGACGGCGCACATCAGGACTTAAATTTGAATAACTAGCTAAATGGAACCATGGGGATAATTCCTCTGGGAACCAAAACTTGCTTCTATCGATACCGGCATAAAAGGATCCTTTTGGTTCAACAAACTGTAATTTCGTGCTCGCAATTTTAATTCTAGAGTCGGGTAATCTGGCCTGAATTTCCATCTACGCGAATCCTTTCGCCTGTCTTTAGTTTTTTTGTAATCTGAGAAATATTTACGACCGCCGGTATCCCCATTTCGCGGGAAATTACGGCTGAATGAGATAGCAACGATCCTCTTTCAATGACGACTCCCTTAATAAGAGCAAACAAAGGTGTCCAACCCGGATCGGTTCGAAGGGCCACTAAAATTTTTCCCTGAATATTTCTAATATCACTTGGGTCTTCTACCAGCACTACTTCCCCTTCGACAACACCTTGCGAGCACGCTAAACCGTGCCAGCTGTTTTCTGACGACGTATCGTGCATCTCCACTTGGTTATCTTGAGATTGCGAACCTATCCCCGCCCCTACTGGCAATCCTAAATGGCATTGATTTAAGGGATTCTCTTTTTTATACTCGGTCGCTTCCATTTTTCTTAACTCTACCAATTTTTTGTAGGACCTTGTGACATTGCGACCGTAATTCATTTCATATATTTCACTGAGGGTAATATAAAAAATATCCCGAGGTTGTTCTAGAATTTGATTTTGAGCCCATTTTTCACCAATAGCTAAATAGAAATCACGCATTAATCCATAGTTACGAGTACGATGAAGACGCATTTTTTCCCGGTGAGCGACGGTATTTACCGTCTTTTTTACGACTTTCCTAAAAAGATACCGCTGAAATAAATTCATTTTACTTTCCACTTCGGTAAAAACCTTTTTTATATGATCCACATCGTGAACCGCTTTGGATCCGTGTCCATTTTTTGCAGCGATCACAAAGTTTTTTAGTAAATCGTAAAAAAGACTTTCATCTTGTCTAAACGTAATTGTCTCGAGTTTCAATTCACCCATTGTACGATCGCCATATAAAGCTATAAAACGCTCTACTTTCAATTTAAAATCAGGAAAAAATGTAGAAATTAAAAACGGAAGCTCTCGTGAGGTGCATTTTAAAATGGTTTCTGCCAAGTCACTGTTTTCGACAATTTCTGAAGCTAGTTCTTGTAAATTTAGCGTCGGCCTAATACTTTCGATTTCTTGGCCGTAGATAAGACTTTTTACGCTGTCGCCTAGATTGTATTTTTTAAGAATCCTCTGCAGTTGTCCCATGTTCATCATTACCAAGGTGTCATTTAATACTGGGATCGCCCATTTTTCTAAAAATCTATCTTGGTAATGTTTAGTCAAAACGACAAGTTCATGCGCCGATTTGTCTTTTAATGGGATTGCACGCGCCTCGCTGTAGAGGTTCCAAAACCAACTATCAAATTCATTGGCAACGGTATCGATTCGACTTTGCAATCGAAGCAGACGCAGAATCAATGCCGTCATTTTAAATGAATGTTTAATAAGGGCCAGACCGCTTAGCGGCTTATGATCGGTAACAAAATCAACGGGATTTTCAAGACCCATCATTGCTTCCATATCTTCTTTTCGTTTTCTGAAGGCCGGCAAAAGAGTCAAGGTCGCATACCAACTGTTAATATTGTAATACACTCGACCTGAAACAAACCCCAACATATTTTCTAGATTTAAAGTTTGAGATCGCATGTCGTCCGCGTCAGCCCCAAGAAATTCCATTAATTTTGAATACACTTTTTTGTAGGCTTCGCTTGCGTAACTGTAGGTAAGCGGAGTGCTGACGCCACAATAGCTTTCTTGGATATTTGAGTTATCAAAAACAAGTTTAGTAGTTTCATTTATATTCGATTGATTTGTTATTGGCCGAATTTGCACAATCCAAACGTCGACGCCATCAAAAGCCCATTCGATATCCACAGGTTTTCCGTAAAAATCAGCAAGATCGCGAGTTACCGACCCTACCGTTCTGATAATATTTAAATCGGTTCCCGAAGTAATTTTTCTATTTCCTTCGCTGCTGATGCGACCTTTTGAATCAATTTGAAATTCGATTCCTTCGGTAGCCCCCGAAACCAAATCTTCGCCTAAGCCGTAGGTCGCCGAAACCCAAGATTCATCGCTGCGGCCACTCCTGATGTTTTGACTAAAACTCACCCCAGACATTTTTGCCGGCACCATTTGCTGGATAATCACTGTCAACCCATCTGGGGATTTCTCAATCGTCCTCATTATAAAATAGTGCTGCGCGCGTTCACTATAGCCGCTCGCAAACACATCAAAAATCCGTTCTGCAATTTCCATTTTTTCAGTAAGTTGCAAATAGCTTTCGTAAATGCCCGCGAAGGAATGTGTTGCCGAATCTTCGAAAGCCCCAGAAGAGCGCACCGCAAATGATCCAGCAGGTAAGTCCTTCAATTGAGAGACTATCCAGCTTACGATTTTCGGGCGAATGGAAAGCAAACTGGTTTGTTTCAATTGCGTCGCCAGGGACTCAAATCCTACTATTTCTTTTATAATTTCTTGTTTTATCGAGTTAGATTTAAAAACCCAAAACCGTGGGACTCGGGCCCCTATTTTTTGCAGCCACAAAAGGCCTTGCACTTTTCCGCCTAGCTCGGCCCAGTCTTGTGGTTGAATTTTGCTATCTTGATTCAGTGAAATGTTTTCCAAGTTCATCGAGCACCCCATAAAAATCGTCTATGTTTATATTCATTCCTAAACCGCCCAAGACAACATAAA
>JAYVPD010000093.1:0-7769 GCA_043757515.1 Pseudobdellovibrionaceae bacterium
GTGAAAGGGTTTTTAATTCGGGAGTATTTCCCAAGCGTCCTACGATAATAACTTTATTAACTCCAGCCATTGTGACTCCTTTTAATGATAGATTAACAGATCAAGACTTAATGAATGACAGACACAGTTGCAAGAGCAAAACCGTGTAGAACATAAAAATATTTTCTTTCAGTTTTTAAGGCGACTAGAATTCGGATTATTGCGCCGGGCCAAATGAGGGAGCGCCAGGCCCAACGATGCCCGACATTTTCGATTTAAAACTATAACCACCGCTAAAAGGCTTTAAATAATTACCAGCCGGAGAAATGCTTAATAAAAGACCAATTTTGTCATAAAAACTTTGTCTCATTTTTAGGTCGATCGACATTTCATATTTCTCTGGGAAAAAGGAAAGGCCTTTCTGAAGAGTCACATTCCCTTTAATTGATCCCGACAATTCATCCCCGGGCTTGCCTAGTTGCACATCCTGAATCTGAAATGTATTTTCATAAAGCCGTCCTTTAACGATAATTTCCGAAAGTTTTACACCAGGGACATTCAGCGGCATAAGCATGTTTTTTTCCAATAAAAAAGGCGGCATCTCGAAATTTTTTACAGTCAGAGTGACTTCTGGAATTTCTAGCAATTGAAAGGGCTGTTGACCGGGTTCGACTTTCCCCGACTCGTCCAGAGTGGGCGCCAGCTGCAGTAAGGATACAGCTTTCGCACTTAAATCTGCGTGCCCTCGCAGTTCCATAGGCAAACTGAAAAATGAATTCAATTCAGCTAAGTCGACTCGATTGGCTGTGATAGAAATCAAACTGGGATCAACTTTTTTTATAGGACTCTCTCCTTCCGATTTATATTTTGAGATAGTCACTTCCACTTCACCGCTGAATAAACCAAGTAGTTTAATTTTCCCATAGGGCTTTTTACTAAGGGCCGCCATTAAATCGGGACTGGCCACGAGCTCTTTCAGGGTTACTGGGGGAAAGCCGCTCATTTGGAAAAAGACTCGATCCAACTGAACACCCATAGTATTGGCTACAGAGAACGATAAGTTTTCAAAGTCTAATTTTATCCGATTGTTGGTTTGTTCGGCCACTGTTTTAGAAACAAAATCACTGAGTTCATTCTTTGGAAATAGCGAGACAAACAAAACTAGAGAAAGTATTAAAACAAGTAAAAGCTTGAAAAGGTTTTTTATAAAAATAAATACCAGTAAGTTTTTAAGCTGCACCAAAATCGCCATTACTGATCCTCATCCTTTTTATTGGTTTTCTTACCCTTTTTCTTTGGGTTTTCTGGCGGAGGTGGCTCGGGTGCCTTGTATTCAGGAATATTGAGGGCCACTAATTTAATTTCGGCGTTTAAATAGCGAGAATCTTCTTTGTTCAAAGTGATAATCAAATCTTTAAGTTTAACGGCTGGATGAATAATCTGAAGTTTAGAGCCCAAATTAGTAAGTTGCTTCACGTTGATTTTATTTATTGTAACGTCAATTCCATATTGAATTTTATTGGACGGAATCAACGACGAAGTGGGCTGGTTATTGATGCTGACAAGCTTAATTTGCTCGGGCAAAAAGTTCATTTCTTTCAATTGGGATTCAATATTAGATTTTACGGATTCAGCGGGCAGGGGCCGGGGTATATCAGGAAGAGACGTAACTTCGCGTTCTGATTTGATGATATTTTTTATAAGTTTACGTTTTGCTTCAAATTGATGTTCACTTTCAAACGAAGTAAAAAAGTAATCTTGAGGAAAATACAAACCGGTTCCTACCACTAACAAAAAACCTATAATCTTAATTAGTCTTTGCTGGAATGAATTAAAGTTTTCATAGCGTTCATTGAGCATAATGAATAGACTTGAATTTGTAATTCGATCGCCGATTTGTTCTAATCGGTTACTCATATTTTCTTTAAAGTCTTCAAATGCCATTAGTTTCCTATTTTTTTAATTCCACGATCCACATTAAGCGAAAAGGAAAAGGGTACCTTGTTTCCAAATGGTGGCAATCGGCTAGAATTGGATTGCACAGACTCATTGAGTGCCATCATTTTTAGTGATTCAAGAACTTGTTCTTTTTGCCTGGCGGATTGCACATACCCTTCGACCGTCATGGCTTGATCTAGCACTTGAAAACGGACCAGATCAATTTGGGCACTGACTTTCGATGGTAAAATTTCAGAAATCTTTTTAAGCAATTCGACGGCTGAATTCATGTGATAAAACGATTCAGCTGATTTAAAATCTGAAACCAGAGTTTTGCTGGATTTTAAAGAGCTCTCGATAGCTGCGTCGCTTGTCTTTTTCCCACTAAGACCGAGAGCTTCTCGGGCCGCCAATTTGAGTCTTGATTGTACGCCAGTATCTAAAACTTCGGAAAAATCAGCACGTAACATAGACCAAACATAAAGCAATACGAAGGCTGTAAAGACAATCTGCAGCGTCGTTGCCCAACTGCTCCAGAATTCTTGAAACCGATTGTCTTTATTGGCGAATTCATTTTTTAAAAAATTGATTGCGGGATTTCGAGGTTTTTTAAGGCCTTCGATCGCAAGGCCAATGGCCACCCCGGCACGAACATCGGTAAGGTCATTTTTTTCAAAATAGATCTGACTAAATAAATCCAAAGAAGCAAAACGATTGCAGGGTATTTCTAAATTTTGTGTCAGGTAAGGCTCTAGACCCTGTATTAAACTCATTCCGCCGGTGATTTCTATTTTTGAAATTTCGCAATTGTGTTCTGATTTAATTTCCAATATTGAAATTTGCAAATCTCGGATAAAATCGCGGACACTTCGGGAAATCAAGTCGGAAAATGCTTTTGATTCTGGCGAAAGCTCTTGTTTTTTTGTAAGAATAAAACCTTTAGTTTCAAGTTCTTTATGAGCTTCGGAGGGCGGAAGATTGTATTTTTTTGCGATTGCTTCGCCAACATATTTTCCACCCCACAGGATGGTTCTGACTGCGACCAGTTTGCCGGCATCAAATACCGATACCAAAGTGTGCGAATGCCCCATGTTTAGGATGATGTTAAATTTTTTGGAGACAATGGATGTTATTTCATCCAACACTACATTAGTTGTTGTGTTTACTTTAGGCGTAACCGGTTCATTCCATTTTTCTATCAGATTGGCAAATGCACTGCCTTCCGTTGAAATAATGTCTGCCTGAATTGTGCATTCTTTTAAAACCTGAATAATTCGGGCGATTTCATCTTTTTTAACTGCAAAAGCAAGAACCTCTGCAGTCGGTGGATTCAAAGTTTGGAGTTTGAAATCAAAAACCGCATTATCAATTGAAAATGGAATTTCATCTTCCAGTTCTAAGGGTAATGTTTTTGAAATTTTATTTCTATCAGTGAACGGAAATGTCTTTTGTCTTACGGCTACTTTATCTTGTCTAACGCCAATTACAAACTGGGTTTGTTCGGGATCAAATTTAGCCATCAGGCCGCGTAGAAATTCTATAACTTCAAAGTGGGTATCAGTATTTGCTTTTATTGTCAGAGGATGGCTATGAAACTGGACAAGTTGAAATCCTTTTGAACTGGAATTCACTTCGACGACTTTTATGCAATAAGATCCTATATCGATACCGACAGACTTCATTGGCTTAGTTTATTCCTTTACGGACCAATGGTTAAGACTATTTTAGCCGGAAAGAGAGAGCTAGACAAAGGTTAGAGGCGCTAAATAGGAACCAGGTCCACTTTGGGTCGGTAGTTTAAGTGGGTCTATATATTTTCAAAAGTTTTTTTGTGAGAATTCAAAAGATTTGTTAGAGTTTTTAAATGCTGAATTCAGTGACTCAGTCCTTTTTGCGAGATTTGCCTTGGTTTACAATTTTTAATCAGATTATTTCAGTGCCAGAACAACTGCCTTCGCTTTTGAAATCCCTTGGTGTGAGCAGTGAAAGTTTGGCCCCAATTCTGGTCGCCGCCAATAGTAGTTCGGAACCCTATGGTCGTAAAATAATATTTAAGAATGAATCTATCGAAGTAATGGTAGCCTCTTGGTCATTGAAAGCGATTTCCAGTCCTCACAATCATGGGGCTTCATCTGGAGTAATTTGGTTTGTTAACGGGCAATTTACCGAGCAACATTTTAGATTTGAAGCGCAAAGTTTAGAAAAGCGGGGAAATGTCGAAGTGTACAACGAAAATAGTGTGGTTTCCGTGCAGCAGTCAGAAATTCATTCATGCGGTCCGTCTTCTGTTGGTGTTTCGCTTCATCTTTATTCACCTCCGATTCATAAAATGAAAGTTTGGGATGCTGAGGGCAGACGTACCTTAACAGTCGCCGACGAATGCGGTGCTTGGATTCCCGAAGACAAAAATCTAATTCTAGATGAAAAGGCGTGGTAAGCAGTGAAAGTCATTCTTATCACGTACACAACATTGTATCGCACGGGTGGAAATCGATTCAAAGAGGCAGCCGAAACCTTGTCCATACAAAAAAGAGAGCAACATAAAGACGCTCTTTTAATTTGTACAGCCACCGAAACAAAGCTGGAATTTCTTAAAACAATAGAATCCATTTCAAATCAAAGAAATGAAATTATTGAATTCCATTTTTTTGGTCATAGCGGCGTTTATGGAGTTATGTTTGGAACAACCAGTTGGCCAGAACAATTCAGTCCCTACGAATGGAAACAGCAATCCTGGGCCTTAGCAGTCGATGCGAAATTGTATTTTCATGCCTGCCGAACCGCGCGCTGGTTTTCAGCTTTTTTGTCGAATCATTTTAAGCGCTCGGTTTATGGCTACTGGTGGTACACGACTGTGTCGGGCTCTGCGAAAAAGTTTCAGTGGTCTCTAAAAAAAGACGTTTATATAGTTTCGTGTGCCGGCAGAAAATCGCATGGCTTGCTGGCTTCAATTTGGAAATATGTTGGATTGTCGCCATTGTATCCAATGGTGGAATTCAAACCAGAAGATGGGGCGGTAGATCGGTCTTATGATCAAGTGTCGGAGTTTTACGAAGAGACTTTTGAAGATTTGCGTGTTCGTCGCGATGAGTGGGCCTGGTTGACTTCAAATATTGATTTTTCAAGTAGGCCAAAGATTTTAGATGTCGGTTGTGGCAATGGAGCTTTCTTAAGGCAAATGGCAGAGCGTATTGACCACGGAGCAGGCGTAGATGCGTCGGCAAGCATGTTAAAAATGGCGACTGAAAAAGCAAAACAGAGCGGCCTTAACAATTTGAACTTTTCAAAAGTAAGTGGCCCACAACTAGATTTTCCCGACAATCAGTTTGATTATGTAATTTCTGTTTTGTCGTTTCGCTATTTAGATTGGGATCCTATGGTTCAAGAAATGGTTCGTGTGTTGAAACCGGGAGGACGAATTCTAGTTCTTGATATGGTAGCGGCACCACTTAAGATTTATGAATGGCCAATACTTTTGCTTTCAAAAGTAAGACATTATTGGCAGCGATTTCAAAATCCGAAATATTATAAAGCGTTGTCGGCCATGGTCAAAACACCTCAGTGGCAACAAATGCTTAAATACAACCCAATACGAGCCGAACATGAATACCGATGGTATTTGCAAAGTCGATTTCCTGGTTCAGCCTATTCGTGCATTAATATTGGCTGGAATTCCAGAATTATTACCTTTGTCTCCGAGCCAGTTCATAATAAATCGATTCAAAAAATGAGTTTTCCATGAACCGTATCGGCATGATTGATTGGGGCATTGGTGGCCTTGGCGTTTACAAGGAACTGGTCAGCAATTCACCAAGATTTTCCTGTGTCTACATATCAGACTCAGGATTTACGCCTTATGGAAAATCATCTAAGCTTAAATTAATTCGACGGCTGAACCAGATTGTTGATTTTTTAAGACGTCAGGATGTTAAAACACTTATTATAGCCTGCAATGCGGCCAGCACCGTACTTGATGATCTAAAAAAACAAAACAGTGATATTCGGTTTTTTGGAATGCTCGAAGCAGGTCAAAAAGTTTTACGACAAAGTAGAAAAAAAAATATGATCGTTTTAGGCGGCCGACGAACGATTCAAAGTCAGTATTTTCAAAAGCACTTTTCCAAACCAAAATTTCAGATGCAGGCACTTGTAGCGCAGCCATTGTCCGCGTTGATTGAAAAGGGAAAACAGGGAAGCAAACTGTTTGAAATGCATGTCCAAGACCTTGTTAAAAAATCAAAATTTAAAGCAGATGTGGTTCTTTTGGCCTGCACTCATTATCCGGCCGCACAAGACTGTTTTTTTAAAAATTATCCGGGCACTCAGATTTTGGATCCCGCAAAAGCGCTTGTAGAAGATTTTAAAAAAATAAAATATGATTCTGGTATTTCTAAGTTCCTGACGACAGGCAACGTAGGAGCCGCAAAAAGTTCGGCGGCTAAAGCATTTAATTTAAAAATAAAAGCGTTTAAAAAAATTAAAGCTACTGATCTTTATTAGACTTATACGGGATATTGAATACTTCGTAGCTAAGCTTGATATCTTTTAAAGTTGTCCCTAAACCAATTTTTATGGCCGCTTCTAAATCATGAATATTTTTTGTTTTCTTAGCGTAACGATACCAAAACTCACTCATTTCTTCTCTGAACTGCGATAAACTAATTGCTTGAAAGCCCACAAATCCAACGTAGCTAAGGGGATAGTCAGTCCCTTGAAGCGTGCGTCCATGAAAGTTGGTTAAGAAAACATCTTTGTAGAATCCAAGGCGATTCACAAACAGACCGGCCGAATTATCCACATAAAGTGACGGGTATTTTTGAACCAAATCCAGTAAATAAGTGTAACCCGGTTTTTCATCAAATTTTCCTGAAATAGCACCATGTGCAGCAATAACTGTTAGGCCTTTTTTGAGAGGAGTTTCTACATTGCGAGGATCGCAGAGTTCTTTGTCGGCCCAAGAAAACGTATTTTCACCACCGACATGCATGACTAGAGGTAAATCTAATTCTTTCATTCTATCTAAAAACTGATTTACTTGCGGAGACGGATTTTTTAAATCAATCCCCATTGTGCAAGGAATCCATTTTATTAATTTTGCACCTTGATTGTAAACTAAGTCTAATTCGGCCAAAGCATCTTTTTTATTTGGGTTGATGCTGGCGCCAAAATATAAATTGCGAACTTTTTTACTGACTTCATGAATATAGTCGTTAGGAATCAGGATATCGGTTTTTTCGCGGTCCAATTCGCCCTTGTCATCGTAAAATCCGTCCAACGCATAGACTATAGCACTGCTGTAGAGTTCCGATTCATTAAGACGTTTCACGTATGTGCTGAGCATGATTTCATCAGCAATGGGGCTGTCGAGATCACTGGCCTCTAGTCCAGAGGCTTTCATGTAAAATTTAAATTTAAAAGAATTTTTAAAGCCGGGGCGTATATAGCAACCAGAATAATTCAAGCAAGCCAAGTGACTGTGAACATCTAAAATTGATTTTCTAAACTCCAGGGGAACCCTGATAGACCTATCTTCCCGGCTATGTAACTGGACAGACAACGCAATGACGAAACACAAAACGGTGGTAAATAAAAAAGACAATTTTCGAATCATAACGGATGAACTCCCCATGTCGCCTAAAGCCTAATAGAAGACTAGACTAGATACTTTATTAATTCAATTAAAACCAATCTAGAATCCCATATTATAGTTTTTTCAGAATGATTCTAGTCTGTCATCCAGTTCAAGTTTTTTATAAGAAATACGACAATAGGAGTATGAAAACACTTATAATGACTTTGAGTTCCATTTTTTTGCTTTCTGGTTGCATGAATGAATTTAAATTTCATGCCGA
>JAYVPD010000094.1:0-7708 GCA_043757515.1 Pseudobdellovibrionaceae bacterium
TGGACAATTGATCAAGATAAAATGGTCGTAAATGCCGTAAATGGGAATGATGAATGAATTTAATTATCTGATTTGTGAAGAAACACAGTTGAAATCATAGAATTGAATCTTTCTTATTTTAGTGCTACCGACATTTATGACTAAATTTTTGATTGCACTTCTCCTGTTGGCGTCCTGCTCTTTTGCCTTTGATAAATCTAGCTGTTTAAAAAGAAGCTCGCTCCCTAGTCCTATTGTGCCCAAAATTCTGAAACATCGTGCAGAATCTTATCAGAGACCGCTTCCCTCGGATCGGACACAAACCAATCTTGGGGCATGGATTTGGCAAAACTGGGTTGGATAAATCGATTGTCCATTAATACAATTAAGCCCTTGTCTTTTTCAGACCGAATCACGCGACCTGCCGCTTGTATCGCTTTAGCCATCGCTGGGTAGGTGTAGGCATAGTCAAAGCCAGATTCGTATTGTTTTTCATAATACTCGCGCATTTTTTCGCGTTCTAAATCAAAACCCGGTAGAGGTGGGCCTACCACAAAGGCGCCGATAACCATTTCACCGGGGTAGTCGACGCCTTCAGAAAAAACGCCTCCTTGGACGGCAAATAAAATATGCGCGGGGCCTGGTGTTCTTAGTAGATCCAAGACGTCTTGAATTTCATCCCGCTTCATGTGTCTTTCTTGCCGTAACAAATGAAATCCTGGCGGCGCTTGAATCAGTGCCAATACTTTTTCCATAAAATCAAAACTTGGAAAAAATGCGATGTAATTTCCCGTTTTAATTTTCGTGATTTTCTCGATGACATCAGCAATACGCGGATAGTTTTGCGTGCGTTGTGAGAATTTGGACGAAATTTGTGGAATGATCATCAGCTTGCGATTTTCTTTTGGAAACGGCGAAACAAATTCGGCCGTTTTTAAATCGGTAGATTGCAGGCCTGACATTTGGCTGTAAAAGGAAAATGGTTTTAAGGTTGCCGAAAAGCCGACCACTTGGGCGTAGTCTTGGTAATTATCTTTTAACATTTCCGAAGCATCACAGCAGGTGATTTTAATACAGGCAGGGTTGGGATGAAACGTAGTGAAAAATTCTGGACGACCACTCGTCACGAATTCTAAGGTCCCCGTAAATTCGGCCCAATAAAAACAAAGGCGCATGACGGGATCGCCTGCTTGGATATCAACATCAGAATTTAAATAGCCTGATAAAAAATTTCGAAGTTCTACATCCTGGGCTAAGAAACGTTCAACCGGGGGTTCGATTTTGGCAGGTGAAACTAGAGATGACGAACCACACGATTTAATCAAACGGATACACTCGTCAAATAAATCATCGACTTGCCTTCGATAATGTAGGGGAATCAAATGCAATTCATCCCGCATTCTTTCTAAAGTCAGAACAGATAAGGATGGTGAATAGTAATCCATCGCACGGGCGGGTAAATTGTGAGCTTCGTCGATGACAAGATTTGGTTTACCTACTGAGGTCAAACCCGAGCTTGCAATGGCGCCAAAACCTGCTCGCGGCGCAAAAACATAATTGTAATCGCAAATTACAGTGTCTGCATCTATGGCTGCTTCCAACTGAAGTTCAAATGGGCAGACCTGAAACTCTTCTGCGATTAGTTTGAATGAGGCGGCATCAAGGCGTTTTTTTTTAGAGAGCTTTTCAATAATTTGATGTTCTGAAATTTTAGTATAATGATCTTTGGCAAATTCGCAGTATTCGGGATTGCAAAGGGGTTCATTTTTAAAACACATTTTACTTTTTGCCGTTAACGTCATGCCCTTGATATTGGCGCCAGTTGCCTGCAACCTATCAATGGCTTCTTCGGCCACGGCGTGCTGACTATTTTTTGGCGTTAAATAAACTACTTTTTGGCCTCGGCGTAAAGCTTCTTGCAAAGTCGGATACAGAACGCCGACTGTTTTTCCTAAACCTGTGGGCGCTTGCAAAAGCATCGGACGATTTTCTTTCATTCCGTCTTCAATAGATTGAATGAGTTCTATTTGGCCCGAACGGGGATTGGGAAAGGGAAATTTAAAAGCCTCCGCTGCCTTTTTACGCCGTTTAATACGCTTTTCAGAAAGGTTAACCTCCTGAACAAGTTCATCGAGCCTACGCTTGAGCCAGTCTTCATATTTTGGAATATCCAAAACTATTTCTAAATCAGAACTATCCCCTGAACGGGATGATACTAGGTGCAAGTTCAATTCGGGCTTGGTTTGATTTTTTATCCAGTGAATATAGCCATAGGTTAAAAGCTGTAAACAATAAGGGTGATCCTGATCGGAATCACGAATTCGTTTGGCCAATTCATAGATATTAAAACTTGATTTTATTTCTTCAATTTTAGTTTCATTTTTTGGAGCCTTTGGTAAAAACAGTCCATCCATGCGCCCGCTGACTTCAAACGTATGATTTTTATATTGAAACTCATAACTGGTCATAACTTCGGCTTGGTAGTTATCAAAGGCTTTGGTGCGTGCCGATTGAACTCTTTGGTGAAGTTCAATTCCCATTTGCTGGGCTCGCCCAAATCCAGAATAAATATCGATACTGCCTTTGCGCGGAGCCGGCAGGGCAAAATCAGTGATAGCAAGGTGAATGGTGAGCGATTTTTTAGCCATTGGATTGTCGTAATTTACCGGCATTCAGGCCGCAGTCTATCTTGGAATAAGATAAATTGCGTTCTTCTGCAGCGTTCCCTGGGCAGATCTTAATTGACCTATCTTATTGATTGCACTGTTATGGCATCCCTGGAGGGAACCAATGAAATTATCAGCTAAACTAGTATTATTAATTATATCCGGCCTTTTTGCAGCTGGAGCCCACGCGCAGAGCACAGGTCGATTCGAAATGATGGTCTACATGAAAGCGCAACCAAACTTTTCTCGCTTGGGATTAGTTACGGATCGCACATTTAAAATGAAGGCGATGTACGCCGATCTGGTTAACTCTGCAAGGCAGTCGCAGTCAGCGCTTTTGCAATCACTGAGTCAGCGTGGCTATCAAGCACAAAGTTTTTATATTAACAATTCGTTTTTAGTTTCAAATTCAGATGCTCAACTAGCAGCAGAGTTGCAAAAAAATCCCGCTGTTTTAAAAGTGACGTATAACACTCCTTTTAGAATGAAACCGGTTGCCAATTTGCGTGAACCATCACTGCCTGCAGTGAATGGTGTTGAACAGAATTTGATTGCCATCAAGGCGGACCAAGTTTGGGCACTAAATATAGCAGGACAAGGAATAGTTGTAGCGGGTCAGGATACGGGCGTTCAGTGGGATCACCCCACTTTGGTGCGTCAGTATCGTGGAAATAACGGACGAACGGTCAATCATGATTACAACTGGCATGATTCGGTTCATAAAAAACTAGGTCGCAATGCGACTAATCGCTGTGGATACGATTTAAAATTTCCTTGTGATGATCAGGGACATGGAACTCATACAGTAGCGACTGTTGTGGGTAGCGATGGTGCCAATAACAAAATCGGTGTCGCACCAGCAGCTCGATGGATTGCTTGCCGTAATATGGATGCAGGAGTTGGGACAGTGGCAACGTATACCGAGTGCTTCCAATTTTTCTTTGCACCGTACCCATTTGGCGGCGATCCTCAAAAAGATGGCAAACCAGAATATGCTCCTCATGTAATGAACGATTCTTGGGGTTGTCCAACTTCTGAAGGTTGCACAGGCGATGAATTTACAGAAGTTATGAAAGTGTTATACCAAGCTGGAGTCATGGTTGTAGCCAGCGCTGGAAATGACGGACCTGGTTGCGCTACAATCGGCGATCCACCAGCCAATCATTCGCAATTAACATTTTCTGTTGGTGCGACTAATAATTCTATGAACATTGCCTCGTTTTCAAGCCGTGGCCCATCGACTTTAGATAAGGGCGTTGGTCCAGATATTGTGGCTCCCGGTGTGAACATCCGTTCAGCTATTCCAGGAAATAGCTATACGAGCATGAGCGGGACGTCGATGTCAGGACCCCATATGGTCGGAGTCGTTGCCCTTTTATGGTCAGCCAATAAGAGTTATGTTGGACATATTGCTGAAACAGCGGCGGTGTTGCAGAAAACAGCAACGCCAATCAAAACGAATGAAAACTGTGGTGGCGTATCTGGACAATCAGTTCCAAATAACACTTATGGATCAGGATTTGTGAATGCGTTGCTTGCGGTCCAGACAGTAGTTAAGGGTCGATAAGTTTAAAAACCTTACGGAAAGGTTTCTGGAAAGCCTCACATTGGTGGGGCTTTTTTATGTGCTGCTAAATGTCACTTCCTATCAAAAAGCAGTGCCTGTATATTTTAAAAAGATCTAACGTACTGATTGAGTCGGGAGTAAACGATGAGCGAGCTTTTCTCTAAAATTAAAATTGTCGTGGCGTTTATTAAGCTTTTCAGAGATCCCAATGATACAAAAGCCGTTTTCAAAATTGCAAATGAGCTGCGGAGTAAAAAAAATGCCGGCACAGCAAGAATGCAAGAAAGAGCTATGTCCGATGCCAACTTTAAATCCCTCTATGAATCTAAATATCAAATTGGCGCTATCGATGTTCAGGCCTTGAATCGGCTGCCTGAAAATACGCTAGGATATGGATTTTCAAAACATATGATAGACGGAAAACTGGAAGTAAATTTTTATCCCAATATTGAAGTTAAAAATCCACTTGATTATTGGACTTTGCGCATGCGACAGAATCACGACATTTGGCATGTACTAACAGGCTTTGATACTTCGGTAACTGGCGAGCTGGGGCTGCAGGCCTTTTCGTTGGCTCAAACCGAATCCTTGTTTTCAGCCGTGATTTTAGCTGGCGGTATTCTGGGTACGGTTTCAAAAAGACCTACAGAATTGTTGGCCGTTTTTGATTCGATTCACAGGGGTTATGCCCTAGGCAAAAAGTGCAAATACCTTCCAGGTGTTAAATTAGATACGATGTGGACCAGAAGTATTCAGGAAATCAGGGCTGATTTAGGACTATGACCAAGGTCTTGGTGGCTTGATCGAAAAGTAAAATTTAACGGCTTTAACACGGCAACTAGATTAAAAGGGAGTTAGAGATTTATTCCCCTGACCAAATAAATTAAGTAAATAAGAATCAAATCCGATACACTCATTGTAAAAACAAGGGGAATTTTATGAAGCGATATGGATCGTTTATTGTTGGCGTATTTTTATTCGTATCAACATTCGGACTTGGTGTTCTTATTAATTCGAACAAGTCTGCAACTAGCGACCTTTCGCGACGTCCAAGTGAAGCATCCAAAAAAGGATCCCGTGAAATTCGCGAACAAATTCAAGTCGTAAAAACTGTTTTTAGTGATCAATCGTTGTACACGAGTGGCCAATGTGTCGAAAAATTGGGCGCTATTTACGATCAGATGAATAATTTAAAACTGGAAGAGTTTTTGATTTCAGATTTAAATTCGGCCGCACCAACGTTGCTTCAGGAATTGTTTAACCTTCGTGTTATGATTCGTTCAAATTTGCAGGCCTCATTTTTTGGGGCGGGAAAAGACCCCAATGCCGTTGCTTGCATAACTGCGCACAGACGCCTGTTTCGGGCTATGCGAGTATTTGAAGACTATTTGGGAATGATTCGGGAAAATCGACTATTGGCACCTGGGCTTACTGTTGCGACTGATGAAAAAGAGTATAGAGTTTTTAAAGGCAATGATATCAATATGCTTTGGAATGAAGCCTACAAGCCGCAGAATCCATTGGACTATGTCCCTCAATCTGGGGACGTATTGCTATCGCGAGGATCGGCATCGGTATCAGCTGCGATTGCGCGGATCACTGATGAGGATTCTAATTTTTCTCATGCAGGAATTATCTATATAGATAAAGTTACCGGAAAAAAGGAAACGATCGAAGCCCATATTGAATTTGGAACACTTGTCGCCGATATTGCCAATTACAGTGACACAAAAGCACGAGCCCTTGTCTTTAGATTCAAGGATCCAGCAATTGTGGATGATGAGAAAGGCACTGCCAAAGAAAAAAATGCAGCCATTGCGCATGAAGCGGCCAAAGCGATTCGACAAAAGGTTTTGGATTATAAAAAGAAATATGGCAACTCAAGAATGCCAAACCCGTGCTACGATTTTTCCATGAATATTGATAATCCAACTGTTATTACGCCCTCTAATGGTAAATGCTTATTTTGTTCTGAAGTCGTCTCGCTTGCTTTTTCTTTGGTAGGAAATGGAAATTACAATATTCCCACTTTTAAATCATCGATAAATCCAAAAAATAGAAAATTTTTAGAAGACATTGGTGTCACGGTCAAAGAAACCTTTGCGCCAGCTGACCTGGAAGTCGAGCCTTATTTTGATTTAGTATTAGAATGGCGTGACTACAATCGAATACATAAAACCCATGTTATGGATGCGATATTGACTGCGATGTATTCGTGGATGGATGATTATAATTATCAGTTTTTTGTTCCACCAGGAGCCAGTGTTAAAACGGATTTAGCCTATGGTATACGTCGAATTCCAATATTGGATCATATGACAGGTATCAAAGACAAATTTCCATTGAACATGCGTAAGGAAGCGATCAATACGATGGTGATGTTGGATGAAGTTTCAAATCAGCTTAAAGATGTAATTTACGATGAAGAAGCCAAACGCGGGGCAAGTCTGACTCCACGAGAAATGATTGATGTGCTTAATCAATGGCGAGTCAAAGACGCCGCTGATTTTAAAAGTGTTTCTGGGTACAATACAGATAAAGATCCTATGAAATCGCACCGAGTTCATCATTTGTTACGAGCAAAATAGCGTTAGCTTATAGAAGATGCCAATGCGAGCAATTCCGCGCCATCTAATCGGTGAACGGTCCATTCTTTCATTGGTTTAGAGCCAAGTCGCAAATAAAGTTCGATAGCTTTTTGATTCCAATTTAAAACAGACCATTCCAGGCGGCCGCAGTCACGCTCGATGGCCAATTTCGCAAGTCGTCCCAGAAGCATCATTCCAACGCCCGAGCTTCTGTGTTCAGGAAGTACAAACAAGTCTTCCAAATAAATTCCTGGTTTTCCTAGAAATGTAGAAAAACTATGAAAAAATATAGCGCAGCCGACGGTTGTGTTTTCATTGACCGCTAACAAAACTTCAGCCGATTTTCGTTCGAGGAAAAGATTTTTTTTCAGAATAGTTTCGTCAGCGCGAACTTCGTGAGAAAGTTTTTCAAATTCTGCCAGCGCTTTTATTAAAGCCAGAATCGTAGGTACATCGTCGATAGTTGCAAAACGAATTTTTATCACGGCCCATAATAAACTACCTGTGGAAATAAAAATATTAAAATTTCTCATTTTGATTCGATTTTCTAGGCACCCGCGATTTTCCGATGACCATGAATCCTATTGTAAAGTTTATTAGTCAAGAATGTCTCAAATTGAATTGTGCCGGTATTACCACTTGAGGACTTAGTCGAAGGCGCCGACAAGCTGGGTGATGACGAATAGGGCACAGTTTATTTTCCAGATGCTAATATTGTTATTCGGCCTCGGCGCGATGGGCAATAATTCCGGTATTACCTACCAGGGTCGGGTGTTTAAACCAGACGGCAGTGCACTTGAAGGCGCGGCTGTTCAATTCAGATTACAAATCAGATCTCCTGGAGCTGAAAACTGTTTGCTCTATGATGAAATCCAAACTTTAAATATGGGCGGAACCTCTGGGGTTTT
>JAYVPD010000095.1:0-7695 GCA_043757515.1 Pseudobdellovibrionaceae bacterium
ATCCTACAAATGTTAAAGACGGTGCAAACAATTACGCGGATCAATTTACAATTACTAATACCAGAGCGATTACAAACGTTGCTATCGGGATTTAATTTGTTTTACATTTAGCTGAAAAAGCTCCTCTTATGAGGAGCTTTTTTTTTGCCTTTCTACCCGGCTAATACTAACATAGTTTTAAATGATTAATATGTTTGTGGGCGCCCTTTTAAGCGTAGCTGTTATTTTTACCAACTTGAATCTTAGTAAATTTATTTCATCTAACTATGAATCTCGGCTAATTTGCGTTAACGAATACACTCAATATTTCAGTTTTGGATTTAATTCTCAAATTGCGGATATGTTTTGGATTCGATTTCTACAAGAGTTGGATGCCTACAATCAAATAATTATCGCTGAGCCTCATTTGTGTCCTGATAAAACCAGCAGTTGGCATTTTCATATTATGAATGTGGCATTTGACCTAGACAGCAAGTTTTATGAACTTTTTGTGTATGCTCCGTTGTTAATTTCTGTAACGATTGGAGACAGCAAAGGTTCGTCCATATTATTTGATAAAGCCGTTGCCAATTATCCTGATGATTGGAGAATTTTATATAGGGCAGCTTATCAAGCCCAAATTGAAGAAAAAGATTATAAAAAATCCGCGGATCTTTTTTATCGCGCTGGTAAATATGGAGCGCCTCGCTGGGTGATGAGCTTGGCCGGTGGCCTATACAATGAAATGGGAAATCGGCAACTAGCAGAACAAATTTATGGCGAATTGATAAAAGATGCAAAGGATCAAGAAACTGCCGTGCGCTTACGGGCCAAACTAGATAATAAACTTAAAAACTATTTTAAGGCAAAAGATTTATTGCCAGCAAAAAAAGAGAATAAATAAAGATGAAAACCCATCTAAAAGCGTTTGTGACCACATTTATTGTATTTTTATTTTTTGTCGGTACGTATTATTTTTTTGCAAATTTAAAAAAACAGGAACCTCCGGAATACAAAATAATGGAACCGTCAAAGCTTACGTTACCGAGCGAAGATTTCGTAAGCCTTTCTGGAAAAAAAGTAAATATGAAAGATTTTGAGGGCAAAGTAATCATATTTAATTTTTGGGCCAGTTGGTGCACACCTTGCATTGAAGAAGTGCCTTCACTGGTAACCTTAGTAAAGGCAGATCCTAAAATAGTTATTATTGCCGTCTCGGGGGATCAGATTCTAGCCGATGTAAATGCTTTTTTGAAGTCCTTTCCCGGGTTTAACCGACCTCCGATTTATGTAGTGCTTGAAAATGCAAAATCGCTTATGGAGCGCTTTAAAGTCGATAAATTACCAGAGAGTTTCATTTTCAATCCTAAAGGCGAAATGGTCAAAAAAATCTCTGGAACCTTAAATTGGCATACCGCCGAGTCGATAGAATACTTTAAATCGCTTCGAAACGAAAAATAAGCTAGAAAAAATCCGAATCAGCGTCGTTCCCAACTTGACACAAGTAATAAAAAAACCATAATTGATCGTTCTCACCAGGAGTTTTTAATGTCTAGCAGTCAGGACTACTATCAAACATTGGGCGTGGCTCGTGATGCCGATGGGGATACGATCAAAAAGGCCTATAGAAAACTGGCTATGCAATTTCATCCCGATAGAAATCCAGGCAACAAAGAAGCCGAAGAAAAGTTTAAAGAATGTGCTGAAGCGTATGACGTATTAAGTAACTCAGAAAAACGATCCCAATACGATCGTTTTGGACATGCTGCTTTTAAACAGGGCGGCGGCCGTGGTTTTCAGGGTGGCTTTGAAAATGTGGATGATGTTTTTGCAAGTTTTGGTGATATTTTTGAAGATTTTTTTGGAGGCGGCTCGCAAAAACGCTCACGCCGTTCTAAAACAGAATCACGTAAAGGCGCTGATCTGCGCTACCTCTGTGAAATATCTCTAAAAGAAATTATCACAGGCCTGGAAAGAGAAGTTGAATTTGAAACGGAAGAAAGCTGCAAAGACTGCAACGGTGCGGGCGCGGAAAAGGGTTCTTCGGTAGAAACCTGTTCGATGTGTGGTGGTCAAGGGCAAGTCGTCAGCCGCCAGGGTTTTTTCTCGATGCAGACGGCCTGCCCGCAGTGTCGGGGCGAAGGTCAAATTATCAAAAAACCGTGCCGAACGTGCAAAGGTGCGGGTAGGACAAACAAATCTAAAAAAATTCAGGTCACAATTCCAGCTGGAGTGGACACAGGTACGCGGCTTCGAATCACTGGCGAAGGTGAAGGTGGTTATCGCGGCGGGCCTTCTGGCGACCTGTATGTAGAAGTTAGAGTTAAAGACGACGCTAAATATGAACGTCACGGAAGTGATCTCCACACTATTTTAAAAGTTCCTTATGTTCAGCTTTTATTGGGTGGTGAAACGTCAGTGACTACATTGACCAGCGATGAGAAAATTGAAATTCCCAAGGCGTCTCAGCCCGGGGCTCAGGTAAAGCTGGCTGGCCATGGATTTCCTTCGCTCAGGTCGCAGCGCCGGGGCGATTTGTATTTTCATCTCGAAGCCGAATACCCAAAGAAAATCTCTGCTGAAGAAGAAAAGTTGCTCAAAGAAATTGCTAAATTGTACAATTCTGACGAATCAAAAACTGGCTTTTTTGGACGAAAGAAATAGATATGAAGGATCGAGCGGACGTCTTAAAACCTTCTAGAGAGTTTGCTCAAATTCTGGCCGACAATCCGTCTGAATTAAATTCGGAAGAGCTAAAACGGGCTTCCCAATGGCTTCTGGTCTTTGAAGATGAGACATTTGGGTCCCAATTTCCTTCCTTGAAAAAATTAAAAATAAACGTTTTAAAAATGGCGATCGAAGATATTTCGGGTCGAGCGCAGATTCTAACTGGCAATACCCTGGGGGTGACCTGTCAGGATAAAGAACTGCAGACCTTTCTTACTCCCTTTGGAACCCTCACCCTCGGGACTATTGTCTATAAATTAGGCATAAAAGGCATCGAATCCTTTCGTAAATGGCGTCTGGGCGAAGCCTCCGATATTACCCAGGCCGATATCAATTCAATCCTCTATAAGCTCGTTTATGAGTGGTCTAAATTGCTAAAATAATCTTTACCCATCGGCTTGACCCTGTTGATTTCGTGCCCAAGTTAAACTATGAGAACGAAAGTCTTATAATGGGAGAAAAATATGGGAAAAATTATTGGTATAGATTTAGGCACTACAAATTCAGTCGTTGCAATTATGGAAGGCGGCGAGCCTAAAGTTCTTGTTAATGAAGAAGGCGCTCGCACAACCCCTTCGGTGGTTGCTTACACTAAGGACAATGAACGATTGGCTGGCCAGATCGCAAAACGACAGGCTGTGACCAATCCAGAAAATACAATCTATTCGGCTAAACGATTTATTGGCCGACGCTATTCAGAAGTGCAAGAAGAGTTAAAATTAGTACCTTACACTGTGGTTGAAAAGGGCAATGACACGGCTTTTAAAGTTCGAGATAAATTGATATCTCCAGAAGAAATTGGGGCTGCGGTTTTAGCCAAACTTAAAAAAGTAGCCGAAGATTACTTGGGCCAAGAAGTGACAGAAGCGGTTGTTACGGTTCCTGCCTACTTTAACGATGCCCAAAGACAAGCAACTAAAGATGCCGGTCGTATCGCGGGTCTTGATATTAAACGTATTATAAACGAACCCACAGCCGCGGCTTTGGCATATGGTCTTGATAAAAAGAAAAATGAAAAAATTGCGATCTACGATTTCGGGGGCGGTACGTTTGATATATCGATTCTAGAAGTCGGCGATGGTGTTGTAGAAGTGCGATCGACCAATGGGGACACTCATTTGGGCGGCGATAACTTTGATATTCGAATTCTTGAATGGATGATTGCGGAATTCAAAAAAGATCAAGGGATCGATTTGAAAAATGATAAAATGGCTCTTCAACGTTTGAAAGAAGCAGCTGAAAAGGCGAAAATTGATTTATCATCTACGCAAGAAACCGATATCAATTTGCCATTTATAACAATGGATCAAACTGGTCCCAAGCATTTACAGCTTAAATTAACTCGCTCTAAGTTTGAACAAATGGTTGATGATTTGGTTACAAAATCTATCGAGCCCTGCAAACAAGCATTGAAAGATGCTGGTCTGAAAGCCAGTGAAATCGATGAAATCGTTTTAGTGGGCGGTTCTACTCGTGTTCCAGCGATTCAAAAAGCGGTAAAAGATTTTTTTGGCAAAGAGCCAAATCGATCAGTGAATGTGGATGAAGTCGTTGCCATTGGTGCCGCAGTTCAAGGTGGCGTTCTTTCTGGTGATGTTAAAGACGTTTTACTTTTAGATGTGAACCCTTTGTCATTAGGTATTGAAACTTTGGGCGGTGTGATGACTCCGTTGATCGAAAAAAACACAACGATTCCAACTAAGAAATCGCAAGTGTTTTCGACAGCTGCCGATAATCAGCCTGGCGTTGAAATTCATGTATTACAAGGTGAACGTAAAATGGCTGTCGACAATAAGTCGTTGGGTCGATTTGAATTGACTGGAATTCCCTCGGCTCCGCGTGGTGTACCGCAAGTTGAAGTTACCTTTGATATTGATGCCAACGGTATTTTGAATGTGTCAGCAAAAGATATGTCATCAGGCAAGACTCAGCAGATTAAGATCACGGCACAAAGTGGATTGACGGAAGAAGAAATTAAAAAGGCAGTGCAAGAAGCCGAATTGCGTGCGGACGAAGACAAAGAAAAATTAGATGTGGCGAAGACTAGAAATGAACTTGAAAATCTAGTTTATCAAAATGAAAAGTTAATGAAAGATCAAGCGGCCCAAATTCCAGAAGCGGAAAAAAAGCCTCTTGAAACGTTGATCGCTGATTCTAAAAAAGTTTTAGAAAATAAAAATGCGCCTTTGGCTGATCTTAAAAAGCAATTTGAAAAACTTCAAGAGACAGCTCATAAGATGTCATCTGAAATGTACAAGAAAAATGCGGGTGGCGCACCTCAGGGTGAGACAGCTGGCGGTCCTGGCGAAAAAGCCGAAGCTGGTGCCAATGCTAAGAATGGCGATGATGTAATTGACGCTGATTACAAAGACGTTAATTAATAGCTAGAAAAACATATTTTAGAAAAAGGCTGGGTAAAATCCAGCCTTTTTTATTTCATAGACGAAATAAGTTTCAAATTGGATTCTGAATCGTTTACTATTGCTTGCAGTTTTTGGGTTTCTTTATTGCTGCCGCCACAGTTTGTAACTTTTGTTTGTATGTCGAATAAGGTTTGGGCTCTTTTAGAAAGAACGTCCTGGCTGATCAATTGGGCATTGGACGGTACGGAATCTTGCTGAATTGTAGTTTTAAGTGCCGGTGGAAATATATTCAGATGAGCTTTTTTGAACGCATATAAAAGCGTGCCCCGATTTTCTGAACAGTTTAACGGTACTTTTGGGTTCCACGCCAGTCGAATGTGCGCCTGAACCAGTTTGCCAACGTAGATTTTATGGCACGTTTCTTCAAGCAGTTCCCAACGAGCGACAATCATCTTAGTCCAGGTTTGAGAAGTTATCCAATGCCTGCGAAATGCTGATGGAGATTCACAATAGCCTTCCATTGTGACAGGCAATATTAATTTATACGCTTCGAAATCAGCAAGATATTTTTCTAAGCTTTGCTTTTGGGAAAAAACAGTTTTAATTTCTGCTGGATTGGCAAGGCCTGCTTGAATAATTGTCTTTTGCAGCGCTGACGGAGTCAGTAGCTCTTCTTTTTTATCTTGAATAACTTGATTCGATGTAAAAACTATTTGTAGGAGCTTTAATACTTCAGACGCACAATTGTTTTTTAAAAATTTGTATTCTCCAGCATAAGTCCAAAATCGTTCAATGACTAAATAAAATAAAAAGTGTTTTTGCTGTTCAGACAACTTTAATGGCACGGAGGTAATATCTCTATTTTCGTCGTACAAGAGGCGTTTTTTCAGCTCGGAATCACTGGTTACATTTAGAAAATTTGAATACGTTCCTTCCAGGCCACCAACCAGAGAAAAAAGTCCATTTTCTGTTTGAGCAGAAAAGCCAATATCATAGCTTTCAGAGTTTAGTTGGTTGCAAGGTTGCGACGAGCAAAAAACTAAACGCATCATCGCGTGACCAAATTGCGAACTAGATGATTTACCGGCGCCAGAGATTAAATACTGAATCTCTGAAAGCTCACCGACTTTCATTTCTATGGGGTAATGATTTAGCGAGAAAACGGTAAATTCAGGGCAAATAGTTTTGACGGATGGGCCGTCAACGGTCGATTGGCTTCTTAGAAATTCATAGAGGGCAGGTCTTTGGCAAATCGTCTTTTGATCATTGTGCCATTTCATTTTCCAAGTCTCGACGTAACGGTAAATTGAACCTGGATCGTTGTTCTGAATTTGGCCAGCAAGCTGCTTGTTTGCGGAATCTTTGTTAAACCCAAGCAATAGGTCCAACCCAGAACGAACCTCTGAGTTGGCCGATGAAGTGAATGAGGCAAAGAGGATAAAAGAAGTGACGAGCGCTTTAAACATCTAGGCGCTACATTTTATTTAATCGTTGAGATCGAACAAATATAATAGCCGCCATCTGGTCATCAGATATTTTTGATTCCCCGATGTTATTATTTCTTGCGGTGACTCGTTCTAAATAAGCGATTTTTGTACTTTCTTCTCCGCCGGTGTAGGGTCTTTGGCCGTTGGCTACACGAGACTTAATTTCCGCAGCCCCAAGAGCATACTTTTCCTTTAATTGTTCATGGAGCTTCCATCCACCATAAAGAGAGCCTGCTGTTGTTAGCAACGCCAGGGCTGTCAGCGCGAGGCTACCAGAGGTTTCCGGGCTGAGAATTAGCAAAATAGGGGATCCCGCAGTATCGATCAGTCCTGTGGCCAAAGCAGATGACGATTCGGCAAGAGGTACTATTGACAGTTCAGCGCCGTCTGCCTTGGCAAACTGATAGCTAAAAAGAACTGTAGAAAGGACTATACACATTATTTTTCTAAATGAATTCATCGATGCTCCGATTTTGTTATTACTATGAACACTTAGCCATTGCTGTGCCACGATGAGAGTGAAAAGGGTCACAGAAGGCCGTTGGCTTTGACACATCGTTTAGACATCTGTCGCAATTGGAGACAGGCACACCCTTTGATAATATACACCTACCAGAAACCGAACCGAAGCCGCATCCGATATAGTTACCGCTGCAGGCAACCAAAACCGAGTTCCTTAAGCCGACAAGTCCGCTAGCGAGCCTATAGTTTGGCACCCGAACTAAATCTAGTTAATCATTTTATCGTCTTGGATTTTCTTTTTCAATTCCACCAATTTTTTAACATATCGATGCGTTCGAACCGTTTCGTCTTTTGGTAGCTCGGTTGTTTCAATGGCTTTCGTAAGGCGATCAATCGAGTCTTTTTTGTGGCCTTTTTTGGATTCAATTTCAGAAACCAAATAAATGGCTCGCAGTTGATTGTCCCCATAGGAAAATTGCAAAGCTTTTTGTGCGGATTCTAAAGCTTTGTCCCAGTCCTTAAGATCT
Source organism: Pseudobdellovibrionaceae bacterium (assembly GCA_043757515.1). Lineage (GTDB taxonomy): Bacteria > Bdellovibrionota > Bdellovibrionia > Bdellovibrionales > Bdellovibrionaceae > UBA2316. The sequence goes on from JAYVPD010000095.1 coordinate 7,546, forward strand.
TTTAAAACACTCGCGTAATTGTAATGAAAGGTGAATTCATTTGGGTAGACTGAAATAAGTTTTTCATATTCTTCGCGGGCTTCTTGCACGGACCCAGATTTATATAAACAGTAAACCCGTTCTAAGTTAAAACCTCGGTTGGTTTTTGGG
>JAYVPD010000096.1:0-7545 GCA_043757515.1 Pseudobdellovibrionaceae bacterium
GGCCAGGACATATAAAGGTCACCGAACCTTGCTAGTTGAATTATTAGAATTTTCATTTAGATTTTGTTCCTTTATTATTTCGAGCAAAGATCTTTGAAGTAAATTCACTTTAGAAAAACCTTCATTTTTATAAGTTTCCTTTACTAAAGCTCTTAGTTCTTTCTCTTTTTGAACCAGCTGATCTATAAGTGCAGATTGGTTTGAACTATTTTTTGCTTCCATTTGTCTCCTCTTTGAATGCTAAGGTTTCCGTCTTTAACTTTTGATCTCATAGGATAAATAGGGGTATCCGCGTCCAGGATCCATTTACCGATAAACTCGCGAAGGTGCTCGAAATCAATTTCGTCCTGACATTGATTTCGCCCCAGGGGACAGTTTTTAGAATGAACACAGGGTCTGCAATGAAAGTCGGCGCTAAATACAAAATTGCCGGATTGGTAGGCCGCATTTTTAATCCAATGACTGCTCCCGACTGACAATTCGACTGTCGGGATTTGGAACTGAGCTGCAAAATGTTTTATCGAAGTGTCTAAGGAAACAAGCCTTGTTTCCGAGTCTAAAACACTTGCCAGTTCGGAAAAATTCACGACCAATAATTCGTCAGCACTGAATACAGATAAATGATTTTTTCGTTCCTGCCGCGACGAAATCACTTTGAAAGATATCCCGGGGTAACCTATTTTCAAACTGTCTAGCAAAATTCGCCAACGTGGCAGATCTATATTCTTTTTACTGTCACTGGTTGAAACTTGAAAAAACACTTTGCTTGCGGGCCGGCCAAGCGCTTCTACCGGCGAAATCGCTAGCTCGTGAATGGACTTCAATTTGTCTATTAAATGCATCTCGTCAGATGCGTCTAGATATTCATTTATTTTAGTGACCTCTTTGGCTGAATAGCCAAACCCAGGTTGAACCAGTTTCAGAAATGCCAAAGAATGATTCTGATAGGTTAAATCAAATAGCTGAACGTATTTTTCATCTCGCAAGTCCCTAATTAGTTTCCTAAGATTCCAAAAGGGATAGAGCAAAGGCGTTGAAACTTGGTTTATTCGCCTTTGAAATTCAAAACGAGGCAATACTTTATGTTGAAACTGAGCGTTCATTCGTTTCAAATCTTCTGGAATCAAGTCGTTAACTAGAATATGAACCTCCACGTCTGGATTTTCAAAACTCCAAGCGCGAATAACAGCCAAATGCTGAATATAGTCACCTATTCTAGAAAGCGAAGTGAACAGTACTTTCATTTCATGAACTCACCAAAATAATTCATAACCTGCGAATCCATGGACGAAGTCAGCTGGTTTGCCATTACTAAGTTTTTTAAAGTCAAAAAATTCTTTTTTTCTTCAGACAACGTTTTATTAAATTCCAAACCAGAACTAGAAAGAGCTAAATAGTTCGAAAGCAAGCCCACTTCTCGGGCTAATATGGAACTATATAGCTTTTCAAAACCAACTTCCATTCCTTGCCAGCCGGGACGAAAAGGCATAATTTCTGGAAGCTTATTTTCCAAAAACTGATACAGGTTTTTATAGAACTGAGAATCCATATTTGAATTAACTTCATAGAGTGCCAGTTTTTGGGTTTTTTTAAACTTTTCTTCTAAATGCTCAAGAATGTCGCATCTAAAATCAAACACATGAACGAATGTGTCCGGGTATTTAAGTTTTAATAATTCGATGTGAAAGCCGCCACCACCGCCAATAACCAATACGTCTTTAGCCTGCCTCAAATCGAATTGCGAAAGCCACTTTTCAGCTTCAGATAGGGGTCTTTGGTAGGAACACAGAAACCGATTGCCAATCTGCGGAATTATTTTTTGATTCTTGTTAACTATGAATTGAATCATGCACTATCCCCATTTCGCGAATGTAAATAAATTGAGTAATTTTATTATAAAGTTGTTCGTTTTTGGCACTTTCTGGATTCCACAGATAGGTCTTTAACGATTCCAATTGTGCCCTTTGAAAATCATTTCTTTTTATAAAGGTATTTATCAATAAATGCGAAATCTGCTCGTCAAAGTTTTCTGATTCTAGAAATCGAATCAGAGCATTCTGGCAAAACTCGAGTTGACTGTCCGATTCGGCCAAGTCACTTAGCAAAATAAGCGCCGTCCTATTTAGGGGTTCGATATCAATTGCTTTCGTTAAATTGGACCAACTCAAATCTTTATCACCAAATTCCAAATGCGCCATTGCTAAACCCACCCATGCTTTGTCGTTTTTTTGATTGTTATTAATTGCTTCTCTTAGGTAAGAGAGGCTCTTTGATACATCTTTTTTCAAATATTCTAAAACCCCAAGATTCACCAGTAAATTGTCATTGTTAAAATCGATCGCAAATGCTTTGTGAAAATACTCTTCAGCCAGATCAAATTCTTTTTCTTTTAAATAAACACAGCCTATATTTTTATAGGTTTCAAATAGTAAAGCTTCGTCCGAAATCAATTGTGAAAGCACATCAAACAATTGCGCCAGCGCCATATCATTCTGCTCGTTAGCTACATACAACCGGGCCAGTTCGATACTTTTTCCAGGGCTATAGGATATTCGCTGGGCTGCTTCTAGAACATGCAGGCTTTCCGCATGACAGCCTATATTTTTCAGAGTTTTTTGGCATAGTTCCAAAAGGGCCACATTATTCGCGTCTAAATTAAGCGCCTCTCGCAGAAGTATCAAAGCGTCATGAAAATCGTTAAAGTTGAATAGTACTTTTGCATTATATAAAAGCAACGCAACTGTTTCATTGGCAAACCGTGGTCGCGCTGACACAGCATTAACCATGTCTCGGTTCAGATCGGTTTGAATTCTATCAATTTCTCTATTTATTTTTTCTATTTGCAACTGCATCCGCCACTTTTTTGTTATATAAAGTAGTGGAGCAATTGAAGTGCCATTTTAAATCATTTTAATTCCAGTTGGAACCAGGTCTGTAGAATGAACATTGACTATTCAAGACCAAAGAATAGTCAAAAATCAGACGAATCGAATCACTTTTATCTGTAAAACTCGACTCGTAAAGTTGGCTAAAGCTCTTCCTCTTCAATATTTGCAGAAAACGTTGGCGCTTTATATGCGGCAATTACTTTTTTACCCATACGGACGTCTTTCAATTCCTGAATAATTGAATTTTTGGCGGCCTCAATACAAGCTAAGATGTCAATATCCTGCTCGATTATTTTACCCACGAACGTGTCTTTCACTGACAAGCTCAATCTAAGTTTCTGCACCTGGTGCATCGATTCTTCGGTTGCCGTGTGCGATACAATTCTAATTTCTTGATCTATGTATTTTAGAATTTCTAAAATATTTTCGCGCGCATTGTAGAAATCATTGATTTCTTCAAAGCGATTTTTTAGAAAATCAACCAAATGGGTTTCGTTAATGGTATAGAATTTTTCCAAGTAGTGGTTTTTCTGATCCATAAGTTCTAGCAATCGTTGCATGTTCCCCTCCTTACTCATTATTTTTGACTCTCAGAATCTTTTTTAATTTTTTCTACAGCTGCTTGCCATCCTTCTAGCAATTTTTCCAATATTTTGATGTTTTCAAGCAGTGGCTTCGTTTCATTTTTAAAATTGGCTTTGGTGTATTGATCCATCATAAAAATATAAAGCGCTTCTAGATTTTTTGAAATATCCCCGCCCACTTTGTGATCAAGCGTATTATTTAGCTCCATAACAATGTCATAGGCCCGACCGATATAGTGGCCTTTGTCGGCAATCTTCTTTTCGTCCATTGCCTTAACCGCCAATTTTGTAAACTTGATGGCCCCCTCGTACAACATCAAAAGAATTTTCTCTCGTGAAGCCGTTTGCACGGAATTATTTTTATATTTCTGATAGGCATTTTTCATTCTATTTACCACCCCGTATTGTGTCCGTTTGTGTTGTTGAGTATTGAAATCTATTCGGTCTTATTGTTAGGTCAGCGAGACTAGTTTTCATATATCATCATCCTTTGCCGCCAATTCCGGCACCCATTGCAGAAACCGCAGCGCCTTGGCTGTTTAAGGCTGACATTTTTTGTTCAAGATCAGCAAACTTTCGCCTTAACGAATCTTCTTTCTTTTCAAGTTGCCTTTCTTTCTGTTCAATCTGCGTATTGTAGCGACTAATTTTTTCTTGAAGTCCTTTTTTTCGATTTGCGAGCACTCCAAATGAAGGATTTTGGATATTCCCAAGCTCACGCTTAACGGCACTGACAAAACCAGTACTTAAACCATCGCCCCTAAAAAAATTAGCGACGTCTTGAGGCTTTGCACTTAGCATTTTGTTAAATTTTTCTTGAGTGAACGAAAGAGTTCCATTCCGAGTAAATTCTATACCCAATTGGTTAGCGGTCGATATACTAGAATCAACGCCCAGCTGAGGTGACAGTAATGTTCGTCTTAGTGAGTTTTCGATCTGCCGAGACATTGAATCGCCGCCCAAAGGACCAAGCGCTTCTTTGCCATTAGGGCCTTTCTGCAGTTTGGATTGATTCTGAATAAAAGTGAGCGCGCCATTATACGCATCAACAAAAGATTTAATTTTGCCCGAAACAGCTTCCATATTTTCTTTTACGAAGAGGCGCACTTCATGACCTGGATTGGCTTGTTTTAAGTTTAAGGTCACACCCGGGATAAGATCGTTAATTACATTGTCAGGAGATTCAATTTCAAAACCATCTAGTTTCAATTTTGCATTTTGGGCTTCACGGGCTTTTTCAAAATACATATCTTGATCACCATCTAGCAAATAGATCGTAGGAAATGCGACTTTGTTGTCATCACCTGTTTTTAAACCAGAAACGAGCATTCGATAGGGATTCTGTTTGTCTCGCTTATCTTCAACAATCGTAGCTCGCATTCCAATGTTGGCCGCATTTACCTGGGCGGCCACACCAGTGAGAGTCGAATTTTTACCGTTGATGTAAACTTCTTTAACTCCGTCGGGGGTATTAAATTTCAAATACCCAACACCCATTTGGGTTTTGTCTCTGTCTGGAAATCCATTCGAAATAGCCCCTGGTTTCTGAGCCAGCTGAGTGACTTCCAGTGAATACTCGCCAGTAACGACGGCGCCGGGATCGACGGTTCCGTCGATTACGTTGGGATCACCAGAAATCAGTTTTGTATCAACGAACCCTTTGGTGTTAGTCAGCTCTGAGAGGTTTTTGGTAATCTCGCCCACTTTGGTTTCAAGATCTGTGACTAATTTGAGGCTATCTTCTTGCTTTGTTTTCTTGGTTTCGATTTGCTTTAGGGGAATACGTTCGGCTTCGACCAATTGGTCGACGATGTTCGGTGGTAAACCGGAAGCTATACCTGTTATTCTGATTCCTGCCATGAGTATTCCCTTTAGAACAAGATTACCAGAGCTAGTTCGATTATTTTGAGTCAATAATTTGACTTTTGCGTTTTGTTTTCTATTCTAGACGTGTGAATAAATCGAAAAAGGTAGTCGTAAAAAAATATGGGGGCGCAACGGTCGCCACTCCCGCAAAAATTAAGGGGATTGCAAGGTCTCTGATAGCGGAATTAATTGCCGGGCACACTTTGGTCGTTGTTGTATCCGCAATGGGGAAAACCACCAATAGTTTGATAGAGTTAGCTGCAGAAATATCCAGTAAACCCAATCAAAGGGAAATGGATATGTTGCTATCGGTAGGGGAAAGAATTTCCATGTCCCTAATGTCGATGTCTATCCAAGATCTAGGACAACAGTCGATCAGCCTCACTGGAAGTCAAGCGGGAATATTGACGAACAACACTCATGAAAATGCGCAGATCATCGACCTAAGGCCCTTTCGCGTTGTCAGCGAACTAGATAAAAACAAAATCATCGTCCTGGCTGGGTTTCAAGGTGTGGACCCAGAAACAAAAGAAATCACCACTTTAGGCCGCGGTGGTAGCGATACAACAGCTGTTGCTATCGCTAGTAGTTTGAATGCCAGCATCTGCGAAATTTTAAAAGACGTACCCAGCGTGTTTTCCGCTGATCCCAAAAAAATAAAAGAGGCGCATGTTTTAACAGAGCTTAGCTACGAACAAATGATGGACATGACCTTCTGGGGCGCCAAGGTCATGCACTTTCGCTCGGTAGAATTAGCGGCGGTCAAGGGTGTACCGCTGTATATCGGCCCGTCTGAAGACCAACGTGGCCATCTGGGGACCCACATTCGATCTTACACAAAGGAAAAGGAATTTAAAATGATTCAAGATAAACTAAAATCTAAAATGGAAACGAACCAAATTCTATCCATCAATACTATTGAAACCGTTTTTAAAATTAAAATGAAATCTAAGAGCCTGCATGAAGATTTTAATAAATTAAAAGACCTTTTTAAGGCCCATGAAATTATTTTTCCTCAAATTTTGTCGGTAGAATCGAATGAAAATGAAAGTATTTTATTTATTACGGCGCCAGAAGAAACTTTGGATATGATTCGAAAAATTTCATCTTCAAAAGACTATGAAATGAGTGATGGATTAGCTACTTTATGTGTGACCTGCACCGGAGTTCCCAGTTTTGAAACCCAGTCACAGATTTCTAAAGCTCTAGAGGACCTGTCGGTGCGTCCTCTAAAACTTCAAATGAGTGCCATGAGCGTGATTCTGTTTTTACAACAAGAACAGGTGCCCAAGACACTTGAAAAACTTCATCAGCTTATTGACCAGCCAGCTGTTTATTGAAAGATTGGCAAGCATCTGAAAAATTGACTGCCTGTTTTGCGTTTTGGCACTGTTGACCCGGTTGTCGATAGGAAATAACCGTTCCTGTTTGTGAAGCGCAGTTCATCCCAATCGTGTAATTGTGTTGTGTTCCCGTACAATCTAATCCTGAAAACAACTCGGCTGCCACATCACCAGCAGCGCCGCCTGGATTTGTTGGTGTCCCGCCAGCAGCTGGAGGAGCTGTTTGGGTTTGCACTCGAGTGAACGGAATTTGCTTGTCACCCAATACGATCGTCATTTGATCCCCGTCCAATGCGTATTTCAAGCTAACATCTTTTTTAAAATCAAGTTGGCAATTTCCTGTACCGGCCACTTTGGATTCTAAAAATGTGATTTTATCTGCGGTTACTGCTACGCCTACTTCAATGACTGTTTTTAAATCACCTTCACAGTTGGCGATCACTTTCATTTTGGATTCATTTAGGTAAATTAAAAGTTTCATTTTTTCTGAATCGAACAACCATTGACCACGAACTGTTCCTTGCACGTTTTTGTATTCAACATTGTCTTGATCAGGAGTATTCGGATTCGTTCCAGGTTTATTTGCCCCGGGTGTACCACCGGCTGCGCCGTCTTTGACTCCGTCTGCGCCACCATTGGAACATGAAATCGATAAAATCATTAAAAGGGCGAGCGTTGTTTTTAAAACCTTGATCATTGAAACTCCTGTGTTGAACATGATTGTGTTACACAGGAGTGATAAAAGAATAAGGAACTTAAATCAAATCTATTTTCTAAAATCCGGGTCTAATAAAGTCGATTTATTGGCTTCGATTCGGTGCTTTACGATGACAAAAATGTCCGAGCCCGGTCCATTTATCATTT
>JAYVPD010000097.1:0-27997 GCA_043757515.1 Pseudobdellovibrionaceae bacterium
GGTGCAAACTTTTAATTGCTAACGAAAACGTTGCAATGGCAGCTTAGTGCTGTCACGGATCCCAGCTGAATCGATGGTGTTGAGCTGAAGATCTGTTATAAATGCCATACCGGTTGGAAGCCGCTTTCTGAGGGGCCCCAACCTAAATTAACCTTGGGAGTATCGACGACAATTTTGTTTGTGGAAGTGATGTCGATCTACTAAAAACATAAACTAAGTATGTAGTGCCTCTTCATGGAGCTCTTGCGGACGGGGGTTCAATTCCCCCCGCCTCCACCATTTTCCCCGAACGTGAAATCAATCACTTAGGGGATTTCCTTTAGTTTCATCTAGTATCACAAAATATCATCTGATTTCATATAGTTGACTAGTATAATCGAGTATTGGTTATCCCAAATTACTATCGGATTTCTTTAGGCTACTTGGACATTTGGGTTGGACAGGTGCTTGGACTAACTACATGCTTAGTAAGTATGTAGTGAATTGCTTAGATATTTAAGGTATTCTTAGTTATGGCAAAGATAAGTAGAACATCCAAAGTAATTCTGAGTTCGGAAGCAAAGGTGCTGAAGCGGCTTCGTCAACGGTATGGAATGTCTATGAGAAAAGCTGGGGATCGACTTGGATATTCGGATTCCTATGTGAGCCAAATTGAAAATGGCCGCGAAAACATCCCCACAGGGGAGAGGTTGATGAAATTCCTCAACCTCTATGGCGGGATCACAGAGAAGTATTTTAAACAGCTGTGCAAGGAATGGCGAGATGAGGCTGATGACATTGATATGCTCGCGGAGTTGGTTAAGAAGTTGCCAAAAGAAAAAGTGGCAACTCTCTTAACTCTTGCGCGACAGATGGCAGAAGGAAAAATCTAAGTTTCTTTTTTCAGCGGAATAACAGCGGCGATTTTTTCATCTAGATCCAACGAAAGCGCATCTGTTGCACCGTTTAGATCTGATGCCGACAGACGGACGTACCTTTGGGTCGTTTTCAGATCCGCGTGTCCAACCATTTTTTGAACAGCAATAGCAGGAATTCCTTTGAGCAAAAGATGAGTAATAAACGACGCCCTTAAGCTATGGAAGTTTGTTCCTCTTATGCCGATTTCATTCTGAAAGCTTCGAAGAATTTCAGCGGCCTCACCACGTTTCCAATCCTGAAGTTGCGGAAGAACAAACTCGCCATCCGACTTCAATTTTAGTTCTTTAAGGAATATGATCAGTGAAGAATTCAACGGCAACGTCCTAATTTTCCGATTCTTGGTCGGTCCGATCAATTTCGCCTTAGAACAATAGGCTTCACCAATAGTGACATTGCTGTTGGTAAAGTCGATATGACTCCAGCGTAAGGCGAGGCCCTCGCCACTTCGTAAGCCAAGTTCGTACACCACTCGCCAAATTGGATACCAAGGATGATCTTGTTTGAAGGCTTCTTGCAGAAGAAGTTTAATTTCATCCCTTGTCATTGCGATGAGCGCCTTTTCTGAAATCTTGCCGTATGTCAATCCCATGCACGGGCTTTTGGAGATCCGTCCAAAATCGACCTGCCTCTTAAAAACTCCTCGAATGTATTGAAGCAATTTATTCTTGGATGCCATTGTCTTTTCGACAAAGACAGTTTCGATACGCTTTTCAATTTCCAAGGGGCTGAATGAATCAATATTCCGATCTTTCCAAATTGAGGTATGCAGTTCAAGAATGCTTTTGGCTGACGACATGGTTGAAAATGCGACCTTCTTTTCGAGTTGAGAATAATATTCTTCAAGTGCGTTCGACCAAGTCACTGTCGATTGCCAGCCCTTTTGCTTCAGAAGATAAAGCTCTGATTTCAACTCTTCTTCTGCTCGTCGGGCTTCTCCTTTAGAGGAAAAACCACGCTTGCGCCTTTCGATTAGCTTTCCACCAATAACAATCGTAACCCGAACATCAAATTTTCCGTTTGGTTTATTTTTAATTGTCATTTTAAACCCCTCTTTTTCCATAAATGAAAATGCCGAGATCACTTTTTTTGAAACGGAGTGTGCCTTTTCGCCGACCACCCAGGTTGTATCCCTTAAGACAACCGCTGCATTTATAGTTGTAGAGGGTTTTGACCGTGCATCTGAGGTACGCAGCTGCCTCTATGGCTGTAAGCCAATCTGACTGATTTGGGGTCGGGGGGCTCGATCCTGAAAGTACAAATGGATCGCTTGATCCATTTAAGTTGTCGTCGGTTTTCACTTTTTGTCTCCTTTGTTGTGAGGGTTTTTACTTAAAAAATCCTCGATATTGATCTTTGGCGACCCATCGTTTTCGTAAGATCGAGGGCCAAAAAGCATTTCTAAGAAGGAGCCATCCTCAATTTTCTCATTGAGTTCATCCTCCATTAGGAAATCGCATTCGATGCCGTGTAAATTCACTTTTTTCATAATCTTGCCGCCTCCTATATGACAGCTGTGCCATCCGTGAATGGACTTTGGTTACCTCACGGGGTTTATTTCTTTTAAGGCTTAAATTATCGAATTTAAGCTGTTATTTAAACTATACTAACAGTTATACTGTTTTGCAACAAAAATAAGCAAGCTTGCTATTCATGAGTATATTTGATAGGATAGTTTAAATATGAGTAGAATAAAGACCTGTGGATTTACAACCACTCAACTTGATGACCTAATGAAAGCGTTAAATCTAACGAGAAACGATATTCCTCGCGTATGCCAAGGAGTAAGTTCGAGCGCCTATGGTTGGTGGAGAAGCAAAGAGCAGGTGCCTTATGTTCATTTGCACGCATTTGGAAAAGAGTTAGAAAGACAATTAAAGCTACGTCCTAAGACAGAAATAGATAAGAAAGTTGAGAAAGATCTAATTTTGGCTTTCGCTCTGGAGAATGCTTCTGGCTCTGCAATGCCTGTCTCAAAGCAATCCGTCCTTCATACCTCATTTTCTGATAGTAAGCCGCAAAAGGATAAGCCAAAAGGCATGAGGGATCTTTTAAAATTGGCAACTCAGGAAGAAATCATCAATGAACTTCATCGCCGTGGAGGCACAGTCACTTTTAGTCCAAAGAAAACTAGGAAGAGTTAAAACTCGTTTGCATGAACCTAGAGCGCAATAAATTTCATACCTGACTTTGACTATTTTCAAATTATTTTTTAGCAGAAAATTACCAATAAAAATCAGATACTTACAAATCTAAAAATTTCGGTACAGGCGCAAATTGCATATGGTCTCTACGATATAAGTAAGGTGTACGACAACCTTTACCTATATATAGGAGAAAACATGCCCACAAATAACATGATTACTAAAGAGGACAAGAACGCTGCGGTTCTGGCTTTCATCAAGTCCAATCGCATTGAGAGAGGACTCACGCAAATACGGTTAGAAGATCTATATTTGCTCTTTTTTAAATGGCTTGCGGCCAGCAAATACGATTTCGCACCGACGAAACGACAGTTCGCAAAAGTCTTCAATTCAAAATTCAAAAGTGCTCACGCCTCCGTTACTGAAAAGGGACTGCATACATCCAGAAAAATTTATTACCTGAGTAAATCAGTCGGGATTGGTGCTTGATATGCTTTGGTTCAAACACTTTTCAAATAGCGCGACCCAGAATCAGTCTTCGATGGGCCTTAGCAGCGAACTCGGCGCCGAGGGCTATGGGCGGCTCATGTTCCTAATTGAATTTTTAGTTGGCGGCGTGGAGACCGTTGAGCAGGCACCATTTGCCAAACTCAAAGTAAATGTATGGGCAACGATCCTCAAATGTAAGCCGAAGAAAGTAAGGACGTTTCTAGAATGTTGTCGGAACCACGGAATAATCAACTTCGTTGATCTTCAAAATGAAATCGAAGTCGTTTTGCTCAACCACCGAAAACTACTAACAAATTCAGCACTACGGAGCGGAAAAAGGACGCCCCATGGTCAACCAGTGGGCGACCAAGAAGAGAAGAGAGAAGAAGAGACCAGAAAAGAATCAAACTCTTCTTTCTCAAAAAGCCAAGGGAACTATCAGTCCTCTGGCAAAGATGACTCAAAAAATACGCTATCAAAATCTGACTCAGATGATTCGGATTTATTATCACCCATCCAGTTTCAAGAATCCGACGACATCGAAAACTTCATGTCGTCTGGTCAATAGGAGCAAGATATGTCTGCAAATCAGTATAAAGATCTTCACAAACGCCTTTGTGGTTACAAAGAAAAAGGGTTTACTCTCGACCAGCTTCTAACTTTATTTGATGCAACTGGCACGCATCTTTTGCCTGACCAAAAAAAATGGGTACAAGTAACTTATCCAGTAATTCAGGTCGAGGAAAACGGTCCATCAAAGAAACGAATGTCCTCTGAAGAAATGGCCAAGTTTAAAAAGGATATGATTTCTGATGCGGAATTGGAAAAACGAAAGAAAGTTGTGCAGGAAACAGAACTTGAGGTTCGTGAAAATAAATCTGAAGTTGACCTTATAAAATATAAACAACAACGCGAGGACATCGAAAAATTAAACTCCGAACGAAAAGCCGTTCAAGCCTTGAATCTCGATCAGATAAGCGACACATATTTTTCTAACGGAATGAATGAGCACCAAAAATATTTGGAAGCCGCAAAGTACAGGGTGAGATTTATGCTGCCGTGTTTTGACAGCACAGTTCCCCTTTTTGGAAAAAATCTTTTACTTTTCGGTGCAAAAACTGGTGAAGGCAAATCGTCAACGGCAGGTCAGATCATTTATTCAGTTCTTAATCAGAATAACCCTGCAACTGGTAAACCATGTCGTGCATTGGTAATTACCAACGAAGAATCCATGGGCGATGTCTTTACTAGAGTAGCTTTTAACTATAAAAAATGGCCATATACTCGTCCTGACGGAATCTCAGAGGAGCAGCGTCGAGAAGTAATACGTTTTCAAAGTGAAATGCGTGAATCAAAGCGCTTAGTCGTGGTTGATAACTCATTTCCAGATCTTCGGCACCCAACTACGAGCCTCGAAGGTCTTGGATATTTTCTTGATAGCGTCGAAAAAAATAAAAATGATTTTGATTTGATCGTAATCGACTACTTCCAAAAAATATCGAATTCCGTGGATAACAAAGCTGCAAATTCTGTTGATGTACTGACCCGCGTCTGCGACATGCTAGATGAATTTCGCAAAAAGCTTAGTTGCCCTATAATTATCTTTGCCCAGATTAATCCTAAGAATTCAGACAAAACAAATTTTGAAGATCGAATCAAAGGAAGAAAGAAAATTTTGGAAACCGCAACATTCGCGGCTGAAATTGAACTCGACCGAGAAAATTACGCCACACATTTTCGCATTCATAAAAATCGTCTTGTCCAAGGCACCGTGGGTTCAACTATTACAGTCGGCTTTGATCGCGAAACAGGGATGCTCGTTACCAGGGATATTTCATTTCAACAAAAGGTCATACGCTGGAAAAGCGAAAGACCATCAAAGAATTTTCCTGACCTCGCTAATGAACGCGGAATAATTCAGAAGGCCACTCCACCCCGTCGCCGCTAATCTTATATGCATAAACCAAGGAGATTCCTATGATCGTAAAATGCAATTCCGTCCAACTTCCCGTAGATACCACCGAAAACCTTGAGCCTATAACGGTTAGAGCTGCTGTGAGCGACGCAAACGCAAGTCCTGGTTGGCTTGGCGAACTCGATTTCGAGATCGACAGTGGGTCGGACTGTGTCTCTATTCCACTTCCAATCCTGACCAAATTACTTGGGGATTATTTGAAGCTAGAGGACACAGCTTCAATGCAGACCGCCGACGGCGCTCAATCGCAGGTCGCCATGACCAAAATTTCATTGAGAATAAAAACAGAAAATGGCGAAATCGTGGCATTGCACGAGGTTGAATGTACAGTACCTCAAGACGGTTCGATTCTAATGGGGCGAAATGTTCTGAATTTATTTAAGGTCGTACTTGTCCAAGGCGAAATAAGATCTATGACCTTGGCTCCTAAAATAATTTCGTGGCTTGGATTGAACGATTAATTTTTTCGCCCCTCAAGACAAATCAACAAATCGGCTTTCTCTTTCGAAGATTGACGGAAAGTGTGAGTTTTTTCAACCATGAGGCCCACTTCTCGCAGAGATTTCAGGAGCTCTTCCTGGTCGTGCAAGAATAGAACATCATGTGATTTCTGCTTTTCAGTAAGTTGCATAGTTCCTTCAAGACGTTTTCCCTCAATTTTGAAGGTATTGTAGAAACCCTTCCATGCGGAATACGAGTTTGGATTAGCTGTGATAATTAAAAAATGCCCACCAGGTTTCAACACGCGGCTGAGCTCTTTGTTCGCTAAGTGTAGATCAGCCAAAAGATGCCATACCAGAATTGAGAAGCAACCATCGAAAGCCCCAGGCAAAAACGGCAATGAATAGACATTTCCCAGTACGAACTCGCGATTTTCACCACTGTAGATTTCTTTCGCTCGCTCTGTCATTAGCGGTGATGGCTCAACGCCAGTGTACCTAAGTTCACTTAAATCAATTTTATCTGAACAAATTCCCTGGCCGCTGCCAACTTCAAGGACCTTCTTAATCTTTCGTTCCGAAAGCCACGATCTGACCGCAGGATAAATGTCATTATCTCTTATCGAAACTTTCGGTGTTTCGACAGCTTCAATCCATTGCAAAGCGGTATCATTGTCAAAAGTGCGATCATCCATCTGCTTATTTAAACTAACTTTATGATCCTGGTCCAGATCAGATTCGTATTTTTATAATTTAAGCGAGGCCGACTGTTACTTCGATTTCAGACTTTCAATACTAACGCTGAGTTCGCAAAAATCCGATAGGTCTAAATTAACCTCATAAAGAACTCCATCGTCACTAGGCGACTCTTTGAGCGAAGTATTTTCCCGAAGCATAGTTTCCCAGATGAACGCATTATTTTCCATGGCTTGGCTGGCGCTGAACTGATGAGTCTCGTAATTGATCCCATAATTTTGTTGTAGTGCAGGATCGAGGACTTTAAATTTTTTCTCCACGATGCTTTGAGAAAAAGCGAAGGTGTAATTTTCCAAAAGATACGACAAGTCAGACCATCCAAGGCGTAGAGTGTGAAATTCTTTTTTGCCTTCGGGCTTCCATCCATAATCCGAAATAACAACGGGGACATGATGATATAAGGCTTGGTTCTTGAAAATGCTCACGTTCGGAAGAGTTTCGTTTGATTCGGTCAATGCCATAACGGCACTTTGTTTAAGGATTGGCTCCTTACCATTTGAATCAAATTCTACTTGAGCAAACTCGGCGACCTTCGGAACAAGGAGGGCCGTTTTATCTGGAAAGAAAAAAGCCAAAAATTGAAGATCCATGTGCCAGTTGTCAGCGTCACTGACGATCCATCGTTTTTCTAAAAATTGTGGTTGATATCTTAGATTTTTGTAAAAGGACTCAATCCCTTTTTTCGAAGTATCGGTTAAAATTGGCAGGTCATAAGATTTTCCACGAAGCTGGCTTTCGTTGTTATCTCGTTTGGCGATGAAATAATCTGAATAGTCAGCGTTATAGACATGATCGTCCATTTTGAGTTCGCCAGCCTTCATTTCCTTGAAACGCATGATCGGTTTTTGTGCCAAGGACATGAAAAATCTTTTCTTCAAAAACTGTCTTACGTTGGCGAGAAATTCTTTTTTGGCTTCTGTCGCTTTATCTAAAGGCTGACCTTGCGCTGGTTTAGGGACGATAACTTTGAGTTTAATACTTGGATTGAACCGAGGACCACTTTTGCAAACAAGGTCCTTGATATTTTGTCTTGGTATTGAGGATTCTTCCGACCTCACGCTTTCGGAAACAATGGCCGCTGATATGTTGGTTGGAAATATAGAAAAACTCGCTGCCTGCGCAGAGTCGGCTATGAAATCGGCTGGAGCCTGGGAAGCATCCTTGTTCTTGGGGTCAATACGCTCAGGTAAATGCGAGGTGGTCGCACAGCCAGAGCAAAGAAATACCAGACAAATTGAAATTCTTAAAAGCGAGTTGTTATTTTTCAAAGAATACCTCCACGGAATCTGTCGCCTGGTCAAAGTTGGAATGCCGTTCGCTGTTAAAAAATAGGTGCTTCGGCTTAAAGCCCTTGAGACGAACGATGGCTTCTCGATCATCGGGAAAAATAACCAATGACTTTGGCATTTCATCGCATTTAATAATTCTTGATCGCCCCTTGACGATCAACACATCGTCGCAAGCGGGTATCGTCGTTAGAATTAAATGACGACCTTCCGACTGAACGAATTCTTTTTTGCTACTAGATTTCGATTTCAGTGAATCAAGATCGGGTCTATTCTTGATGAGGTTCGTGTCACCTGTCGTAGCTTTGTCGACTTCCTGAGATTGGCTTTCTTTGATCGGTTCAGCCTTGGCCAATTTCAAATCATAGTGACACGCGATGTAGCACGTCCATGAACCTTCTGACTCTTGGCAATCTTGGTTGGCAGGTTCACATTTTAGTCCCGTTACTTGCAAATCGGATGAAACTTCAGAACTCCAAGTAGATTGGGCAGTATCCTCGACGGATAGGGTTTTACTTTTGACGCTATAGCCTTGAACGTATTGAACAGCGGAACCGAAGCACTGATCCAGCGAGACTTTTTGAGCGACGCCCTTATCAGGGCCAGTGCCAACGCAAGAAACGCTTAATATATTTTCACGAAGCTTGAGTCCGTTTGCAAGCCACGTTGGCGCTTTGGCAAAACTCGGCGAGGGGCCGAGAAATGCCAGAAGGGTTGTCGTAAATAGAGTTGCAGACAGAGATTGCTTCAATTTTATCCTTACTCTTCGCTGCCATTTTTAGCCGATGGCGTGCGCTGTTCATTCGGGGATGACTCATTAACGAATTTATCCCAGTGCTGATCCACTTTTTTTGCAAACTCCGCACTGATTCCTTGTTTTCCCTGAGACTTCCGAATTGCATCGGTGATCGCCGCCTTAAACTGCGGCTCATCCATTTGTGAAAGAACGAAGACACGGTACTGAACGGCCACTTCGTTTTGACCCTGTACCGCGACCTTCTCCCAATATCGGTATTTTAGCTGGAGATTACTCGAAGTAAGTTTGGACGCTTCCGATCCGATATAGCGAGCTTGGCTTGAAAACCCAGTACCTTCCTCAGCATTTTCAAAAATATAGTCAAGGCGCTGCTCGACAGCATGAGAAATTGAGGATTTAGCATTGTTCTCTGCGATTCGATACGCGGCAGAGAGATTGTCGTTGATCGAAATGACAGACATTCCCAACGATAAAACTTTGCCATCCACAATTTGGAATGGTTGAGATTCTTTTAGCCAAGACGGACGAGAACTCATATCGTCAATGCGCGAAATGATCCGCTCTTCGCCAATGTTGCTTGCGACAGCTTTTTCCATTTCAGTTTTCGGCGCAGTTGAGCACGCACAGAGGCCACAAATAGATACTGCCGATAGTAATAGGTTCAGTTTTATCATAAATCCTCCTTGGATCGTTTTATTGAAAGTCATTTGCCGTCACCTTGGATTAAAGGATCGCCACTTTTGATTTCAGTAACAGCGGTGCCTTTTTTATCTTGGTATCCAGCATAGAATTTTGGAAATTCGCCGTGCTTCGCTCGGTAGTCAGCTAAATCCTTCTTTGTCTCAGTCTCTTTTTTAATTTTGGCCGTTTTGTACCAAGTTAGATATTTTGGGTTATCGGAATAAAGAACGATTGATTCACCGTTAAATGCGTCAGTGTCGGCTTGCAATAGATGGCCGCCCACAGTGAAGCGGAATACCTTCATATTTACGAGTTCCTCGAAGCCGCCGTCGGCACAATTCTTAGAAACCATTTGGTAGCCGCTGACTTTTGGGGCGATTGATTGAGTCATGAGGTCGTTGCCATTCAAAATGAAGGCACCGCATCCTTTTTTCTCCTGTAAAGTACCAGCGGAAAAAACAAGATCACCTACGCAGGTAAAAAGAGATGTGTCGTTAAGAATTATATTTGCCATGACCTTCGGTGCATTTGGACGCGGCCATGCTATTGTCGCAAATGAACAGCGGTTGTCCTTTATAATAACTTGAACACTTTTTTGTAGTTCACCTGACTTAGTTGAGTAGGTTCCACTTTTGCCGAGCAGCGAAGAGAGATCTAAGGCGTTTGCGGAAGCGGAAAATAGAACGCTCAACGCTATTGTGGCTGAAACATTTTTTAAACTGTTCATTTACCGCCATCCTTTTTTGTTCTCTTAGTCAGGCGATCAATGCGAATTCTTGCGTAGCCGTCAAAGTAAGGCGTTTCATCGAAGAGTTCGGTGATGCTAATGTCGCTTTGTTGATCGCTATCGCCAGTGAGTAGCCAGGTGAAATTTATTTCCAATTCATCACAAAGCTTCTTAACGGCCAGATGGTCTGTTGGACTCACGCCGTTTAACCATCCAGAGAGAACGGACGGCGCAACGCCAGCTATTGACGCTGCTTTTTTCTGCGTGATCTTCTTCTCACGCAGTATTTGAAATAGGCGTGTGCCCCATTTGCCGTCTTTGCTCATTTAATGAATCTCCTGCACCTTTCTATCGAGCTAAATGTGTCGAAGGATTAGCCATATTCACTATTACGAATCAGTTCAGCTTTCTGAATTATCTCTGACGACGGCTTCTGTGTGCGATGTCACAGCTCTTTTTTGAATCAATTTCGCCAGCCGTTCGCAGATATTCAGCATTGTGAATCTGACACAAGGTCGAGCGTTAGCTTCAAATCTTGGCGTGCCTTTGGTTGTGGTTAGAACTTGTTTCATCTTGCGCATCTACACCCATTAGATCATGCTTGACGCTCAATGTCAATACAGTGTATTGTTAACGTAGTGCCATTGAGGTAAGGTGTATCAATATGAAAATTAAAACCGCTACACCGAAACGCGATAAGAGACCCACCCCTCTTTCATTCAGATTATCCAAGGAGGCGGTAAAGAATCTTAAAGAGCTTGCCAAGTTTACACATAAGAACATGACCGATTTGATAGAAGAAATGATTGCTCAAGCTCATAAAGATACGATCAAGAAATAATGGCACTACGTCGTATCGACATTTAATATAAGATATGGTATTCTGTATAGGATGTCTTCAGAGATGCGGTATTGGGAACCACCTTTATATCTGAATTTGGTTGGAAATTTTTTTTGAAAGTTGCCCCAGACATTTCCCTTTCAATTTATAGGGAACCACTTTCTTTGACTGCGTCTCAGAATAGCTGACTAGCCAAAATAAATTAGGTACTTCATCCCCGATAGAGGATCTGCTTTAGGGGATTCAATAGGAGAGTTTTCATGGCGCAAAACTGGATCATCACCAAAGATCAATTTTTGACGGAGGATGAAGTACAAAAGCTATACGCTGCACTTCGTGATGCTAAAGATTTGGCGATTCAGCGAAAGAGCTTTTATTGCCACATCCGAGACTACTATCTCTTCCGCGTTCTTCTTGAGTCTGGCCTTCGCGTATTTGAACTTACTGCTCTTAAGGTGTCTGATTTTCGTAGCGGTAGCCTTATCGTTCAAAACGGCAAAGGGAATAAAAGGCGTAACGTCTTGCTGGCGAAGGAAACTCAGAGATTACTCATGGAATTTTTAAAGATGAAAGCCAAAATTTTGAACGAACCAATTGGAGACGAAGATTTTCTTTTCCTTTCGGAACGCCGTAAGCCTTATTCTACGCGAGGCATTCGCAAGAGAGTTAAATTTTGGTTTTCTAAAATTGGTGTCAGCGCCGATCTCAGCTGTCATTCCTGCCGTCATAGCTATGTTAGCCATATGCTTTCAAAAGGAGTGGACCTCGTTACCGTGCGGGACAATGCAGGCCATTCCAGTTTGGCGGTGACTTCGGTTTACAGTCACGCCGTTAAAAACGATTTGGGCGAGCTTGAGCTTTATAGTTCCGCTTCCCTTACAAAACGGAACTAATAGTCATCTGGAGACTACCAACTCAAATAAAACAACCTTTGGTAAAAAGTAGACGGAACTTTTAGCCTCCACATAATTAGGCTCGGTATCGTTCAGAAAGACGGTACTTCCAAGGGTCGGCTTTCACGCCGCCACCGATTCTTTCGATGATACCTGACTCAATCATACTGCGAAGTAAGCGCGTGAAAGTTTTCTTACGAATTCGGACCAGCTTTTGAAGATCTGGTTTTGTAAGTGGATTTGTATTCAATTCTCGCATCGCTTCGACCACAATGTCGCGTAGTCGGGGCTTCCGCTCGCTTCGTTTAAGCAGAAAAATATCTGTCAGTGTAAAAATATTTCCATTACCAACAATCATGTTCAACCTCCATATACTTGAAGATTGTCGCAGAAACCTTGGTCCCATATGATTCAAGGTAAAATGGGCAGAAATTTTATTTCTTCTGATCCCGTCAATGACTGCCTAAATCCTAGGTCCCTGGTGGGTCCGAGAATGGTGGGTCCGAACTTTTAAAATACAGATTTCAAGGCAGATTGCTTTAACGCATTTTTAAACAAATCGTCATCAGAAGTATTGGTCAAAATTGGGAACCAGCACTCATAAGTTCCTAAGTAAAGGCTATCTTTTCTATCTTGCATATTCGGTATAAATAGACCTATTATTTCGGTATAGGAGAGTGCGTGGATAAAATCGTGGTTGATATTGATAGAATAATGGAAAAGGTTTCGCCGCGAACGGACAGATCGAAAGTATCGCTCTATCTCTCCAAAAAATTATTCTCATCTTTTAAAAAAAAGTGCGGTCATGCTTCCGCATCCAAGGTGATGGAAGAATTGATGGATGCCTATGTTAACCGCTCGCCAAGAAAGGATGTTTAGATGGGAAATAAGGATTTTCTGATGAGCATAAAGCCTGGGTATGCAAATTTAATTGTAGAGGGAGTGAAAAAGATCGAATTAAGAAAGAAATTTCCATCGGATGTGAAGTCAGGAACTAAAATTATTATTTACGCCTCTGCGCCGATTAGCATGATAATTGGGGAGTGCTACATTGAGTCCGTGGAAAAACTTGCCATTGATAAGCTCTGGAATGAGTCTTGTATTGAAGCCATGATTTCTTGGTCCGACTTCAAAGAATACTTCACAGGACATAAAGCGGGATATGCCATTAAGCTGAGTGGCCATCTTCGTTACGATAAGCCAGTTACTCTTGATAAATATGACTTTTTACCAAGTCGCCCACCTCAATCATATTGCTATGTGGAAACCGATAGAGTCAGCGAATTGAGCTAACGTGTTTACCTTCCTTCTCGATACCAACATATTTATCCAACTGGAAGAAGTTGACGATAAAGGCGAGATAAGAACGTCATTCAGTGAATTTTCAAACCTCTGCCTTAAACACAAGGTAAAAATTCAGTTCCATCCTTTGACTAAGACTGAAATTGAACGTGATAAAAATGAAGTTCGGCGCAAGCAGATGCTTTCGAGGCTTACCAAGTATCCTGTCTTGGAAAGTCCTCCGTCAGCTGATTTACCTGCGATCGAATCACTCTTTGGCCGCATTAAAAGGGCCAATGATGTTAATGACAGTCAGCTTCTTTTCGCAATTCACCGAAGATGCGTGAACTATCTAATTTCTGAAGACGACGGACTTCATCAAAGAGCAAGGCACGGCAGCGTCCACGACCGAGTTCTTACTGTTAAAGCTGCGATAAATCTTATCAAGCGATTTTTGGAACCTGAGTCCGTCAAGCTTCCCCACGTCAGGGAGGAGTTTCTTTACAATATCAGTCTAAAAGATCCGATTTTTGATTCTCTCCGTGAAGGATACAAAGGTTTTGATAATTGGTACAACAACGCGAGTGCCGAGCAAAGAAAAGCGTGGATCGTTGAGCTTGATGGAAAGCTCGCGGGAATATGCATTTATAAAAAGGAAATCACGGAAGACTTTCCTGGCCTTGGAATTCCAAATCTAAAACTATGTACGTTCAAAGTTGATGAGTTTGCCAGAGGTGGAAAGCTTGGTGAGCTTTTACTAAAACAGGCTTTCTTGTATTCGGCGAAGAATGGAATGAAATCAACGTGGCTTACAGCTTTCCCAAGGCACGAATATTTGGTTTCTTTTGTTAAAGATTTTGGATTTCAGGTTCATAAGCAGTTCAAAATCAACAAGGAAACTGGCGAATCAGAGATGGTCTATTTTAAAGAACATTTCCCCCCTACGGGCCTTCCAAAAATGGACGCTTTGAAATTTCATATTAAATATAGCCCGTTTTATTATGATGATACTTCAGTGGACAAGTTCGTCATACCGATAGTCCCTGCGTATCACGACATTTTATTTCCAGAGGCTAAAAAACAGTTATCTTTGGACGGCTTTAATCCTCTAGGTAATGCTCCAGGAAATACGATAAAAAAAGTTTACCTTAGCAAATCGTCCATCAAGGAAATGAGCGAAGGAGCTTTAATTTATTTTTATCGCTCCTCTCCTGACCAAGTCATAACTACGCTCGGAATTGTCGAGAAAACATATCGCCTTGATACCCTTTCCGACGTTTTGGACGTCATCGGGAAAAGGTCGGTATATACGCTAAAACAAATTAAAGAAATGTTGTCTACCGAACTTTTTGTCATTGAATTTCGCTTCGTTCAACATTTTCAGGCCCAGACTACTTACAAAAAATTGTTGGAACTTGGAGTTTTGAAGGGGCCTCCCCAGGGCCCCCTTAAGCTTCAGTCGGATCGTTATGAACGGTTAAAGTCCGAGCTTTATTTGGATGGAGGGCAAGTTGAAAAGAAATAAAGAAATCCTCCTTAATAGTATTTTTTTAAAAAACCGTATCGCCGAGCTTGGAATCAAACAATGGTGGCTTGCTGAGCAGGTAGGTGTTGATCGAAAAACTGTGATTCGTTGGATTCAAGGTAAAGTAAAGTCAGTTCAGATTGAAAATGCCGAAGCTTTAGCAAAAATTCTAAGCTGCGAACTCAAAGAGCTCACTCTTGTAGATGAGGCTGATCAGCTAGCGACTCCTGAAGATCAAAAAAACGCCGCAAGTCTTATTGCGGCCAGTTCACTGATGGAAAAACTTGGACCGATTGGCGAGTGGAATGTCATCGAAGGTCTACTTAAAGCGACTATTGTTCCGAATTTGCCCGCAAGTATCCTTGGACAGCTTTATAATCAGCTAACCGTAGCCAGTTGGCGACAGAGCAAAATAGACCAGGCAGACATTTATAATAAGAAGGCCGAGGAATTGGCCCGTAAATGTGGAGATAAGGGTGTGCTCGCAGGTGCTCTTTTAAGCAAGGCAAATATTTTTTCTTGGCGAGGAAACAGTACAAAGGCCATTCAAACCTACCAAGAGTGTTTAAGTCTCGAACGATTCATAGAGCCAAAAATAATTGGCTCTACCTACTCGAATCTAAGCGCAGCTTTGTATGAAGCAGGAGATTTTGATTCTGCGGAAAATATTCAGAAACGGGCTATTGATGTTTTCACATTTTATGGAAAGCCTATGAACCTCAGTATCGCTTGGTGCCACATGGCGATGATCTATCTACAGAAAAGCCAATTTAAATTGGCTGGTGAGGCTTCTGAAAAATCAATCGCATTTGCGATCCAAGATGACTATCGCAGAGGTCTGAACATTGGAAAGTTTATCAATGCCGAAATCTACGCAAAGGATGGACAATTTGATAAGGCGAAAAAAGAAATGTTTGAGGGACTGAGCGGGTTTTTAGAGCTTGGTATAGAAGAAGGGTTGAACTATGAATTTGCGGGACGAATTTCCAGACTCATCGGAGATAATTCTGCTTCAGAAGAATATCTTCGGAAGGGTGTGTCCATTTCAAAAGAGTATTCCATGTATCAAGCGGCCCTCCTTCTGGAATTATCAAAAACACTTTCGACCAATATTCTTAAACTGACAGAGGCAAAAACTTTTGCGAAGAAATCCGCTGATTTATACCGCCGATGTGAAGCTAGTATTCGTGTTGAGATGGCCAATAGGTTTTTAGAATCAATAAGTTAGGCTGATGCCACCGTATGTCCCTATCCTTGCGGGGAGTTGATGTTGTAGAACATGGCCTATAACAGGGAGATGAAGTGAAATTCGAGGATTTTCTAAATCAGGCTTGGAATGATCATGCTACACACGCAGAGCAAGTGGCAAACCGACTGGCGGATGGAATAAATTTGGTTGAGACGGCTTCACAAATTCCACAAATTGCTCATTTGATAACGCATGTTCTTGGCGAGCACTTGGGGCAGTGGGACAACGGTGTGCAACTCATCCAGAAGCTAAAACAGGTTCCAAGTTTTTTAAAAGACAGCGAAAGTGACAAAGCGATCACTCGTTCAATTACGAGTCTTGAGTTGGCGTCTGGAAATAGAAGTTCAGTTCAGGATTTATCAGTATCCGATCAAATCCGAGTTCTTGCTGTTACGGCTTCTGCACTAAGCGAACAAAAAGATTCTGAAAGAGCTCAGGCCCTATTTCGCGACGCCTTGGAAAAAGCTCAGTTAGGAATCCAAAAGGACGACCCAGCTAATCGTGCCTTAGCCGTTGCAGGAAATAATTTGGCTTGCAGTCTCGAGGAAAAAGAAACGCGAACGGCTAAAGATACTGAATTGATGATCTTAGCCGCCCAAACGGGACGCAAGTATTGGGAAATTGCAGGAACGTGGAAAGAAGTAACATGGGGTGAATATCGTTTAGCGATGACCTATCTGAAAGCACAAGACCTTACGAAGGCGCTTGAGCACGCTCAAATATGTTTGGAGATTGCTCAGGAAAACAATGCGCCAGCACTAGAAATGTTTTTCGGTTACGAAGTACTTACCCTGGTTGAAAAATCTCGCAAAAATTCGATTGGTTTCGCAAAAGCTTTGGAGCAGGCAAATTCATATTTTGAAAAGTTAAGTGCAGAAGACAAAAATTGGTGTAAGCCTAGCCTTGAAAAACTGCAAAGTTAGTTTTTGGATGCGGTATCAATTGTTTCGAGCAAGTCCTACCTCATGGCGATAAAACCGAATAAACTCATTTTCTCTAAAGCTCGCCTTTTTTCCCTGCTGTCTGGCTATCATAATCTGATTAATGAAGGGTTTTTTTGAGGTCTCGATTGGCTTCAAGTGTTTGAACTCGCCGACTAATAACTGGCGTGGGACTACCCCTACGCCGATGTCTTCGGCGATGGCAGTTAAAACTGCTCGAACGCTTTCTGCCGAGAAAATGACATTAAGTTGATTTGGCATCTTTGAGAAATGATGCTTGATCCACATTCGGGCGACAGGCCCGTGGTGAAGGTAGTCAACAATTGGAATCTCGGCGAATGATTGAGTCGAAGCGTTTTGTAACTGAAATTCTTTGAACAATTTTTCTGTAGCAGCCATTACAAATTCTTCCTTCATGACGGTTTGAATTGAGACAGGATATTTTTCCGCATGAACATCACCGTTGTCGATAAATGCCATATCAAGTTTGCCGTCGCAAAGAAGGTCAAGTTGCTTAACTGGGACCGCTAACTGCAATTCAAATGTGACAAACGGATATTTTTTTCTAAACTTTCCGATTATTTTGGTTAAGTGAATTGAACCAAAGTCCATTGGGGCACCAATTCTGATATGTCCAACGGGCGTTTTGATCCCAGACTCTAGGTGCTGAAGCGCCGAGTGGAGTTCGTTAACAAAGGGATTGATCGCTTGAAAAAGATGTTCGGCTTCAGCGGTGGGTTGAAATTTCTTACTGTCTCGAATGAATAGCGGCGTTCCCAACTCGCCTTCAAGAGCTTTCAGAGACTGACTTACGGCGGACCTTGTAACGTTTAATACGTTAGCGGCTTTCAGAATGCTTCTGTTGAGATAAACGATATGGAAAATTTTAAGTCGTTCAAAGTTTGGAATAGTTAGCATATCTAACTTATTAAGTTAATTAAGATAGTTTTATTTTTCAACCGAATATCGGTAAAAGTGACTTATTAGGAGGTCACAATGTTTGAGACAAAAGAAGGCGTAATCAAACCCATCGTTTATGTGGGTATCGTAAACAAAGACAGGCTGTTACTGGTCGAATACAAGCAGGCACCAAATCCATCAAAATCGGGCTGGTGGATTCCCGCCCCTGGTCTTGAGTTTGGAGAAGACCCTGAGGAAAGGGCGCTGAAGGTTTGCGAAGATTTTGGGATAGAACCCTCGGACATAAACCTAAATGGTGTCGAGTCGTTCGTATTGCCTGGGGGATGGCATTTCATTTGTCACTATGTAGCCCGTACCACTACGGAGCCAAAACCCAGTCCCAATATCAAAAAGTATCGCTGGGTCACAGCTGAGGAGCTTTCCGAGATGAAGGACATTGCGCACGGAAAATGGGAGGTTGGCGTGGGTAAAGCGTATCTTAACGTAAAATAATCGAAGAACTCCAGGGTCTAAGAATTGACAAAATGACCTGATGCGCATACTAATAATTCTCAAACCTACAAAAAGGAGGCGTCCAATGAAAAATCCAATCAGTCACAAGGGCAGCTTCCTAGTTCAAATTCGATAATCGAAAAACTCATCTGATCTAGCAAGAGCTGCCCTAAGTTAATCGAATCCCTCGAGGGGTTCTCAATCAATTTACTTAGGAGCTTTATGTTCTTTTCAAAGGATTTTGCTTTGGTCGGTGATGCTGGCCAAGAAATCGGCGCTGTGGTGCTCGAACATCTATGGGCCGATGTTTATGGTATTAAGATAAAAAAAACGGAATCACATCCAGATGTCAGCCAGTGGACAAGCGCACTTGCTCTTGCACTAGAAGAAGCAGAATTACGGTCTGCTAGGCAGGTGATGTTTCGTCTTATCACAAGCGAAGGATTGTCAGATCTAGGTGCAGAGCTTCCGCGCCTTGGCTTTACGAAGAAGCATGATCGAGTTGAGTACAGAAAATCTATTGATCTATTACCAGACGACTCTGGTTCTCCGATTCGATGGCAGACTGCCGAGCAGTTAAACTGGAACGAGCAAGAAATTGCAGAGTTATTGGCAACTGTTGCACAGGGTGATCCAGATACCGATCCGAACGATGATCCGCGCACGTTCATTCAAGATTTTTTAGCAGATCCAGTTTTGACCGCAGGTCTTGCCTGTATCCACATTGGATTTGTAAAGTCCGCCGTCGCGGCCCTTACTGTTGTTCAGATCAATCCAAAGAGTGGTTGGTCCCGAATTTCCTATATGGGAATCGCTCCAAAGTTTAGATCGCAAGGACTTGGCAAATAGATTCACCGTCATAGTTTTGCCGTCATGAAAGCGCAGGGCGGGAAACTTTACCACGGCGGGACAGTAGCAACGAACGAATCAATGATTAAGCTCTTTGAAGCGCATGGGTGTGATCGTTTTCGTGAAATGGAAGAGTGGGTCTATTTTTTAAACCGAGGTCGTCAATGATGCGCAAAGAAGTCCGCACCAAACGGCTGATTTTGAGGCCGCTGAAACCAGGCGACTATTCAAACTGGCTCGACTCGTTTGTAAATCGCCTTGCTGTACAGAGCAAATGGGATGTTGGTCCGAAAACTGCGAGGCAATGTTCAAAGGCGAAGTTTAAGAAGGTAATAAAACGCCATCAAGAGCTTGCAAAGAATGACGACTATTACTGGTTCGGCGTTTTTGAAAGGAAGAGCGGCCAGCTTGTGGGGCATATTGATTTCGATGTATTTGTTCGGAGCACTCACCAGTTCGCTAACTTTGGCTATCAGATTTATAACCGTCATTGGGGTCACGGCTACGGCCAAGAAGCATCGGCGGCGGGACTGAACATCGGATTCAAACAGTTGAAGCTCAATCGTCTAGAAGCGGCCATAAATTTGGATAATCGAAAATCGATACGTTTGGTTAAGGCTATTGGGATGCGCAGAGAGGGCATCAAAAAACGGTATTGGTTTGAATATGGGAAATGGGTGGACCATTTAATTTATGTCGCCAATCCAGAGGACCTTGGTTTGAAGTCAACAAAGCCGTGGTAATTTAAAATTCAATAAGGTCCAAGAAAAATTGGACCTTATTTTATCAATGCTTTCTGAAAAGTGAGCGCCACCCAGTCATCGTAACCCTGGTCCCATTTACGCGGTATCCAGTCGTCAATTTTTTGAGGTTTCCCTGAAAGTATATTTCCGTCTTTGTCCGTAGACCGAGTGACTGATACCACTTGTCGTACCCAGTCCTCAGGTTGATCGGGATTTTTAGCTTTTTTCATTGCGGCGACTTTTGCCTCTGCAGAGTTTCCCTTAGGGCTGACAAGAACTGATAGTCTTGAATACGCAGAGTCGCCAGAATCAGGAAACCCAAATGTTTTTACGCGATCTTGAAATAAGTCTTTTATGTTTGAGACAAACCCCACGCAAGACGAAATACACCAGTGGTCCTTAAGAACACGGATCTGGCCATTAAATCCATTTTTGCGCGGTTGAAAAAATCCTTCACGACAATCTTTTTTGGAGCTGGAGCAAAACTGCGGAATTGGCGGGAGAAATTCGCCGAACTTAAGATTAGAAAACATACCGTCCTTTTTAATGTTTCCGAACCAAATTTCTTTTCCCTTATCGCCCCAAAATAAACTCTCAAGAATTTCAGGCTTTTCAAACTCACTTATTTTTTTAAATTGAACGTACTGCTCCTGATACGGTTTTGAATAAAGAAGAGCATAGTAAGGGACGGGTGACTGTCCACCCCAATTGTCGATGACATCAATGATTACCTTTTTAACGTGAGCCGCTTTTTTGGACCAATAGTTATTCCAAAAAATTTGAACTTCGCCGTCAAGAACCGCAAAGGGCATGTCGTCATAGCGAAAACTCTTAATTCTGAGCGCAACCGTGCCTGGGTATTTTTTAGATTCAAAAGCACAAAGATTCTGACCTTCATAGGTAACTTCAAATCCCTTGTACCTGTCTTTCTTCACGCCGCAGGGAAGACTACTGCCCTCATCATCTTCTTGAGATTTTTTAATTTCTGGCTTTGTTACAACATGTAGAATCTGCCCAAACCTTTTCACTTCTAAAGTTAACGGCTGATGTCGGCTCCATCCTAAAAGTTCATTTCTGAAGTTGTCGTAAAACTCAACCTCGCACTGTTCCCTTAATGGAAATTTGCAGAAGATAAAATTTTCTTTAGACCATTGCTCAATGGGAACCGAGTTGATAGAAATTAGCTCGTCGCCAGTTTTTAACTCCTCACCAGATTTATCAGTTTTTATTTTATATGATGTAACTGGTTGAGAATTTTCGATAGCCTGGGGGAAAAATTTAAAGGGGAGTACAACGCTACCAGAATCCTTTTTTTCATCCAGGCCAGGAGCGAGGTATATTTTTGCATGAAGGTTTGGGTAGGTAGCATCCAATCGTTTGAAGACTCTTCCTAAATCATTAAGATTTTCTGCCAAGTAGGCTTCATTCACAAGGCGGCTGACGGTTTCGTCCCATGATTCGGGTCGGTTTGCTCTAGGAGTTAGCCCTTCGCCATCAATGCGATCTATTTCGGTCTTTAATTTGAGGACCATTTGCTTGCGAGCTTCAGGTTTCGGAAGGGTAAGGTTGACCGCAGGCGGCCCAGCAAAAGAAAAAGTGCCGATAAAATATAATAGCACAATCGGAATCCAGTTAGTTTGTTTCATAAAACACTCCAATATGACTGATTATGCCATCTGCGATCAGAAATGAAAAGTAGAACGCATAACAATGCATTAAGCATTTCTCACTCCCCAGTTGCAAAGAAAACCACACTAATTCCTGTGGCGATGGTTCTACCTGAATTTCTATATGAGTGTGGTTTATCTCCAGGGAATGCTAAGACATCACCTCTTTCCAGATTATAAATTTCGCCTAAGACACCGATTGTGATCTGTCCACTGGTGCAGGTGAAGTATTCTTTCGTACCATCAACATGAGGAGAACCCGTCATCGTCGCACCTGGCTCAAGATGTATTTCGTCCATTTCTGTCGAGGGTATTTTATCAGGCAGTAATTTTCTTAAAATGACGCCGTTTCTGGATCGCCTGTCGATAGGAACATCCGATGCTTTGATGTGTTTACATTCCGCTCGCGGTGAAGAAATGAATTCATCAATCGAAATTCTTAAGCCTTGAGAAATTTTAAGGAGAATATCCAAAGTCGGGTTTGCACTCCCAGATTCCAATAGAGCTATTGAAGCACGAGTAGTCCCTGAAATTTTCGCTAGCGAAGCTTGAGAAAGACCCTTCTTTTCACGAAG
Organism: Pseudobdellovibrionaceae bacterium; assembly: GCA_043757515.1. Classification (GTDB taxonomy): domain Bacteria; phylum Bdellovibrionota; class Bdellovibrionia; order Bdellovibrionales; family Bdellovibrionaceae; genus UBA2316. The sequence goes on from JAYVPD010000097.1 coordinate 22,148, forward strand.
CGAGGCCAGGTTCTTTGCGATGTTCTGACCTGCTTTGTCTTTTAAAATAGCCATATGATATTTTAATAACACTATAGTTACTAAAATGTCTAGCCTATGTTTTGTTAATGTCAGGAGGTCAATATGACCATTAAAATAGATCACATCAATTTAACTGCCGAGAATTTAAAGAATAGCATCGAGTGGTACAAACAGATTTTCGGGTTTGCACTCGTTGAATCAGGAACGACCCCTCAAGGTATTAAGTGGGGTATCGTAGCCTTCAACGACTTTATGATTTGTATAACGGAATATTCTGGAAGAGTCGCCGCTGATAAGCTTGAAGATAAATCGGCTCACCAGATTTACCACTTTGGTATTCGGGTTTCAGATATTGAACACTGGCAAAAAACCGTTAAAGACAATAAGCTTAAACTGTATTACGGCGGACAGATCGAATACCCATCTTCAAAATCTTGGTATGTCCACGATCCGTCAGGACATGAAATTGAGGTTTCGTACACAGCGCAGGAACGCCTTCATTTCCCAAGCGGAGGTATCCAATGAGTATGACGATCTTTCTTTACCGATGGAAAATTAAATCTGGCAAAGAAAAACAATTTGAAGAGAACTGGGCGTCAGTCACAAAGGCGATCCGAGAACAATGCGGAAGCTATGGCTCACGCCTTCATCTTGCAGAAAATGGCGATTACATAGGTTACGCGCAATGGCCCGATACAAAGACAAGAGAAAGGTGCGAACTTGATCAGTCGTCGTCTAAAGCGCGAGCCTTGATGCGCGAGGCGGTTGAGCAAACTTATCCTGACGAGTGCCATAAAAATCGACCTTCTTGTTGCGCAATAACTGAGTCAAAGTTCAGTTTCAAACGGTTCGCAAGAGATTTCATCCCACTGAATAGGCCAACTTTCATCCAACTAAAAGATAAGTGGGGCCAAATATAAGCCAACTAAAAGAAATTGCCATCCAGCTAAAAGTGTCATAAGGTCCAGTGAATACTGGAGAAAAGAGAATGTCTGGACCTGCTAACCCATTTAATCCGAATTCTGTCGTAACTCCGACTCTGTTTGCTGGGCGCCACAACCAAGTGTTCCAAATTTTGAAAAAACTAACCCAAGTCCGTGAAGGAATGCCTGCAAGCTTTGTTTTACAGGGCGAGCGAGGAATCGGAAAAACGGCTTTAGCGAAGTTGATTATGTACACCGCCGAAGCCCAAGATCCACACCTTGAAAATTTGAAATTCCTTACGAGCTACTATGCTGTCGAAAAAGGCCAAAGTTTTGAATCAGTCTTACAGGCAAGTTTGAATATCATGACCGACAGAATGCCAGAGTCGGTTATTCATAGATTAAGCCAACGCCTTGGCAACTTTTTTAAGAATGGCAAATTTACTTTTGGTGCCTTCGGAGCCTCTGCAACCGTTGAAGGCGAGGTCAAAACTGAAGATAAACTGACCGTCATTAAAGATCGCGCTGTTTCAGTCTTTTCAAATATAGTTAGCGGAATAGATGAATTGAAAGACGATCCCAAAAAATTGGATGGAATTTTAATCATCATTGATGAAGTTCATAACCTAAAAGATTTGGATGGCGCGGCTCAAATTTTGAGATCTATTTCAACAACTCTTGACGTCAGTCGTCTGGGAAAAATTTCTTTTATAGTTATTGGTTATCCTGAAGGAATGGACCGATTTTTTAAAGGCGACCCCTCTGCTCGAAGGCACTTTGATATTATTGAATTGGCAGTTATGCCTCGGGTCGAGGCTAAAGAGGTGCTTACTAAGGGTTTTGCAATATCCAAACTGACCTACGATGAACAAGCGTTGGAGCAAAATATCGACGTTGCGGGTGGATACCCGCATTCTATACAAGTCATTGGTCATAATTTAGTTGAAGTGGATCGTGATGGAAAAATCGGAGCTGACGATTGGACTTCCGCTCTGATGAAATCGGCGGCGGAAATGGCACGCAAAGAATTTTCTGATTTATATGATTTCAAAGGCAAAGGCACTTTGCGAGAAACAGTATTGAATGTCTTGGCACTGGCTCAGCGGCCCATGACAAAGCAAGAGCTACGAGATGCTGTCGGCGGCAAAAATATTTATACAGCAACGTGTATGGGTGAGCTAAAAAAGACTGGTGCTGTGAGCGAGATTGCAGATGGATCAATTATTCTTCACTCAATGCTGTTTCGCGCAGCGGTTCTTATTCACCTCTATACACACGCAGATAGAAACCCTGCCTATCAAGAACAAATTCGGAAATTTGCTCCATCGCATGAGGATTCAAATTTAAGCTCATCAAAAGGTATTCTGAAATGATAATTAACAAGACGCTACCATGACATCAGAGCTAACCCTCGCGCCATCAAAAGCTTGCGATAATTACTGGATCGAATCTGCGGCACCCAGTGGAAACTGGTCGCAGAACTCTGGTAAGTGGCTTTTATTTATTTCAACTGGTCGTGTCGATTCTGTCTGGAAAATCATTGATTCAGAAGCAAAAGCAGGACGGCTGGGGATCGCAGCCAAGGTTGCAACAGCAAAGCATAATGAATTATCAACAAGCCCAAGCGTGCGACTAATTTGCGTATACACCTATGACTGTACTAACTTGGATGATGTTCGTAGAGTTCGACAAAGACTGCGTGAATTGGGTTTTGTGAAAAAAATCTCATACAAGACCGATGCTGCAACAACTGAGGGAAAGTATGCGCAGAATGGCGATAAGAAGATTTCGCTTTTTTATGAATAAGATTTTGTTATGCAGTTAACCCATTTTGAATTTCCGATAATCACAGGAGATTGATGGCTGTTGATGAGCGTATCAAGAATCTTGAATTACAGCTTCAGCAGATTGACTCTGAAAGAAGCCGAATTGTAGAAGAACTTTTGTCTCTTCAAGAGGCGGCATTAAATCAATCCGCACCACTTGTAGGAAGTCAGGCCAGCGACAAAACACCTGATACGAGCGAAGAAAAGATTAGTCTTTTTCTTTCACTCTTTCGTTGCAGAAAATCAGTATATCCTAAACTTTGGGAAAATCAGAAACAAGACAAGAAGGGGTATTCTCCAGCTTGCACGAACGAATGGGTACGCGGGCTTTGTGAAAAACCGCCGAATGGTAATAAGAAATGTTCCGACTGTCCGAACCAAGCATTTCCAGCATTAGACGCAACTGCAGTCAAAAATCACCTTCAGGGACTACAGACGATTGGAACTTATGCGATCACAGAAAATGATTCGTGTGTTTTTCTAGCTGCCGATTTTGATGGTGATGGTTGGCAAGAAGATATTGCAGCCTACAAAAGAGCCGCGTTGAGCCTAGGTGTTCATGCTCATATTGAACGGTCAAGATCTGGTAAGGGTGGACATGCGTGGGTATTTTTCACCACGGGCATACCCGCAAAAAATGCGCGAAGGCTCGGAACTGCTATTTTGTCTCGTTCATTTCAGGAGCGGCAGACATTAAATTTAAAAAGCTACGACAGATTTTTTCCAAATCAGGACTATTTACCGAAAGGTGGATTCGGAAATCTCATCGCATTACCTCTGCAGCAGAAAGCGCGGGAAAAAGAAAATTCAGTATTTGTTGATGAAAATTTTAAACCTTACCCGAATCAGTGGGAATATCTTGCGCAAGTCAAACGGCTATCATTGTTGGATGTCGAAAATATTATTCAACAGACCTTGCCTCAAGGAGAACCTCTTCAAAATTTAGAAGAAGAGCATGTCACAATGGAGACCGATGAACGACTTATGACGCTTGCGAAGCCTAAAATATTTAAAGGTCTTTTTAGCGGAAATGTCGAAATCGAGCAGGGCGCGCAACTGAAAATTCAAACGCAAAATCTGCCTGGTGCTTTGGTGTCGGCATTTAAGCGAACTTCAACTTTTGCGAATCCCAAATTTTATGAACGCGAGCGAATGCGTTTTCAAACTTATCCTGAATCAAGATTCATATTTGACGGCGAAGTTTTGCCTGATTGTCTCATTTTGCCCAGAGGCGTACTTGACCAGTGTGTGGTTATAGCAAACGAAGCTGGCGCGCACGTGAACATTCGTGATGTGCGACCCGTCTTTAAAAAATTAAAGCAAAAATTTATAGGTGACCTGCTTCCTGAGCAGAAGGTGGCCATCAAAAAGCTTACAGCGCATGAAACTGGCGTTTTATCTGCTCCCCCTGGAAGCGGCAAAACTGTCATGGCTTGTGCTATCATTGCTCAGCGAAAAACACCGACGTTGATTCTAGTTCATCGACAGGAATTGTTAGAACAGTGGAAAGAGCAACTGTCTCGTTTTCTTGGTATGCCAATCAAAGAGATCGGCGTATTTAGCGGAACAAAAAAGAAGCCCACTGGTAAAATCGACATCGCTACAATTCTGACCTTAAAACAAATTGAAGATTTAGAAGATTTTTTTGCTCCCTACGGACAAATTATAATCGACGAATGCCATCATATTCCTGCGGTAACATTTGAAGCCATTCTCAAGCGCAGCTCGGCTCGTTTTATACTTGGCCTTACAGCAACCCCTTATCGAAAAGATGGGCATCAAAAAATTCTGTTCATGCAATGTGGGCCAGTTCGTCATGAAATAAAAATTTCAGGCGATCTGCATATTGCCAAAAGAGTTGTTGTGAAAGAGACAAATTTAAAACTCTCTCAAGAGCTCGGTCATCGACCGCCGATTCATATTGTCTGGGATCAGCTGACCGCAGATATCGGGCGACTAAAGCTCATTGCAAAAGATGTCGTTGATTCAGTTGCGGCCTTTCGTTTTCCTTTGATTATCTCTGACAGAAAAGAGCACCTGGAGGCTTTAGAGAAAGAAATTACAAGTCTTTCAAGCTCAATAAAAGTTCTTCGCCTCGAAGGAAGTATGGGGAAAAAGGCTCGTAAAGGTATTATGGACGAGGTGAAGAACGCCGCCGACGAAAATTCACTAATTTGTTTGCTTGCAACGGCATCCCTTATTGGTGAAGGCGTTGATATCCCGAGGCTTGATACTCTGATCTTGGCCATGCCAATTTCTTTCAAGGGTCGCATGGTTCAGTATGCTGGGCGACTCCACCGAAAGTGGCCTGGGAAAAAGGACGTAATCATTTACGATTATCTGGACACATGCAGTGGCCTGACCATTTCGATGTACCGTAAGCGTCTGCAAGCTTACAAAAGTATGGGCTATCAGATTCATGCCCCTGGGCATTTTTCGCCTGCTAATCAAGGGGCTCAAGCCAGTTTGTTTGAGTCTGGGCCAAAAACATAATGGCCAATCGCAAAGAGGATTTCCCTCATTGTCCCGATATTTCACGGTCGATATCCCTAGTTTTTGTACCTCAACTTGGACTTTTTTTGGACACCAAAAAACTAAGTGTGTAGTATCAAGTGGTTGGAGGCACGGAATTTCCTCCACCATTTTGATGTTTAAGGAAGTTCATTTAAGTCCAAAAAACTTCCTAACTATATGAAATTATGTTAATATAAGTCTAAACTGGTTCTAATAGGTTTGTTGACATCCGAACTGCTTTGGGGGCAATTACGGGGGCAACTGTAAATCTTAAGAAGGAGTTGCCCCCATGTTGACCGATACAGCTATTAAAGCCGCCAAGGCTTCACAGAAGGCCCAAAGACTATTTGATGGGGCAGGTTTGTATTTAGAGATAGCTCCCAGTGGTGGCAAATGGTGGCGCCTTAAATATCGATTCGGTGGCAAAGAAAAACGACTCTCATTGGGTGTGTATCCCGAAGTTGGTCTAAAGAGAGCCAGACGACTTCGTCATGAGTTGCGAAAGCTATTGGTTAACGGCGTCGATCCTAGTGAAAACAGAAAAGCAACAAAGGCGTCTACTTTTG
>JAYVPD010000098.1:0-7493 GCA_043757515.1 Pseudobdellovibrionaceae bacterium
GTGTCAAACGGAAGTTTCGTATAAAACCGCAGATTACGAAACCCCCAACCAGAGAGGATCTTATGCAACCTCGACGAACTGATTCTAAAAAATGGACGGTGCTGCCTAAGGACTATCTGGACAACGTCCAAACCACCGTCAAATCCCAGTATGAAAACGAACTTTCAAACGTTGAAGTGATTTCTGAAGGGCGAGTTTTCGAAAAGGAAATGGTTTTACGAATCGGGTTTTTGCCCATTGGCCGCCTTAAACAATACAATTTTGAAGTGTCCTTCGACATTCCAGAAGCTAAAGACCACACTTTAACTAAACTGAACAATGCCTTAGATTTCCTGGGAACTCTGCTTAACGAATTCCTAGCCAAAAATGGCTTTGAAGATTCAGACTATGAAGCCGAGCTACCCGTTCTGTGGAAGCCGATGACTATTGATAAACAGGTTTTTCATTTTCAATACTCTACTGCTAACACAAAATTAGAATCCTTAGCCGACGAGTGGTTAAATAAAATGGATTCTGCCTTGGTTAATGAAACAAGTAGTCAAGCGCCTGGCTTTAGTGACGATGACGCCTACAATTTTGCTGAACAATATGATGCAGAAACTCTAGAGCAAATCATCGAATTAAAAAAACACGAAAATTCAAATGTCGTATCAAGCGACGAAACAGAGAAGCAAAGTCCAGATTCTGATTGGTTGCATTAGCAATTAAATTAAATCTGAAGGTGAGATTAGCGGACTAAAGATCTGAATCTAGCCCAGACGATCGTGCTGCAAAAAATTAGCCTTTTTATATACTACATATGTCCGATTAAATCTTGTGATGAAAATTTTTATTCGGACTATAGTATTCACCTTTTTAGTTTTTGAGCTTATTTCCTGTACCAGGAAAGCTGCTGAAAATTCGCACGTTCAGTTGAAGCTACCCAATTCCAATCAGCTAGTTAAAAAATTATCCGATCAAGCTACAGGCTTCCCTTCGGACAAAAAATTATGTTTAGCTGTAAATGTAAATGGCCCGGAAATTGAAAAAACCCCTTTTGGTTGTGGTCCGACGATGGGAATATCTAAGGGATTTGTGTTCGCAGATGAAAATCCAACCATCACCTTCGAAGTTCCAAAGGGACTCAGCCGAACGTTTGAATTATTTTACTACGCTCAAAAGCTCAGTGATGCTTGTCCAAATTTTTCTGATCCAGGTTTGGATGCCTCAAAAATCTACCGAGTGGGGGTACTAGAAAATGTCAATCTAACTCAATCTGAAGAAACGGTGAACATTGCTATTTCCTATCCCGGCGACTCTCAAAATATAGTGGCAACGATTCCCTTACCAGTTACCTGTGGAAAATCGGACAGTCCGAATACAACTGGCAAAAGTGAAAACCTGGTAAATTTCGCGCCCACATTGATGCAATCAGCTTCGGGGATTAAAATCAAAGCTTCCCTTTCCGCAGCCACTGTAGTGACGCAAGTTTCCTCGGATAATTCAGTCCGCATTAAATCTAGAATAAAATTTAACCCTTAGGGATGGTTTATGAAATTTTCAATTCTGCTTCTATTTTTTTTAGCCAGCCAAATCAGAAACGCTTCGGCAGCGCCCTTTTCAGTGCCGTCCACCTTTTTCTATCAAGGCGTCGCTACTGACGGAAATGGAACCCCAATCGTTGGGCCGATCAATTTGAAAGTGCAGGTCGGAGCTAAAAATTCCGCAAATACATTTTGTGTTTTGTGGGAAGAAATTAAATCGGCAATCCCTGTCAATACTACAGGGGGGTTTCAAATTGAAATTGGCACCGGTGGTTCAACTTACAACCTGTCTTTTTTATCGGCTTTGAATGACACAAACTATGCGTCTGTTTCACCACCTACGGATTGTGGTTCATCGTTTTCCGTCGTCGGAAATAAATTCGTCCGCGTACATTACGACAATGGCAGCACTTTTGTAGCCCTTTCGCCTGATGTTTCATTGGCCAGTTCACCGTATTCAGCTGTCGCACAAACAATTCAAGGTAAAACTACAACTGATTTGATTCTTACAAACTCGTCGACGGCAGTTTTAACTCAGGCCAATGCGGAAACGATATTTTCAAGTTCTAATTTTCCAATTCTTCAAGCCTTGCTGGCTGGCACTTCAAGTTTGTATGGAAAAACTGGGCAGGCCTTGTCTAACCCCACAATAGCAACAGTGGGAACAATCGGCAGTCCAGTCGCTGGCATGCAAGTTTACGAAACGAGCACTAATCAAATTAAAGTTTACAATGGCTCCACTTGGAATGCACTGAGCACTGGCGGGGGAAGCGTTTCCAATGTCAGTTCATCTAACAGCTACCTAACAGTTGCCAATCAAACAACTACTCCAATATTAACTTTAAATATTGGAACCGTAGCCAACACATTAGCTGCCGGGGATGATTCTCGCTTTACAACGGCAGCTTTGACTAGCGCTTCCAACACCTTCACCACCTCACAATCTATTGTAAACTCAGCCAACATCGTATCTTTACTTTTAAAGGGCGCGGCTGGCCAGACTAGCAATCTCTTAGAAGTCAAAAATAACGCCGGTACAATGCTCTATTCAATCGAAAGTACAGGCACGCCAACAGCCAGTACAGACCTTGTTAACAAAGCCTATATGAACACGTTTGTTTCTGCCACCTATCTGCCAAAAGCAGGTGGAACATTAACGGGAGCCGTTGTATCAAGCGGGGCTCTTACAATTAATAATAATATAATTTCAAATGCCCAAATTCAATCGGGACCTGGCTCTGCTGGCGGCCCTGGTGTTACAAGTGGACCTGACACGACAACGGGAATTTACTATCCCACAACGGGTTCAATCGCACTTACAACCGCCGGTTCAAATAGATTTCAAATTGATCCCAGCGGCTATGTTGGAATTGGAACAATGGCCCCGATTTCCATATTTCATGTCAGCAAGCCAGCCGGCGCAACGGACGCAATTGTAAGTTCCGGAACCGCAAGTACCGCAAGTTTATTGCTAACAGGGCCTGTCGGCTCTTCCTACCCGGGAGCACATTTGACCTACAATGGTGCGACTAACAGCCTTCAAATTGGAAAAGTCACCAGCGGATCCATTGGATCGTATCCATGGATGGAAATGAATGGTGCCAATGGCCAATTTCAAATGACGGCGGTCACTGGCGCTTCTGTTGACGTTAAGTTTTCAATGAGACGAGCAAACGGTTTCGCAGCTGTACCCGCCAACAGCATTTTGGCCGGACTCTATTTTGATGGGTACAAAGCGGGTTCTTATTCCACTGGCGCTGCCGGAATTATGGGGATCGCAACAGAAAACTGGAGTGGATCTTACAATGGCGCTGCCATGACGTTCAATACGACTAATAACGGAAGTTCATCTGCAATTGAACGAATGAGAATCGATAACAATGGTAATGTTGGAATTGGAACAGTCACACCGACCGCACCGCTTGAAGTAAACGGAATGATCAAAACAACAAGTAGTGGATATGGTCTTTATCAAAACACAGGCTCCTATGGAATCTCCGTAGGTGTTGGTGCAGGCTACGGGCAAGTAGGAACAGAAACCAATCACAAGCTTGCTCTCACAGTGAATCAAACAGACCGTTTGACCATTAACACTTCTGGAAACGTAGGAATTGGCACAACTAGCCCAGCGACATCTTTGCAAGTAGAGGGGGTCATTTCGCCGGCTACCAACAACGTTTATTCCCTTGGAAACGCGGCTTTTAGATTTACCGATGTTTACGCCACAAACGGTACAATTAATACTTCGGACCGTAGAGAGAAAAAAGACATTACCAATAGCGATCTGGGACTTGATTTTATAAATAAGCTTCGTCCTGTCTCTTATCGCTGGAATACCGGTGTAGACAACGAAGTCCACTACGGGCTGATAGCACAGGAAGCAAAACAAGCACTTTTGGAATTAAGAACCAGTCAAAAAACATCGATCGTCACACATGATGAAACGACCGACCGCTATGGAGTTCGTTATACCGAATTAATTTCCCCTTTGATTAAAGCGATTCAAGAGCTATTTTCTAAGGCCTTGGCTGTTGGACTTGAACAAGAAAGGCAAACTAGAGAAATTGCGTCGATTCAATCGAATAAAACCGACATGGATTTAAAAATTCAGCAATTAAATGTCGAAAATAATAAAATTAAAAAACAAAATGAAGCAATTAAGTTTTACCTTTGCTCAAAGGAACCAAGCGCAGAATTTTGCAATTAAAATCTAACGAGAATAGCAATCCGGATTTTCAAAAACTTTACGACTAAACCTAGCTGAAGGAAGGCTGAAAAATAGCTTCTTGGTCAGTGACAACAGTTCATAAAACCCGGTATCAAAATACCTTTTACTTCCGATGTAAAAAGTTTATCTCTACCAATCTTTACCCAGCTTGAATCTGAAATTTTCGGCTCTTTTGAAAAATACGATCCCTCTTCCCACTTAGGTTCGTTATGGCTAGTTTGATAAAATTCCTTGCGCATCGTGAGCTTGCATTTGGGTAAGCAATTTTCGAAAGGCCTGACGTCATTCTGTTTGGGTACTCATTTAACTATTTGACTGGTTTACTTGTGAAAACTAAATGACAATCGAAAAACTGGCAGCGGAATTAATTTCAATAAAGATTTATTTAAACTAAATTCCTAATTCACAATATGATTTTGAATCCAGCTTTTGTGGGTTTGGACTTTCACAATCACGCCCCGATCCCTACAATTGATTTTTGTGCTATTGGCTTGGGACGTTGTCACCCCGTGATTAATACCAGCTAAATACAGTTTTCCTTTGGATTGAAAAAACACGGGTCCGCCGGAATCCCCGCTGCAAATACCTGAGCCGCCAGATTGATCGACTATCATGTGTGTGCCCCAGTCTTCTACTATTTTTAGGCCATTGGATTTATTTAATCTAGTGTTAGCATCAGCTTCTGTGTCGGCGATCTTACCAAAACCAGCTGGAATCAAAATATCGCCCAATTTTAATTCAACATCGTTTGGCAGTATTGATATAGGCTCAAACCCCGCAGGAATCGCTTCGCTTAGTGTCATAACAGCCATATCAAAATGCCTCGGCGTTTTTGTGTCATAGAAAGGGTGTTGACTGTATTGAACGGCATTTATCATCAAACCATCTGCTTTTATTTTCTCGATGTCCGCCGCAGATTGCGTGAAATAAACTTCAATATAATTCTTTTTGGTCGCATCCCGTTTGTCAAAACAGTGGGCTGCCGTCAAAACAGATTTTTTACCAACTATCACTCCCGTACACATACCAACAGCAGTGGGAGTTGGATCCGTCACTTGCGTCTTTTGGAAGTAGTAAATCAGCACAGTGTTTTTAGCTATCGGATCTAACTTGGTAACTTCAGTTCCACTAATAATTTCTGGGTCTTCACTAATCTTCAGATCCGATTTTTTTTCTGGAGCGCAGCCCAAGATTAAAACAAATAAAATGCTTAAAATGCTAAATACATTCTTCATAACCTACCCCACCACTGAAATTTTAGCCCGATACCCCATTCTGAAAACTGTTTTCTCGATATTCTAGACGGATAGCTCTAAAACCAAAATCACAGTCAGCTCAAAGTACGAGTAAGCAATCTAAATACCCCTAAAAACCTATTTCAAACCGTCTAGCTTTGTAATGAATAGCACTTAAGCTACAATTAACTGTCAATTTTTTTTACAGAGCGAATTTTCTTCATTGTTAGAGTCAGCGCTCTAACTACTTGCAAGAAAAAATTTAATAGTACCTTTCTCGCTAATTTTGGTTACTACTTTGAATATGACGATTAACAAATTTGTATTTAAAAACTACTCTTTAGATAATTTCAAACTGACCGAGAGCCAAATTAATGATCTCGTTTTTACTGAAACGGCCGTTAAGTTTTTAGAGAAATTACACAAACAATTTAATCAACCTCGAAATAAATTACTTCAAGATCGAATCCTTCTAGCTAAAAAAATTGATGCTGGTTATATGCCAGGTTTTCCCAATGAAACATCCTATATTAGAAATTCAAACTGGACTGTCGCTCCCTGCCCACCCGATTTAGCCAAAAGAACCGTTGAGATTACAGGACCCGCTGAAGCAAAAATGATAATTAATGCCCTAAACTCTGGCGCTGATGTTTTTATGGCCGACTTAGAAGATGCTCTGTCTCCGACCTGGGAAAATGTCGTGGTGGGACACTACAGTTTGAAATTGGCTAGCGAAAAAATACTGACTTACACAGGCGAAAATGGGAAGGCCTATGCTCTTAATCCTCAAGGTGCTACTTTGTTAGTGCGCCCTCGCGGATTGCATTTAGAAGAAAAAAATCTAGAATTTGACGGCGAACCGATGAGTGCCTCATTGTTTGATTTCGGACTCAACTTTTTTCTTACTGCTCGCTCTAAAATCCAAAATGGCTCTGGGCCGTATTTCTATTTGCCAAAAATGGAATCCTATTTAGAAGCCCAATGGTGGAACGATGTTTTTGAATGGGCTCAAGATGAACTTAAAATTCCAGTCGGATCCATACGCGCAACGGTTTTGATTGAAACCTGCCTAGCGGCCCTTCAAATGGATGAAATACTGCACGCCCTCAAAAATCATATATCAGGACTAAATGCTGGGCGCTGGGACTATATATTTAGTTTTATTAAAAAGTTCAAAAATAATGGAAAATTTGTTTTCCCCGATCGCCACCAGGTGACTATGGGTTTACCCTTTATGAAATCGTATTGTGAGTTGATAGTAAAAACCTGTCACCACCGCGGCGCCCATGCTATTGGCGGGATGGCCGCATTTATCCCAAACCGCAGTGAACCTGAAGTCACGGCCAAAGCCATTGACCAAATTAAAGCGGATAAAAAGCGTGAAGTCGATATGGGTTTTGATGGGACCTGGGTGGCCCATCCAGATTTAATTGCAATCGCGCGAGCTGAATTTGTATCAGTTTTGGGCGCGCAGCCTCACCAAAAAGATAAAAAACTAAATAAGCAAATTACTCCCGATCTACTTTTGGATACCCAAATCCCTGAAGGCAAAGTCACGGAAGTCGGTGTTCGTACCAATATTAATGTTTCGCTACTTTATCTAGATCGATGGCTAAGTGGAACTGGCGCTGCGGCACTTTACAATCTGATGGAAGATGCGGCGACTGCTGAAATTTCTAGAAGCGAACTGTGGCAGTGGTTAAAATTTAAAACTCCCTTGGCTGATGGACGTGTATTTTCGGACACCTTGTATAACGATTTTAAATTACAGGAACTTGAAAAAATTAGGGATCAGTTTAAAACAAGTCACTTGCAAAAAGCCTCTGAGATTCTGGATCATTTAGTTTTATCAAGTGAATTCACTGATTTTTTAACAACCCATTCTTATAAATACTTAGCTTAATAACCAAAGCTAAAAACATAAAGGAGATTCAATGCAACCATGGGAACAACAAGCTCAAACACTGACGCAAACTTGGTCTACAGATCCGCGATGGAAAGGGATCA
>JAYVPD010000099.1:0-7493 GCA_043757515.1 Pseudobdellovibrionaceae bacterium
AAGGTTTTGTATGGCCATCTGCGAACTTTCGGGAAAGAAGCCCGTTATTAAAAATTTAGTGAGTCACTCTAACATCAAGACAAAAAAGCTTGTTCAGCCAAATGTTCAGTACAAACGTCTTTTTAGCAAAAAACTTAGCAAGTTTTTTAAACTTAAATTGGCTACTAGCACATTACGTACAATCGATCATCGTGGTGGGCTTGATACGTATATATTAAATCAAGATGACGCTAAACTGTCTAAAAGAGCTTTAAAAATTAAATTAGATCTTAAAAAATCATTAGCTAAGAAAAACTAGGAGCTTGATCGTGGCATCACAATACAAAAAAGGTTCAAAAGTTAAGATTATCAGTGGCTCTGATAAAGGCAAAACGGGAACTGTCATTAAATTTTATACTAAAAAAGATGAATTACTTGTTGAAGGAGTTAACATTAAAACTCACTTTGATAAAAAAGATGGTCTTTTGAGAAAAGAGTTTCCAATTCATATCTGTAAAGTACAGCCAGCTAAATAGTAGCCTTATCTATCAATCGATGGCCGGGTATATAGTTTGGAATAAAAAAGCCTCATTTTAAAAGTGAGGCTTTTTTATTGGCTAAACAGTCTGACCGATTAAATGTAATTTTCTCGATTTTCCAATAGCCGCCCAATAGTGCGCATATTAGATTATTTTGAGTAAAACACGTCCAAACATCTCGGGTCCCAGGATGCTTAATTTATTTTTTTATGGATTTTGTTTAAATTCGAGATTTTGAAAATTAAATTAAAAATTAATTTTTTATAGAAAATGGTCGGAGAGACAGGATTCGAACCTGCGACCCCCTGCTCCCAAGGCAGGTGCGCTACCAAACTGCGCTACTCTCCGACGTAGGATCACAACCTAGTATTTCATGTGGTCTATTGTCAATTTCAAATTGGGTTGGATAACCCTTATGGTTCGAAATTGCCTCAAAATGTCTCAAAAAATGTGTAGATTATTGCGCTTAGCCTAGATTTTTGATCATTTTTTTAGAGGGACCTGCATTTGGCAGCTCAATTAAAAACGAAACTTCTTTGAGTTTTAAATGAAAAATGGAGATACTGTTCGTGCTGAGTTCGATTTAATAAAATAAGGAATTTTTGACTTTGAAAAGCATAAATAAAGCGTACCTACCATTTATTGTGTTGGCGATTGTCGCTGGAGCGCTTTTTTTATACGATCCTCCGCATTCTATTTGTCAAGATCAATTGAAGTCGTATCGTTTAAGTCTCGTTGGTAAATTATATGGCCGAAGGGCTGAGAAAAATATCTTGCCCGCTAAAATTGCCGAGGCTGTCTCTCGATGTAAAACCGGAAAAAGCAATGGCAGCTGCATAGATTTTTTTGACATTATGAACGAAGCTTTAACCAAACTTAATCAGTTTGATAATGAGTGCTTGCCCACTTTAGTTGAAGAGGCCGCTGTTTTTGAAAACGCGAAAAAATTTTTCTTAATTATAAATTCAATCGCTTGGGGCGATCATGTGCCCGCAGATAATAAAGAGAACTGGCTAAGTCAGGCCAATGTATACGTTTACTGTAAAAATCGAAATTTTTTGAAATCAATTATGGACCCTACGGATTTTGAAAAATTGGTAGGCCAATCACTACGCAGTTTTCCATTTGAAAAATTGCCCTTTGATTTTAATGAAGACTCCGAAGAATTTATAAACAATAAAGCTATAAACAAACTTTCCACTGAAGAAATTATGAGTAAAAGTCTGCTAGCTTTGCGCTGTGCGGGTATTTAATGGTGAACTCTAATTTAGTCGTTGGAATCGCCCAATTAAATTCGAATGATAATGTATCACGCAATTTTGATCAGATTTCTCGCCTAGTTGAAAATATTGATCGGGCAGTGGATATCCTGTTTTTTCCTGAAAATTCGCTTTTTTTTAGAATTATTGAAGATGATGCGATCTCGTATCTAGCATTAGACTCGGAGGAACTTAAGCAGCTGGCAAATCTATGCGAAAAAAAGAATATTCATATTCATCTTGGCTCAGTTGCTTTGATGGAAAAAGCGGGCCCCGCCAACGCTTCGATTTTGATAACTCCGGGTAAAAAAATAATAAAAGCTTATTCGAAAATTCATCTTTTTGACATCCAGTTGAATCAGGAAAAAGCTATTAGGGAATCAGACTGCTTTTGCCGTGGGGAAAAGCCCGCCGTGTTTACCTTGAAAGGTTGGCGGTTTGGTCAGTCAATTTGTTACGATATTCGATTTTCTGAGCTGTATCGCTTTTATAGTTCTCTAAACATCGACGTCCTCTTGGTTCCGTCAGCTTTTTTGCAAAAAACGGGAGCTGCCCATTGGCATATTTTGAATCGGGCCCGTGCTATTGAAAATCAGGCGTTTGTCATTTCTAGTGCCCAAATGGGCCCACACCATTCAGCGATGGAAGGCGCTGCCTCTCGCCCCAGGGAGACTTATGGTCATTCTTTATGCGTTTCGCCTTGGGGGGCTGTCCTTGTTGAAATCACTAATGCACCGGCCTTACAATTTGTTGAACTTAATAAAAATGATATCGAAAATGTAAAAAAACAGATTCCGATGGAAAGTCATCGGTTTAAAAACGCAGGGTCTTGGGCGGCGGACGAGATTAGTCTGGACTAAGGACTTTTTTGCGACTTGGGATTTTAGTTTCTTTAAAAACAGTTATTTTACCTTGGAAACTGGCCGTGCACAGTTATGATTAAAAGCTAATTGATAGATTTTGATTCTTAGTGGCAAAATGTTAAAGTGATCAATTGTTTTAGGCTTTTTCAGCAAGGTGGGGAATATGAAAATTATGAATGCTAGCCTGTTCGTGGTCGGTCTGTTTTTACTTTCGTCTTTGAATGTTTTTGCCGAGGCAGTCGATTTAGAACTATTTGAAAAAATATCGACTACTATCAAGAACAAACAGAACGCAATTCTTCAGGACGAGGCTCCGCTAAAAATTATTCTCTTGTACAGTCAGCCTCAAAGAAAAATTCAATCCAATAGCGAATTGTCTGAATCTTCATTGAGCGCGGAATAGTTGGAGGAATCATGAAAAAAAACAATTTTTTTCCTCTGCCTGACGGGGTAACCCGCGAAGAAATGGAAACTGATATATTGATAGTCGGTGGAGGTTCAGCGGGCCTTTCATGCGCTTTGGAAATGGCTCGATTGTTTGAGTCGAAGAAAGCGTCAGATCCGAGCATGACTGCCGAGATGCCTACCATTATGATTTTAGAAAAAGGTTCAGAAGTCGGTGCTCATAGCCTTTCTGGTGCCGTTTTAAATCCGACGGCTCTTAAAGAATTGATGCCAAATTATCTAGAGTTGGGATTTCCCTTTGAATCTGAAGTCAAAGAAGACGAGGTCCACTACCTTTCTAAATCGTCAAACTTTAAACTTCCGATTACGCCTCCACCATTTAAAAATCATGGTAACTACATAGTTTCGATTTCAAAAGTTAATCGTTGGTTAGGACAAATGTGCGAGCAAAAAGGTATAATGGTATTTCCTGGATTTGCCGCTGTTGAGGTACTCTATGACGGCGATTCAGTCGTGGGTGTTCGGACGGGAGATAAAGGTCGAAACAAAGACGGCAAGCCAAAAGCTAATTTTGAAGCTGGGATTATTGTTAAATCGAAAATCACCGTTTTTGCGGAAGGGACTCGCGGTTCGCTTTTTCAAATGCATGCTAAAAAAATGAATCTCTATGAAGGTAAAAATCCCGATGTCTACGAAGAAGGCGTAAAGGAAGTTATTCAGTGTCAAAAAGGGTCAATAAAGCCCGGCAAAGTGATTCACACCCTTGGATTTCCGCTGAAAAAAAGTATTGGTGGCACGTTCATTTATACTTTGCCCGATGATAAAATAATTATCGGCTTAGTAGCCTATTTAGATTCTAAAGACCCCATGTTAGATCCTCATAGGGAGCTGCAAAAATTAAAGACTCATCCGTTTGTAATGAATATGATCAAAGGTGGGAAAGTGCTTGGCTATGGAGGCAAAACGCTGCCTGCTGGTGGATGGTATTCAATGCCCAAACTTTATGGCAATGGCTGGATGGTTTGCGGCGATACGGCTAGCATGGTTGATGTTCAAAAGCTTAAAGGAATCCATTTGGCGATGAAGTCGGGTATGTTGGTTGCGGCAACTGCTATGGAGGCTTTGGCCGCTGGCAAGTCGACTCAGGAAGTCTTGGCTTCCTATGAAAAGAGAATTCAAGAAAGTTTTGTAAAAAAGGAATTGTATCGAGTTCGTAACTTCCACCAAACCTTGTCAAAAGGGATGTTTGCGTCACTTCCGCTTATTGGGCTTCAAGAGATCACCGGTGGGCGAGGCCTATTTGATAATATGAAGTCCCATGTTGATGCCAAACAAACTCAGCCGATTGCAAGCGTTTGGTCCAATAAGGATGACTTGGAAGATTCCATTCGATTGCCCAAGCCTGATGGTATTTTATTCATGGATAAACTTTCGAGCGTTTACTTAACTGGAACCATGCATGATGAAGATTCGCCTAACCATTTACTGCTTCAGAATGGCGATATCTGTCGTACTGTATGTGAGCCTCAATATAAGTCGCCGTGCACTCTGTTTTGCCCGGCGGCCGTTTATGAAATGATTCCATCCTCTGAACATCCCAGCCAAAAAGAATTGAAAATCAATTACACAAATTGTATACACTGCAAGACTTGCGACATTAAGTGCCCGTTCGAAAACATTGATTGGACCACGCCCGAAGGCGCCGGGGGCCCAAAATATACAGAAGTGTAGATAGAATAATATGGCTGATTTTTTTGCATCTTGTCCCTATGAAGTTTCCGGTATCCTATATAACGAACTGGCAGAGCTTGGGATGGAAAAGCTTGAAAAAACTAAGAGCGGTGTATATTTCGCAAGCTCTTGGGAAGGTTGCTACAAAGTAAACTTGCATTCACGAATTGCAAGTCGAGTTTATAAACCCGTGCTTGAGTTTATCGCGTATGACAATGAACAACTCTATAGTGAAATTCAAAAGCATGATTTCACGAAATACATTTCAAATACTCAGACAATTGCCATCGACGTTAAGATAAAAGAATGTAAGCTGCATGATCAGCGGTTTGTTGCCATGAAGATCAAAGATTCTATCGTAGATCAATTTCGAGATAAAACGGGCGCTCGTCCTGATGTCGATACCAAAAATCCAGATCTTCGAATTCATGTTAAAGGAACTAAAAATAACTTTTGGGTCGCTTTAGATACCTCTGGTAGCAGCTTGTATCAGCGCGGGTATCGAACTGAAGTCGGTGTGGCGCCTTTAAAAGAAAATTTAGCGGCTGGACTAGTTGTATTGACTGAGTGGGATCGCAAATCGCCTTTGGTCGATCCAATGTGTGGTTCTGGAACTTTTCTGATTGAAGCGGCAATGATGTTTATGAATATGGCGCCAGGAACATTGAGAAAACGTTTTGGATTTCAAAACTGGAAAAACTACAATAAACCGGTTTGGGAAAAATTAGTCAGTGAAGCCATGGATAAAGAAATTGAAGCTCCCGAAGAAAAACTATTTTTCGGGTATGACATCGATAACCAAATGATTAAAAAGGCACGCATCAATGCTCAAAATGCGGGTGTTGAAAATTTAATTAATTTTAAAAAAGAGACTCTTTCCTTGGTTAAGCCTGAAGTGCCTAAAGGCATGATTATTACCAATCCTCCCTACGGAGCGCGAATCGGTGAAGAAGATTGGCTTAAAGACGTCTATAGAGATTTAGGGTATTGTTTTAAGCATTCCTTTAAAGGTTGGGACTGCTGGGTTTTATCAGGAAATAAAGATTTGATTCTTGAGATGAAGTTAAAAGCCACTCGACGGATCATGATTTTTAATGGGCCCATCGAGTGCCGATTTTTAAAATATTCGATGTTTTAAATAAATTTTGTCACAGCTGTAATCGCCGCTAATATTCCGAGCGTGGTTATTATTGCGTAGGTCGAAAGTGGACTAAGCACTTGGCGTTTTACAATAACCAGCGAGCCGCCCAGTAAAATCCAAATGGCTAGCTTGATATAGATCCAATTTGGAAGTTGTTGCATATATCCCAGACGAGCAGCCAAACCAAAGCCGGAAACTAATAATATCAAAAGTCCCACGCCATGCGCTATTGAAAAGAACTTCCTTTTTTCATTCGTTTTATTTTGAATGAGATAAAAAATATAACCGCTAAGGGATGTAAACGTCAAAAGCAAGCCGCTAAAGTGGAGAATTTTATAAAATTCGTAAGACATGATTAATCCTTTATTGAAAGTGTTTTGAGAACTAAACTTATTTTTTTTCTCATTTCAACAATAGTTCCAAGAGTTGAAATCGTTTTTAGAGCGTCTTTTAGGGGCTGCAGTGGGTAGCCGCCATATTGTCCAGGTTCGTTAATGTGGTTGGTAACCGTAGATCGTCCCGCCAGCATCACGTCGTCTGAAATTCTAAGCTGCGTGGATACAACAGTATTGCCTCCAGTTGTAAAACGCTTTCCCATTTGAGAAGATCCAGCTGCGAAAAAACCAGCGGCAATCATTGAGTTTTCTCCAACACTGCAATTGTGGGCTATATGGCAAAGATTATCCAATTTCGCACCATTCCCTATCGTGGTTGAATCAATGGTACCCCGATCTATGCAACAGTTAGCGCCAATTTCAACAAAATCACCGATCACTACATTGCCAAGTTGAGGCACTTTGGAATGCTGGTATTTAGCGTCCGTGTAAAAACCAAATCCGTCTGAGCCGATCGACGTGTGTGCATGAATTTGCGTGTTGTCACCAATTTGACATTCATAGCCGACAAAAACGTGCCCATGTAATACCGAATCCCTGCCTATTGTGACGCTGTCTTCAATAATAACATTGGGGCCAATCCAAGTGTCGTCACCAATCTTAACTTTTTTTCCGACTGAACTAAATGCACCAATGGAGACATTTTTTCCAATTGAAATATCACCAGCGAGGGCTGTTGTTGGATGGATGCCCGAAATCGTTCTTCTGGGCGACTTGTCAAAAAAAGGCAATACTAAGCTCATTGCTCTTTTTATATTAGGACTAGAAACTAGGCACATGTTTTTTGGAATTTCATTGAGGGAAATGGAATTCTTTATTACCGATTCAAGTGCTATTACAAGGCTTGGGTTGCTTAGCAGGCATTGCTGCCATTGCTCAGCTGTCGAAATAAAAACAAGACTTCCCGATTTAATATTTTTTGGAGTGGATACGGCCTGAATTGAAGTCAATAACGATCCAGAAATGACCTTGAAATCAGCACCTTTTAGGGACAGAAGACTATCGATATTATTAATTTTCATGTAAAGATTCCTTATTAATTCAAATTCTCAAATGAGTCTTTTTTTTCTTTGCACGGCAACAAGTCATTTCTTTTGCATAGCAACCTAACTTCTATTTTGCATAGCAAAAATATTTTTATATGGTTACAATTTTCTTAAGTTAGTATAAGTCACGAATAG
>JAYVPD010000100.1:0-27815 GCA_043757515.1 Pseudobdellovibrionaceae bacterium
ACAACCCATAAAGTTTTACGTTTTGTAAGGAGGAATAATGGGAAAGAAAATATATGTAGGTAATTTAGCTTTTTCAGTAAGCGAAGAATTATTGAATTCAACGTTCGCACAATTCGGTGCCGTGGATTCTGCAAAGATTATTACTGACCGCGAAACAGGCCGATCAAAAGGTTTTGGATTCGTAGAAATGGCATCTGATGGTGATGCTGACCAAGCTATTGAAAAATTAAATGGTTCGGACCTTAACGGTCGAAACATGAACGTTTCTGAAGCTCGTCCACAAGAAGATCGACCTCGCGGCGGTGGCGGTGGCGGTGGTGGTGGTCGTGGCGGCGGTGGTGGCGGCGGACGCGGCGGTGGTCGTGGCGGCGGCGGTGGCGGCGGACGTTACTAGTCTGATCGGGAGACTACCTTTGAGTAGGCTCCTGCCTCATTCTGTACCTAGGTATTAAATAGTACCTAATAAAATACTGTTTTATAACTGATTTGACCTTTGATTTTGCTAAACTCCGTAAGGATCTTTAGAATAATCAAAGGTCTTTTTATTTTCGCTCTTATTTTTTTCAATCTTGAGGTTTGCGATCGGGAGAATTTCCATGTTTAAAGCTATTGCCGGTATCGTATTTTTTGCCTTCGCAGTTATTTCAGCTGAAAAATCTATCGTATTTCTTGGGGATTCGTTAACAGAAGGTTACGGCGTCGAACACGATTCTACCTACACAAGCATTATTCAAAAAAAAATAACTCAGGATAAGCTAAATTGGAAAGTCATAAATTCTGGGATCAGCGGGTCGACTTCGGCATCGGGCCCAAGCCGAGCCAAATGGTTGCTTAAATCAAAAGATCGGCCTGCCATTGTCGTAATCGTATTAGGGGCTAATGATGGATTGCGGGGCTTGCCTATCGACAGCGTAAAGAAAAACTTAACTGAAACAATCAAAATTCTAAAAGCGGCGGAAATTAAATCTATTTTAGCTGAAATTTATGTCCCGCCCAATTATGGCAAAGACTATGCGGATAAATTTAAAAAAATCTACGCCGAAGTTGCCAAGCAAAATCATGTTCCACTGATGCCTTTTTTACTAGAAAAAGTCGCTGGAAAAACCGAATTAAATTTGAGCGACGGGATTCATCCCAATGAAAAAGGCCATCAAATCGTTGCTGATGGAATTTATAGCTATTTAAAAAAAGAACTCGATTAACTGACGTCCACTCCCAAAGGTAACCACCATGATCCAAGTAGAAAATCTGAAAAAAAGTTTTAAACAAACTGAAAATGCGATCGAAATTCTTAAAAATCTAAATCTAAATGTTAAAAAGGGCGAAAAAGTTGGAATTCTAGGTCAGTCGGGCAGCGGAAAATCCACCTTTCTAAGTTTGATGTCAGGACTTGATAGCCCAGATTCGGGCGATATCATTATCAATGGGGTCAGTACTACCAAGCTGACTGAAAAAGAATGGACCCAATTTCGCGCTAAAAACATCAGTATTGTTTTTCAACAATACCATTTGATTGGACATCTTACTGCCTTGGAAAATGTAATGTTGCCACTGGAAATTCTTGGTGAAAGTGAAAAAACTGCGACCGAACGTGCGACCACGTTGCTTGATGAAGTCGGTTTAAAGACACGCGCAACTCACTTTCCTTCGCAGCTGAGCGGCGGCGAATCCCAACGAGTCGCGATTGCCAGGGCCCTAATCACACGGCCCAATTTACTTCTTGCTGACGAACCGAGCGGAAATTTGGATCAAGAGACTGGCCAAAAAGTGATGAGTTTGTTTTTTGATATCACCGCTAAATATCAAACTACGACTTTGCTTGTTACCCATAACGAACAACTTGCAGCACGCTGTGATGTCATTTATCGCCTGACCCAGGGACGATTTGAAAAATTATGAATAAATTTATTTTAAAACTGGCCATCAAAGAACTTGTAATTAAATGGAAATGGAGTCTGATTTTTGTCTGCAATCTGGCTTTTGGTTTTATCGGATTTACGGCCGTACTTTCCTACCAAGCGGCGATTGAACGGAATGCTAAGAAAAATTCTAAACAGATTTTATCTGCGGACCTGGCAATCAGTGCACGTAAAAAAATACCTGAACTAGAACTTGGAAAAGTCGAAGATTATTTAAGAGACAAAAATATTTCTTTCACTAAATCTAAAGTGACCGAGTTTTTTTCGATGGTGTCTATCAAAGATCGAAGCCAACTGGTGGCCGTAAAAGCCATCGATTCTGTTTACCCGCTTTATGGCGAGCTCACACTGACTAAATCTACAGTTGGAAAAGATTCGGCTAAGTCGATTTTTAATCAGCCCAGGGTTTGGGCCTATCCTGAGCTCAAAGGCATACTAGGATTGGATATTGGAAGTAAATTTAAACTAGGAGATTTTGAACTCACGGTTGAGGACTTTGTCATAAAGGACGCGACTCAAACCTTTAGGCTTGCGAGCCTAGCACCACGGATTTTTTTAGACAGCCAGTGGATTGAAAAATTTAAACTGCTTCAATTTGGAAGTACCTTTACAGAAACCTACTTGTATCAATACAACTCAGACTCAGTACCAAATATCCAAAAGGATTTATTTACTTTAATTAGTGATCCCGCCATTCAAATAGATACGCCGACGACGGCATCAGAAGATTCCGCTCGGCAATTGGGATTTTTGACGGACTTTCTAAATCTGGTAGCGCTCGTTGCCATTTTACTGGCCGGACTTGGCGCTAGTTACCTGTACCAAGTGTTTGCTAGGAAAAAAACCAAAGACTTTGCGATTTTTAAAACTTTGGGTCTAGAGTACAGCTCGATATTAAAAATCTATGCTGTGCAGCTTTTAATTTTAAGTTTTCTAGTGTGCCTAGTTTCCTATTTGGGGTCTCAGGCCTTTATTCCGCTTTTGCAATGGATTATCAGCCCATTGGTGACACAAGAGTTGATGGTGACCATTCCGGCCTCGATCATTGGAATGACTTTACTGTTGACGTTTATAGCCAGCTTGATCGTGGTAGGGCCTTATATTCAGTCGTTAAATCAAGTGTCACCGGGGCTGCTGTTTAAAGAAGAGCATTCCGAGATTTTCAAATCTTCTAAAAGTTTTATATCATTCGTAGTGGCCCTTTGTTTAATGGGCCTTCTAGCGTTGTTTTTGACTAAATCGTTTATAATGACCAGTGTTTTTGTAGGAAGCATTGCTGGCCTTGCCGTTTTATTTTTTGTAATTGGGCATGGTATTATATTTTTATTAGGACGCCTGCCGTTGCATTTTTGGGTCTACAAGTATGCAATTAAATCGCTGCAGCGGCGAAAATCCACGTCCTTGGTTTTGTTTGCTACAATTGGAACAGCCATATTGCTTTTGAATCTGTTGCCCCAATTAAAACATTCTTTAAAAAATGAATTTTTAAGCAATAAAAACACTCAGTTACCTTCCCTCTTTTTATTCGACATCCAAGATGAACAAATTGATCCTCTAAAAGACATAATAAAGCATAATAACAAAGAAATTTCGCAGCTATCCCCGATTGTAAGAAGTCGAATTTTGAAAATAAATGATATTCCTTACGAACGAAAAGCCGATTTTAATAGTTTTAAAACTCGTGAAGAAGAACGCGACGCCCGTTTTAGAAACCGAGGAATCAATCTAACCTTTCGCGCTGAGCTTTCCAAATCTGAAACTCTGGCCGAAGGCCCACTGCTTGCTGATTACAAAGGAACCATTCCTGGACTTTCGATCGAGCAAAAATATGCACAGAGAATGGGAATTAAACTTGGTGATATTATTGAGTTCGATATTCAAGGCGTTGAAGTCAAAGGCCAGGTCGTTAATTTTCGCACGGTAAAATGGACAAGTTTCCAGCCGAATTTTTTCATCATATTTGGTCCTGGGGTTCTAGAAGACGCACCCAAAACAAGTGTCGGAATCGTAAATTCACTTACTGACACCGAGGTGACTTCCCTAATTTCCCAGGTTGCCACCGCTTTGCCTAACGTGTCGGTCATTGATGTGAGACAGCTTATTAGAGATTTACTAAAAGTATCTGATCAGATGACATTGTCTCTGGAACTAATGGCCTACCTTTCATTGATTACGGGATTTGTTGTTTTAATATCTTTGATTTCCATACAGCTTCAAGACCGCAAATGGGAAATTAACCTTTTTAAAGTATTGGGATCTTCGGGTCGGTCTATCAATACTAATTTGTTATTTGAGTATGGGACAATCGTACTATTTTCAATAGTTTTGGGAGTTGGCTTTAGCATTTTTATGAGTATTTTGACGTTAAAATACACTTTTGAAACTGAATATATTTTTGATCTCAAAGATTCAGTTTATATATCAGTATCGGTTTTCATAGTAGCCCTAGGCATAATTCAATATATGGCTGGCGTCTATTTAAGTAAACAGTCTAATGAAATATTAAGAGAAACTATTTGAATTAATGATTAAAATAAAAAGTATTTCAAGCCTCAGCATTTCACTGCATGATCCCCGCAAAAGAAGCCACGTTTCCGGCCGTGTCAGCCACGCCAATCTGAAACGCACCATGTGCCGAAGCCGGTACAAGAAGTCTCATTAAAAACAATCCTTGCCCATATTGGCCGCTAGTAGAAAGAACGCGACCACTTGGTGTTCTTAAACGTGTAACGAACACTTGTCGAATATCAGGCCACTTATTGTCTGGCCCAAGTAAAACCTGCCTAAAATCCCAAGCGAATAATTCTCCAGTTTTAAATTGAAGTCCAACAAACGGCGGAGTCTGCACATAAGCGCTATTATCGCGAGTTTCCGTTGTAGCCACAATAATTTGGGTCAAGGGCGCTACAGTGACGCCTGGAGTAAGCTCGACAACTGCGCCGTCAGCGCGTATTCCATAAACTCCCAATATTTTAGGGGCCGTGTGGTCCGGAGGTGAAACTGTGTGAGCTTCGGGATTCAAGAGAACGCCATCTTGCCGATAAATATTGTAGTGGATGTGATCGTAACCACTGCTCCAAGGAATCACGTGTCCTAGTTGAGTACCCGCTGTGATAACAACAGATCCTTTGTTCAAGGCTTGAATAGTTTCTGCCGGTAAATTCATCGAGTTTACGTGATGAAGTTCAAATCGATACCCATCAGCGGTCACAAGCGCCAATTCAAAATAGGGATCATCATGTGTTTTTCCGTTCCACGGTATCCATTGTTTGGTTTCAGAGCCATCCGGATTGTCTGTGTAACTATAGTATCCACCTTCAAGGACTCCAGTAATGGGTGCCGTAACCAAAGCGCCCTGTTGAGTTCGTAAATCACAACCTTTATGATAGTAGGGACCCGATCCATAATCTTGGTAGTTTATATAATTCTGAGCAATATTATGAGCCGCATCAGCAAAGGCTACTGGCCAAGACAAATTATTAGGCAAATCAGATCGCACACGGACATTGCCTTGGTAATGTGGAAACGATTTAAAAGGGCGGTAACCCATTTTATATAACACCGCCGCCGGTAAAACACGTTCATCGGCAACCGCTTGGCTGGAAATAAAATTAAGTGTTAAAAAAGAAAGTACTAGGTATTTTAATGCAGCTTGCACAGGGCCTCCAATTATAAAAAATCTCGTTTGAATTTACAGGTCCAGAGAGCGTGGATCTCGTTTGAGTTTCATTTTCAAATTTCCATTTTGACGCAAAGTCGGACAATTTAAACCCGCTTTGGCAATCTGTTCATGTAATTTACTGGTAATCTGTTTTTCTGGAAGGTCTGTCGAGGTAAACCATTCTTGCTGGCTCATTCCCGGTCGATCCACAGCAATTCCGGCTTCGGCAAATTCTTTAATTTCGCCGCCAACATTTATAATTGTTTGCACGCCAGCTAAAAGTTTACATTCAAAAGGCAGCGCTTTATTTTGATGGATTGCTTCGTATCCCTGAACTGCTTTGGCAACCACGTCGTGTTCAAGGCCGCCGCCCATAATAAAAAACCGCTGACTCGTACTGACTTGAGCCGCACATTCTGGTTGAGCACAGCCATTCGGTGGAAACACATAGCCCATAATTCCTTGCGCAGAAATAAAAATATAACGAGAATATTTAGTGTGAATTTGGCTATCAACAAACGCTGCAATTTGGTTAGCCGGTGCCGACTGCTGCATCAATTCAAAAACTTTTTTATCCATCGCCGGGGAAACGTTTGCTACGCTGCCACTCCAGCCCGTAAAACCAATTCCTTTGACGCCATTCATTGCGTGGGGATTATAGCTTACAACAGGGCCACTTGAAATAGCGGCTATTCCAACAGAATGAGTCGCAGGATCCGAGGCTACCAAATAAATAGTAGCGCCAGCTGGCCCGGATTTAAAAACTGCTAATGCGATGATTGAAATTAAAAATATCTTCATACCTATCCCCACCTTTATGTCGATAGAGAATAGGTATGTTGCTGCCTAAATTATGTCAAGAATGGTCATCTTTAACTAATGCGTCTTTTTACCGCTGCTAATCATTCGATTGCCAACATTGGCGATCATCCATTTTCGCCCACGTTCAATATAACTGAACACGGCTGGAATTAAAATCAAAGTTAAAAGCGTTGAAATCAAAACTCCGCCAACGACAGCAATTCCAAGCGATTTTCGTTGTGACGATGCTTCATTCAAACCAATCGCAACCGGCATCATACCAGCGATCAAAGCCAAACTTGTCATCAATATGGGACGCAATCGAGTTTTACAGCCGGTGACAATCGCATCATTCAGCGTCATGCCTTCACCCAACTTTTGATTGATATAATCCACCAAAATAATTGAATTCTTGGTTGCAAGTCCCATCAACATCACACAACCAATCATCGAAAATAGATCCAAGGTCGATTGCATAACAAATAATCCAAAGAATCCGCCAAAAACCGCAAATGGTATAACCAACATAATTACAAACGGAGTCACTACAGATTCATACAAGGAAGCCAAAACTAGAAATATAAATATGATCGCAAAAATTCCGGCCGTTACAATGCTCTTGCCCATCTCTTGAAAGTTTTCAGCTTGTCCTACAAATCGATAGGTGACGCCTTCTGGAAGCTTTACTTGCCCAGAGGAAAACATTTTATTGATTTCATCAATCGCGCCGCCCATACCAGGGCCCTTTGGCGCCACGTCGGCTTCGATACTGACATAACGTGCCCGATTTTCACGATTGATCGTCGCAAAGCCGATTTCTTTAGTGTAATCAGCAAAGTCTTTTACAAAAACAGGACGGAAATTTAAATTCGGGACCGTTGTTTTCGAAAAATATTTTTCCAAGTCACGTTGATCGTCTTGCAAACGAACTCGGACATCATACTCAAGGCCTTTTTCACGAAACTTAGAAGCGTTTAATCCTTCAATTTGGGCTCGCAATTCTGTTCCTACTTGAATCGGAGTCACTCCATATATTTGCGCTTTTTCTTTG
Source organism: Pseudobdellovibrionaceae bacterium (assembly GCA_043757515.1). GTDB lineage: Bacteria > Bdellovibrionota > Bdellovibrionia > Bdellovibrionales > Bdellovibrionaceae > UBA2316. Next base: position 7,433 of record JAYVPD010000100.1, read on the forward strand.
TTCACGCGGATTTGAAATTCTGGCAATCCGGGCTTGTCTGTGATTTCAGGATCAATCAGTGCGGGATGTACTTTTAATTTTTCAAACAAGGCCTGACCGACTGCTCGAATTTGGGTCAAATCGTTGCCGATAATATTGACTACAAATGGGCGCTGCCCAGAACCGACAAAATCGACGTCTTTAACTTTAGGTTTAGCGTATTCATACTTTTTCATAAGTTCACGAATTTCTGCCTTAACCGCCGTCGTTGTTTTTGAACGCTTTTCAAAAGGTGTGAGCTTTACGTAGATAGATCCCACATAGGAACGTCCGTTTACGTCGCCTGCTGTAGTTAACGTCGTTGCAACCACTGGAATTTTTCTTAGCTCGGCATCAACGGTGGTGATCAATTCGTTTAACTTATTTAAGGTAGTCCCTGGTTCAAGTTCTAAGGCTACTTCAAATTCTCCTGAATCATTCACAGGAATAAACGTTTTAGGAATGTATTTTACAGTCATTGCCAGTCCAACAATTAGAAACAACATCGCAACCAGTGTAATAAACGGTCGACGTAATATTCCTTTTACGAATTTTTCATAGCTATTTTCCAATCGATTTTGCAGGCGATCGAACAGTATCAAAACAGATCGAACTGGGCTTGTTGCAGACAATGGCTTTCCCGTAAGGGGTTCGTGGGTGCCACCAAAATAGGCTGATAACATCGGAGCATTTGATAAGGCATCAAAAAGACTTATGATCATTACAAAACACACTCCGAGTCCAAATGATTTGAAAAACTGCCCGATTACCCCTGATAAAAATGCAATCGGCGCGAAAACAGCCAACACCGCCAAAGTAACTGCCAATACAGCGACACCAACTTCGGCAGTGCCGTCAAGAGCGGCCTGAACTGCTGTTTTTCCCATTTCTAAATGTCTAAATATATTTTCTCGAACAACGATGGCATCATCGATCAGTAGCCCCACCGACAATGAAAAGGCCAGCAGAGACATAATATTAATAGTCATTCCGGCTGCATTCATCAAAGCAAACGAACCAATCAAAGCCACTGGGATCGCAAAACCTGTAATCAAGGTTGACCGCAAAGATCCTAAAAACAAATACACAACTAAAATGGTTAAAATAATTCCAAAAGCGATGGATTCGGCGACGTCTATCACATTTAACCAGACGTATTTGGTCATATCACGAACTAATGTCACTTCAAAATCGTTGCCGTAAACCTTTTTCAACTCTTCATTTATTTTATCTAAGCGTTTGTGAATATTATTAGCAACACTGACTGTGTTGGCGCCCGACTGTTTATAGATATTTAAAAAAAGTGTGCTTTCACCATCAACATAGACTCGCAGTTTTTCATCTTCAACAGTGTCAATTACGTTGGCAATATCGGATACTTTAGTAATGGCATCATTTCCAAAAAAACTAACAATAGAATTTTTAATCTGATCTAACGAATTAAATTCGCCCAACGTTCTAAATACAAGTTCTGATTTAGACTGATCCACTTTACCAGCCGGTACGTTTTGCCCCGAATTTTTCAATGCCCCTGCGACCTGGGTCACCGACATTTCTCTGGCCGCCATTTTATTTCGATCAATTTGAACTTGAATTTGACGTTTTCGGCCACCAACAACTTCGACTAGGCCCACCTGGTTCACTTGTTCAAAACGGGGTCGAATTTGTTCATTGGCCAAATCAAAAAGTTCGCCGCCTTTTAGTTTGGTTTTTAATGCCAAAACCATAATCGGCTGCGCCGATGGGTCAACTCGACGAATAATCGAATCATCCACTGTATCGGGAAGCTTTTTCTTAGCACTCGAAGCTTTGTCGCGCACTTGTTGTTCTGCGTACTTGATATCAATATCTAAATTGAACTCAGCGACGACAATACTTAAAGATTCTCGATTGATCGATCGAATATTTTTTACGCCAGCAATGGTAGACAATTCTTCTTCAATGGGTTTTGAAACTAAAGTTTCAATTTCAGTTGGACCAGCCCCTTGATAAATAGTTTGAACCGTCACAATCGGAAAACTAATATCAGGAAAAAGCTCTACCGGAATTTTAGTAAATCCAAAATACCCAACCGCCATCAAAGCTGCTAAAACAGCGGACATAAATACAGGTCGTTTAACTGATAGTTCCCAAATTTTCATATTAATTCCTTGTGTCTATCGATACATTTCAAGTGAGGTTATAAATTTTCTAGTTTGAAGTTCTACATTGAGTCTTTGGTTTCGCGAATTAACGTAATCCTGCTCAAACATCAATACTTGATAGGTAGTGGAGCGGCCATTATTATATTTAGATCGCTCTAAATCAGCTTTACTTTTCTGAATGGACTCAAGCTCGCGAACAATTTTCAACTGGCTGGCCAGCAGTTCTGCCTGGTCAACCGCGTTTTTCCATTGAATGGATTCGTTTTTAGAGCGCGCTTTTTCAGCCAGGATTTGACTATTTGCTAGCAAGGCATAACCTTCCTTAGAATTCGAAAGGTTGCTTAAATCTAACGGAATATTAAAGGTCAGGGCAACCAATTGATAATCTTTATTCTCAGAGAAAATTTTATCTTGAGCTGCCGATGCTGCCGTATCGCGACCTTGCTTTAAATATTGCATACTAAGATTTAAACTCGGCTTGTTTTTTTCTTTTTGAGCCAAATAGCTAGACTCGGTGGCCTTGATGATTTCTTTTTGAAGAACTAAATCTAATCGCGCTTTTGCTTGCTGTTTGCTGAGTTCAAGTTCAGAAGTTTTAATTTCATCGTCAGCTAATTTGTAGGTAACGGTATCAGAATCTATCTCTAAAAACGAATTAAACGCTCGCGATGTCTCCTTAAGCTTTACTAAAGCAGCACTTAGTTCCAGCTGCCGCGATGAAACCAAAGCTTGTGTCTGATACAAATCACTTTTATCCGACAAATTGCGCGTTACCCGCGATTGGGCCCAGGTCAATATCCGTTCGGCGCGCTGAAGCGAATCCTTTTGAATTTCGTAATACTTTTGCTGAGTGCACAAACTAAAATAAGCATCTTTAATTTCGCTTTCTTTTTGAATACGAACGAGTTCTGAATTGAGCCGTTGAACTTTAAGCTGATCTTCAGCCTGACCAATATTGGCCTTGGTTTCCGCACCCAGCAAGTTACGCCACAGCGGAATAGACAATTCCAACTTGGGATAGGCGTCATAATATTCTGGAACGGATAAAAAACTAGCATTGTTAATTTTGGTGTACGAATAGTTCTGCGACACCGTCCACATCAAACCAAATGACGTTTGTTGCTGCAGTCCAAAGGCATACGAATTATTCAACGTCTTGTCGCCCATAAATGCGGCGTTTACGGTTGGTCGACCGTCACTTAAATAGGAACCATTCGCAATCAAGTTAACGCCAGTAATTAGACTCGCGCTGTTTTGAATGAGCTTTGAACCTTCAAACGCCATGTCCGCCGACTGAGCTGAGGGATCTTTAGCATGAGCCATGTCGATATATTGCTTAAGAGATATCGTATCTGCACCCAGCACCTGATTAGCGGCTAGCCCGAACAACAATATGAATTTAATAAATAATTCCGCTTTCATTTCATAATTCCTTGTAAAAAAAGATCAGTTAAAAAATCAATAAATTTATCTTTGTCTCTAGGGAAAACATAATCGCCCCTAAGAGCTTTAATTCCGCATTCATATGAATTCATATAACCAATTACAGATTCAAATAAAACTCCAAGGAAAACACCTGGATTAAAACCACTTCGAATTATTTTTTTTCGTTGGGCTTCTTTAAAAACTTCAAGTAATCGTTCTGCATGGGGACTTATGATTTGCTCATGCAATTCTCTGGCAAAAGGCAACCCATCGACCCGTTCGCGCTGCATAAGACTCATCATTTCGGGGTCAGCAAATTTCATCCCTACAATCAGGGAAACCAATGATTTGATATCTGCAGCAAATGACTTTTCCGTCATTTCTTTTTTCTCGAAACCGACAAAAATGGTGTCTACCTGACCAGTCATCATAATCATCTGTTCGCTTAATATGGCTTTGTATAGTCCTTCTTTACCGCCAAAATAATAGCTAATCATAGAAATATTCTGCCCAGAAATTTTGGAAATCTCGCGCACCGATACGCCATCAAATCCCTTTTTCGAGAAAAGCGTTCGCGCATGTCGCAGGATATCTTGCCGAGCCGATTGTTCAGAAGAATTGTCCGTCATGAGAATAGATTAGTTCAAACGTTTGTTTAAATCAACAAGAAATTAAACAAACGTTTAATTAAGGGAAACTAAAGCCTTTTTGAAAACCAATAGTTCTTTATTAAATCTGATACTTATGAAGTTTATTCTCGTTTCGATTTGATACGAAAGTCTCATTCTCAGATCCTTTATGCCCGATTTTGTAAGCACAAGGGCCCACATCTGGCGATGGCGTCCCGGACAGAAATGACCCCGGTTTTAACTAGATAACCTGATTGTTATTTAGGGTGTACAGTTTAAAGTTAAACTTTTGAAGAGCTTTGATATAAACAGGATCTGTTTTTTCTTTGTCGACAAAGGATCCTGTTTTAATATTCCAAACCTTTACACGAAGCTTGTCGTTTGTATATTGCGCCGATGGTTTACGTTTCCCTTTAATAAAGGTTTTTTCACGTTGAACTATATCCAGAAAACCGTCGCCATCGACGTCTTCAACCCAACCCTCTTTGAGAATTCGTACTTTAGAAGTCTTGGACATAATTGCAAAATCATTGATTATCAGAGCCAACGATTCACCTCGTTTAACTGACAACGTATAGAAAGTAAGTTCTTTTGATTTGATTGCTTCAAGTTCAAAGCTTTGCCCGCCTGGGCCTTTAAAAACAGTCACTTTGTCAGAATCAATGTATTGATATTTCCCATTGTCCAGCTTAAATCTGCCCGACGTAAAATGGAATTTCTTATTGAATTTAAATTCGTCTGCTGAGGCAAAGTGAAAAGACAAAATCAGCAAATACACGTACCATAGTTTCATTAACACCTTACCCATAATGGTAAAAGATCCTCGTCCTATTTACAAACTATCTATTGTTGTTGACCTCGAATGAGACTCTCAAGTAAACGGATTTAATGATTTTCAATGACTCAAAAAAAGGCATTCAAGAATTGGTTAAAAGCTTAAATGCGTCTGAACCAGTCGTTATGCCCACCGAAACCGTCTATGGCCTGGCCGCCAAAATAGACGATTTAGATGGTTTGAAAAAAATATTTCTTTACAAAAAGCGACCATTTTTTGATCCCCTTATTGTCCATATTTATCACAAAAGACAGTTAACTGAACTTTCTCAATTCGAGTCTTCACTGATCACCACATTAACAGACAGGTTTTGGCCAGGGCCATTGACCATCATTTTACCCAAGCGAGAATCAGTAAGTGATTTGATCACCTCAGGGCTTGATTCTGTCGGTATTCGAATGCCCAATCATCCGCTAGCTTTGGAACTTTTAAAATCGGTTGGCACTCCCCTGGCCGCTCCTAGCGCCAACTTATTTGGACAAACAAGCCCTACGCTGGCGGCCCACGTCGAATCCGATTTTCCTAATTTGAAAATACTAGATGGCGGTCCCTGTGAAATTGGAATTGAGTCTACTGTTCTTAAAATTCAGCCTTTGGAAAACTCGCGAATTGCGCTTTCGATTTTAAGGAAAGGCGTCATCACTCAATCGCAAATCCAAGCGGCTCTTAAAGGCAAAGAGGATTATTTTGAATGGTCCTTAGCGTCCGATATCAAACAGTCACCGGGGCATATGAAACATCACTATATGCCAATAACGCCGATCGTGTTTTTTGACCAACCAATTTCAATTCAAAATTGGCTTCTGCAAATTCAGAGGGATTTTGCAAACGTTCCGGAAATGATTGAAAATGTAACTCTCTCTAAACCAAAGGGTCCCATTCAGCATTTTACAAAACTGCACTTTAGTGCAGATCCGATAATAGCTTGCCGCGAACTCTACGGTAAATTGAAAACGGTTAGCCAGTCCGACGCTCAAATCCTTGTTTTTGAACTTCAACCGCATATGACTGGTGAAATTTGGGATGCTTTTATCGAGCGAATTTCCAAAGCGGCAAGTTTACGTTATAAAACCCAAACCAATTCTTAACCCTGCACTGACACTAATTCAGCTATCCTATATTCAAATGCTACATTTGATCGCGTTTGACACATTGATGAGAGCGTCCCGAAATCTGCAAACTTTGCGTAGGTTTCGTATTAACAGTATTTTAAATCAGTGTCCTAAAATCCAAGTCGCTCTAAAAACCAAGAACTATCAAATTCAAACCGTTACGCAAAGCAAAGATTTGTTGGCACTATTGAAACTAAGAAATAAAACTCTGAAAATCTTGGGCTCACGACGGCTTTCCATTCCAAGCTTTACCTATACAGATTGTTTTGATTCTAGTGCCGAACATGTTTCGATCCGAGATCTTCAAACGGGTCAGATAATTGGGGGCTTTAGGCTTTTGTCGTCTGTGTTTACCAAACAGTTTTCGAGCGAAGCGACATTTGATTTGAAAAACCTTAAAATCAAAGACGGACGAATTTTAGAGCTAAGCCAGTTATTTCTCTTACCAGAACACAAACACAAAGACCTATTGAACCTAACCGCCCAGTTTCTATCCGACTACAGTTTAAAATCGAGGGACGAATATATTATTTGCGCCCAAGATATCCGCACAGATTCCAGCCGGGATGCCGCCCTGGTTTTCCGCTATTTTCAAACACTCGGCATAATAGAAGCCAATATAAGCTGCCAGCCCAAGGGGCCAAGTTTTGTTTCAAACTTAGGTCATTGGATAAACCACTTTCATTCTCGACTTTCACAACCAGAAATCGAAGAAAGCCTTTCGTTACTGTCAGAAACATTTAAGGAAACTCTAAGCCTTGGCGCCTCGGTGGCCGGGCTTCCCGCCTGCGATCGCCAAACAAATCACATAGATTTCTTGACGATTTTGCATAAAGAAGATCTAAATAGAGCCCTGTGGAAAAAATCGCAAAACTTATTAGAATCCCGCTCCGGATAGGCCTTTTTCTGGCCGTGGCCGGTATTTATTTTATTTCAGCTTTTTGGATTTATTTCACTGTAAAGGGCGAAGTTTTACGACGCCGTCGTTTTTCAGACAACGCTGCCAAATACACCAAATGGATCTGCGAACTTTACAACATAAAAATGGAAGTTCACAATTTTCCCGCTAATGACGAACCAGGATTGATCGTTGGCAATCACATGGGTTTTATAGATATTTTAGTGATGCATTCATTAACCAAAGCCCTTTTCATAACGTCGCAAGAAATGCGATCAACACCACTTTTGGGACCGATCACTGAAATGGCCGGCTGTATGTATGTCGAGCGCAGAAATAAATCCAATATTATGGGCGAATTGCGAAATATCGTAAGCACACTGAACGACGGTTTTCGTGTGACATTATATCCAGAAGCGACGTCTCATAATGGTGAAGAAATATTGCCTTTTAAGCGAACCTTGATCAGTTCGGCAGCACTGGCTGGTAAAGCCATTTTTCCCTACTGCTTTAATTTCAAATCCATAAATGGCGAACCCTTTTCGATGAAATATCGAGACAGCGTGTGCTGGTACGGGGACATGAATTTTTTTCCGTCATTTGTAAGATCGATAAGTCTTAAAGAAGTCGTCTGCGAAGTGATATTCTTAGATCCTTATTATGCCAAAGCAGACGAAGACCGCGGCGCCGTTGCCGATGAAATCAGACGGCGTATTGTAGAAAAATTTAAACCTGTGGTTAAAGACAATCCTGCTTAAGATCGGTTCCAGCAATTAAACGCCCTGAACCTTTTGATAAATGCGACCAAATAAATCATCGCCCATTTCGTTTCTCATCGAAATTTCAACGGTATCGCCTGTTTTCATAAAAGGCGTTTCTGCTTTGCCTTTTTCAATCACTTCAATCGTGCGTTTTTCAACCAAACAGCTGGATCCTAACGAATGATCTTCATTTGAAACTGTCCCGCTGCCAATAAGGCTACCAGCCGCCAGGGGTCTGGTTTTTGCGGCATGCGCGATCAATTCGCCAAAATGAAAATGCATAGCGCCAGCATTGGCCTTGCCAAAAAACTGCCCGTTGTAGTTCACAGTCAGTGGTAAATGCAGCCGCCCGTCTTTCCAAGAGATTCCAAATTCTTCCAATGACAAAGCTAATGGTGACAATGCCGAGTTAGGTTTACTTTGAAAAAATCCAAAGCCACTGGACAGTTCTTCGGGAATAAGTCCACGAAGCGAAACATCGTTCATCAATACTACTAATTTTATATGTTTCAAGGCCTGTTCCGCTGTCACGCCAGCAGGAACATCGTCCACAATAACAGCGACTTCACCCTCAAAGTCTGTTCCGTGGGAAAAATCGGCCTGGGGGATAATTTCCAACGGCGACAAAAACCGACCACATTCGCCCTGATACATAAGTGGAACCGTGGTAAGGGTTTCTGGCAAGGCCGCTTTGCGAGCCCGTCTGACCAATTTGACATGATAAATAAACGACGAACCGTCGGCAAACAACCAGGTCCGCGGCAAGGCCGACAGCATCAGGTTTTCGTCATACGTTTTTGCATGCGGCAACATGCGACTGTTTAATTCTAAATAACGAGTTTGAAGTTTTTTCTCAACCTCACTCCAGCGCTCTACAGCATCCAAAACTGATTTTACTAAATCGTCGACTTCGACATATTTTTTTAAGTCTTTTGAAACGAGAACAGGGCGCCCGTCTTTACTATTTGCATCTTTCAGTGAACCGAGTTTCAAATTTACTCCATTGTAAAGAGCAAGTTTGCGCCCACAGAACGATAGGATTTCAAACCATCAGCGACATCGCCAAATTGTTCAAAATATAAATTCAATCCCATTTCTGGAAGAAACTTAAAGGTCACTCCTAGCTGAATAGGCACCACCATTGATTTTACATTTTCTAATTTTACTACGTTTGTATTATCAGATGATTTGTCCAGATTTACAGACAACGCAATTCCGGCATAAGCCCCCATCCAATCTTCAAATTTTAACATCAATCCAATTGGTACGTCGAAATAGGTCAAGGACACCGTGGCTGAATCTTTAGTGCTGTCATTGGTAATTTTCAAGGGCCTCTGAGTGTAAGACAATCCAGAACGAAAGGCCACTTTTTCGGAAATATCAAAATAACCAACGGCTCCTAAGGTATAGCCAACTTGCGACGTCGTCGATGCACCGACCGCCACATCACCCGATTGTTGTCGAAATCCGCCTTCTAAGCCAAATCCTAAAGCTAATGAATAAGCTGAAACTAAAGTTATCATCGCAAATATTTTAACACATTTCATAGTGAACCTCTTTTGGGACGATCCTAGCTAATCGTTTTCTAGGCGTCTATCACTTTTTAATTTGTCCAGGAGCCACAAAGGATTATTTGATAGCTCGTTTATCAGAACACTTTTATGCCAAATAGAGTCTTCATAACGCAGATGTTGCTGCCCCAGATTACCTCGAGCCATTAGTCCAATCGCAACAATAAAAAGTGCCTCCCGGCGAAGACTAAAATCTCGGGTAAAAAAGTTCCATCTTGAAAAGCTTCCAAATAATACCAATAAAAAAACAAGGCCCGTTAAAATTTGAATCGGATAAATTCTTGAAACATATTCATAGTCCCAATAGCAAGACGAACAATTAATAAACAGAATGCTTTGATAGTCTTCCCAGCGCATCCAAAACGGTAAGTCAAACGGAAGGTTGACAGACATAAACGGCAAGTTGAAATAAAGTACGGTAAATACAGTCAGTAAAATAGCCACTTTATAAGCTTGATTCACTAGCACGCAAGCCGGTTTCAATTTTTCTAAATAGGATATCCAATATAAAAAATAACTGGGTATAATAAAAAACCCGATCACACACAGATCGAACCGCAATCCAACTAGAAGCATTTTTAACAGATCTAAAAATGCAAATTCATTATTTGGAAAATAATAATTAAAATAGAAATAAAGCCGAATGGCCGCAAATGGCACCAAAAAAAGCAGGAAAAAGAAAATAGAATTAACTAAAAAATCTGCTGGATGCTGCTTTGTTTGCATGTATCTAATACTTACTTGATCCTTGCTTAAGTGTCTACTATCCTGAATTCAGGAGAACCGGCATGTCACAAGTTACCCTTTACAATTATTATCGCAGTTCCACATCGTATCGTGTTCGTATTGCATTAAATATTAAAAATATTGAATTTAAATATGTACCGGTTCATTTGGTAAACAATGGCGGTGAACAATTTGCGACCTCCTACAAAGCCCTAAATCCAATGTCTGAAGTTCCTACGCTAGAAGACGAGGGCTTCGTAGTCGGTCAGTCTGTTGCCATTATAGAATATCTTGAAGAGCAATTTCCAAACCCTAGTCTATTTCCGAAAGACTTTCAGAAAAAAGCTAAAATCAGGCAGTTTTGTGAAAATATAAATTCTTTCTTGCATCCGTTGTCCAATTTAAAAGTCCTTAAATATCTAGAGGACACCCACGGCTATGACCAAAAACAAAAAGAAGTGTGGGTAAATCACTGGTATCAAAAAGGATTGGTCGCCTTAGAAAGTTGGCTTCAAAAAAACAAAGGTCAGTTTTCATTTGGCGACGAAGTAACAATTGCTGATTGTTTTTTGGTTCCCTTAGTCTTTACCTGCGAGCGATTCAATATCGACTTAAGTCCGTATAAAAATATTCTAACAATCAACAATAGATGTTTGCAGCTGCCAGCCTTTAAAGACGCACATCCGCTTAGGCAAATCGACACGCCGAACGAACTCCGCATAAGCTAAATTAGAAATTAAATCGTCTAGTCAAATGACCAGAGTGCGGCGGCATTGCATATCTTTTTTGTACCCGGTCTTGGTTGGGCGTAGACTATCATATGGAAAAGGCTTTGTAGCCAAAGGAGTTTTACATGAAATGGAAACCAATATTTATCGCAGCGATCATCACTGGCTTGGTCGTTTCTTGTAATAAAAATTCAGAAGACACAACGGAAGATAGCGCTTCAACCAACGATGTTTTAGTTCAAGCATTGGCCGAAGGCGCGGGCCAAGCGTCATCAACAGAAGGCGGCACAGCAGCCATAGCCAGCTCGATCAATACTATGGCAGTTTTGGAAGAAGAGATTCAATATGCAAAAAAAACCACGGAATCTTTGGTCGCAAATGATCGTGTAGCAGAATCGGCTGCCAATTGCAAATTTTCGGCACGAACGTGTTCTTCAACAACGGGAACAATTACTTGGAGTGGCTGCAGTATTCCAGGTCCAAAAGCGTCTCTAACAATGACCGGTGGATGGACCGAAACGTGGACAGATCCAGGTGATTGTACCAACGGGTATTTATCCGTATCTAATAGTGTAACTCGAAAAACAACTAGTTCTGTTATTTCCTATCCCGGTGGCGCGACAGTAACGACGGACACAAATGGCGGAAACGCCTGGGATGGAACCGCGATCGCTGCTGGTGGAATTATTCAAACACGGGCTAATACGTTCAATAGAAATATTTCTGTCACACCAGCAAATTCTGGCATTCACAAAGTAATGATAGGGCGTAGAGGCGCGAAACTATTTGATTATTTTTCAGTTCCCAGCCTTACGATTACAGGATCCCATACCAATGGCTCTGGAAACGGACTCAGCGCCAGCGGTTCCAATCGTTCTTTGGGAGGAACGGTTACTATTTATCACAATCAAGCCAACTATACGGCGGTGAATACGTTTAACGCTGTTGCCTGGGGCGATGCAACCTGCTGTTTTCCAACCACAGGTTCTATTTCCACTACGTTTTCAGGAACTAGTGCGCCCACTGGGCCAATCACTCTTACATTTTCGACTTCCTGTGGTACCGCCAACCTTGCCACGCCTGACAATACTGCGGGAACCAGCATAGATTTGATCAACTGCCAATAGGGCTATCTTGATTCATTCGCCATTTCAAAGTATACTTTGCCCATGAATATTGAAATTCTTGGGTTTGCCGATCCGCTCAGCAGTTGGTCACATCTTTTATCTGCGGTCGCTGCTGCCGTCGGTGCGTATTTTTTAGTAAAAAAAGGCCAAGGCAACGGTTGGCGTGTATTTTCCCTCTGCGTGTACAGCTTCACTTTGATCTTTCTATTTTCGATGAGTGGCGTTTTTCACCTCTTGCCAAGGGAAAGTGTTGGTCGTGATGTATTACAGCGACTAGATCACGCAGCGATTTGGTGTTTAATTGCCGGCACGTTTACACCTATTCACGCAATTTTATTTCGCGGAGTTTGGCGATGGCTTATTTTGGCCTTCATTTGGACAGTCGCAATTACAGGATTAGTTTTAGAAGTCGTATTTTTTACTACATTCCCTGAATGGCTGGCTCTTTCATTTTTTATTGGTTTAGGTTGGGTTGGCTGTTTAAGCCACTACAAATTTAGAAAATTCTATCCGCAACAGTCACCAAGACTGATCGTCTTTGGTGGCCTTAGCTACACTGTCGGCGCTGTGATGGATTTTAATCGCTGGTTTACAATTTGGCCACAAATCTTAGGGCCCCACGAAATTTTTCATTTTTTCATAATTTTGGGCGCTGCTTTTCATTGGGTCTTTATAGAAAAATGGGCTAACCACCCAGTTTCGGATCGTTTTTTATGTGATGTAAGAATTTTGTCTAATGGTTTATTTACCTTGTCTTCACCAAATGATTCGCTCAATTTAGAATCGAATTCCCTTGAGGAATTGAAAACCCGCGCAACGGAAATCATTACCAGAAGATTTCATCATGCCTCTCATTTTGAAATAATTTTTAGGTATTTCAATGAAGAACATCTTGTTATCCATCGCGAGCCGAGCCTAAATGATGAAAGAAAATCGACCGCTGATGTGCTTAATACCAAATTTACAGAAGCTTGAATGAAATTTTAGTTGCTTTGATAGAATTTCCCGCATGCTGAACGCGGCTTTGGGGTCCTGAACCGATGGACGCCTAAAATTTCCTGATAGGAATAGCCTGGATATAATTTTTCAAGTCTTGTTTTTATATCACTGGGAAGGGATTGCTGAAGGCCAAGTACCTCTCGACTCAAGAGTCTAGATTTTGACAACGGATTTAAATAGTCCCTCATCAAAGCACCCATTTCATTCCTGTTAATTTGGAACGAATTTTTTCTAAATTCCGATATGGCATCCTGCCTTAAATCAGAGTACTGGCTAACCATTCCTTCAATCAATATGGAAATAGCTAAATCCGATTGATGCTTTAATAGACTTAAATTACGAGCGGCTGCAAATCGCACCATTAAATCTTTTGATTCCAAAAACTTGCTAAATCGCGCAATCTCGGAATTGCTTGCCCTGCTGTTTAAAAATAGGTTCACTTCATTGTTCTTTCTCGAAAATTCATTTCTACCTAATATAAAGCCGATCTCTGTTTCATATTTTGATGCGTTTGCAATTTTTAAAAGTCGATCTATCGTAGCAAGATCCAACGGGGCCACTGAAAGCATTTTCAATATTTGATTTCTTTTTTGAAACGGCAATTTTTCAATTCCATTTTCCAACAAATCTAAGATTGGCTCTAAGGCCTCTATCGAAAAAGGATGATCAAGAACAAGATCGGATTCAAAAAAGGGAATCAATGCTTTTTCAATTTGGGAATTCCAAATTTTCCACTTTTTATGCAATAACAGAGCTGTGTAAAACCTAACGTTGTCACTTGAAGTCGTTGACAAGAGTTCTTCAAATTTCTTTTTATCTAAAAAGGAATTTGGAGTTTCTGCAAACTGTTTATAAACTTCTGAAATCAAGCCCGATTTTGGATTTCGCAAAATAGACATTAAATGATCCACAAAAATTCGTCCGACGCCTAATCCGTCCCATTTGTGGCCCATTATTTCAAGTACCGCAAACGTTGCATCAAAACCTTTTATATCTATTCGCACTCCTAATTTTGAAAAGAAATCAGGAAATTGATGTCGCCGAATGGTCAAAATTGATTTCGCGTCTTTCGAAAGCAGACCAGCACTCAATGGCTCTTTCAAAAGCAGTCTTAATTCATTTTGGTCGACTTTTTCATTTCCGATCGCTTCTATAAGAAATGGCAAAGCGGTAATTTTGTCGGCAGGAAAGGCCATCGCATTCGAGGTAATTAGTCGAGCGGCCCTGTACCGTACTTCAATGTTTGGATTGTCCAATGCCTGTTTTATTAAAACCATGGACCGTCCACTCCAATTGGACACTCGCTCTAAAATGCCCAGCGCCTGCAATGAATTGAAGCCTTTGACTAGATGTTCATTTATTAATTCGATTTGATTGGCTTCTGAAAGAAAAATTGAATTCGGAAGATTTTCGGTATTCACATCGTCAATTCCGGCAGACATATAGACACTTTGAATATCTTCAGAATTATTTCCTGCCGCTCGTAAACAATTAGCTGCGAGCAAACGTATGACCGACCGCTTTGCTGTTAGGCCAGCATCACTTGGTTTAATCAGGTCGATTAAAAAAGGATTTGTTTTTGAAATGAATCGTTGAAAAAATCGGTTGATAAGTTTTAATCGAGCAATAGCTAGGTCAGAATGAATAGGACTGATTGTCGCTAAAAAATTGTCAACGACTTTACGACCGATAAAAGGCAGTTTCAAAAGAACTGGTTCGATTTGATCATTGTATGATTTTGCCAGTTTCGGATCCGCAAATTTAGGATCAGCTATTGCCTCAAGCCAAGTTAAAATAACATCCCCTGGCGGATTTGGATCTAAAAGATACAACATGGCAATTTTTAATTTCTCGCCGGAAGACGTCGTGCTTTGAAGTCGCTGAACCAATTGGTCGTTAAATTTTTTAACCAAGTCCGGATTAGTTTTTAATACATTGAAAATGTTTTCAATTGTTGTCAATTCGTACATGCCAGATAAAATAAATTTTTCGACTAGCATCGAGGCGAGTTTGTAATCAACTCTACCTAATGATGCCACATAGGAATCCAATATTGCCACTTGGTCTTCATCAAGCAGCCTAGAGTGCAATTTTGAAATTAAAATGCCTGTTGCATTTTCTATATTTACATTCATCGCTTGAGCAACTCGAAATGCCTGCGGGTAAACACTATCCGAGCTGGCAAGTTGAACAATAAGTTGATCGAGGTTGTTAAATCCTGACAATTTTTTAGCAATACTATCTGAGGTATCATTTGGCAGAATTTTGCTCTCTAGCAATGATTTCAATTGACCAATTTCTGATTTTCTTAAATGAGCATCTTCAAATCGAAATCCGGAAGCCATTTCCAAAATTAAAAGTTCGCTTCTTCTAAAAATTGGATCGGGTTCTAGACTAGCATGTAAAAATGCCCGCACGTTTTGAAAAGCAACTACGGCCGCTGGGCTTGGGTTCTCTAGCTGCTGAAACATTCGGTCAAGTTTTTCAAAAACTCTTTCCGGGTTTGAGCTCGGGCCAAACGGCAATTTGCTTTCACTCAAGCCAATGATGTCTCGGATATCAGCGGGACTAAAAAAAGTGCTTAGTACCGTCAGTCCCAAGCTGTAAATATCAGAAATCCATTCGCTTTGTTTTCCATTCCTTAGTTCTGGAGCAAGGTAAAACGGCGTCGCTACAGTGTTGAATTCCCCTGCGTTTACTACACTATCAAAATCATTAAATCCCCATTTTCCTTCTAAATTAGATAGAATATTTTGGGGTCCGATATCACCTAACACCAAGCCATTTTTTGCGGCAAACGCCAATTCGGGGAGGACATCTTCAAGTACTTTTTGCGCAAGTAGAATCCGTTCTGAAACGGACTGAATACCCATACTTAAAACTCGATTTCGTAAGTCTGGACCCCCAACAGGCAACACAATAACCATATCGGCGGTTGGGTGATAGGACAAAGCGCGC
Organism: Pseudobdellovibrionaceae bacterium; assembly: GCA_043757515.1. GTDB lineage: Bacteria > Bdellovibrionota > Bdellovibrionia > Bdellovibrionales > Bdellovibrionaceae > UBA2316. The sequence goes on from JAYVPD010000100.1 coordinate 23,364, forward strand.
TGTTCCCCAGGTAAAATGGTTCTATGAGGATTCAAATCTATCTTTACCAATTGAGGTGCGAATTTGAAATGGCTCCCAGTTGGATCAATATTAGCAATCCGCTGATAGCCCTTTAAAGCTAAGCCCCGAATTCGACGAGCCCCTGATTTAATTTTTTTATCGTAGTCATACACTTTCATCGCTTTTTGAATTTTGGGAAGCGCCTCAGATTCGATCATATAGACCGAACCTAATCCTCCAATTCCCAATAGCGAAACTGCCACAAATGCGCGTCCGTTAATTTGTATGCGACTGCCAATAAGAGACGCACTGTCATCGGCATAGCCTGCAATAGAAACGATTAGCATAAAGAATATTAACAATCGAGCGTTCACAACAATGTAAATTGCAATTCAAAAACCCAATCTTAATTTGAGACACTATAAACGTAAAAGCCCCGGCAGACTGCCAGGGCTTTATTTATGAAATGAAATTTAAATGATTTTTATTTACGCGAACCTAATTACGCGAAGCACGGGTTCTGTATTGTGAGCGCCAAATGATGATTTTGGCACTTATCACAAATAAAAATGCTATTGAGCAATAGGCAATTATATTTTGACCAGTAGTAAGATTTAAATTCTTTTTAACAGCCAGACCAACACACGCGATCAGAATTAAAAAGTACGGTTTGAATTCGTAGTATAACCAATCATTTTTTTGTTGAATATGTTTCACGTTTCCCCCACTGCCTAAGCAATTAGAAAAGGTGCAAGTGAAATACCATGGGGTAGATTCGAGATGACGCCCAAAGCGAATTTATCATAGGCAAAAATTAGACACCTGACATAATAATTAAGACATCTCATTTTGAAACACTGACTGCAAAATCAATTGCTATCGATAAAAAGGAAGTTCCATTTATCTAGTACCGGAACAATTAGAAAAATTAGTACACTAACATTGATCCACATAAAGAATTTAAGCCAGCCGACTTGTCCTTTTGTTTTATTAAATTTATAAAACTCATAAAGTAGTTTTGCTGAAACAGGAACCACTAGCAAAAGATAAAACCATGATGATTTGTAGAATGCCGGTGAAATGATTGCGCAGCCGACATAGGCATAATTATACATACCCATCTGATAGAGAGTTCGATCCATTCCCAAGGCAACAGGCAAAGTTGGAATTCCGCCAACGCGGTAGTCATCTTTGTACTTTATTGCTAGGGCCCAAAAGTGCGGCATCTGCCACAAAAAAAGTATCAGAAAAAGATAGATAGATTCTTTTGAAAAAATAGCAGGATTCACAGCCGCGTAACCCACCGTCACAGGCAAAGCTCCAGGGATAGCGCCAGGAACGGCAGCGTAAATCCACTTGGGTTTCCAGATATAGGTGTAGATACCGTTGTAAAGTACTACTATTAGAAAGCCCAAATACATCGACATGGGCGATGCTAAAAACAAAAGATAAAATCCACTGAAAAGAAAAGATCCGGCCAATACACCACCGGCCATAGGCTTGATACGTCCCGATGCAATCGGTCGCTTAGCCGTTCTGGGCATCTGAGCATCCAGTTTATATTCCTGAACTTGGTTCATGGCTAGGCTACCAGAGCTTAATAAAAAAACGCCGCCGACAAGTTCAAGAAAATGTAAAAGATTAAATACTTGTTCAGATTCAAATCCAGTTGCATAGCCAGCAATGGCGGAAAGGACCACAAAAATCGTGATCCCAAGCTTAGTAAGTTCGGAAAATAGCTTCACAGGGTGCTAGTTTGTGCAATTCGGGTGTAGATATCCAACATGCATATGATGAATAAAAGCGCTAAAAAGAAAAATCCAGTTGAAAAAATAAGTCGGTTGTCTGGTTTATCATATTTCAGGCCCATGAAAAACATCAAAACCATCGACGCTTTTACAAGGGCGATCAAGAAAGCCACAGGAGCTGCCAATACGGCTGCTATTTTTGTTCCTTCCATTAGATCATGAAATAAATAATGAAATCCAACAGTGATTAAAGTAAAGGCGATTAAAGCCCACATCACTCGTGTGTAGATGTATTGTGGAATGATATGATGTGAATGCGTGGACTCTGAATGTTTATCTGAATGTGATCCCATTTTAGGCTCCTAAGTTATCCGACCAAATAAAGTAACGGAAAAAGAAAAATCCAAATTAAATCGACGATATGCCAAAAAATTCCAACGCCTTCAACCGGGGTAAAGTATTCAGCTCCAAAATCGCCCCGCTTGGCTCGAATAGCCAACCAGATAATAAGCCCCATACCGATCATTACGTGAATTCCATGTAATCCCGTCATACAGAAATAAAATCCATAATACATGCCCAGATTTTCGTGCACAGCATGTGCGTGCTCAGGATTCAAAAGGTGCCCAGGCAGCAAGCCATGTTCAAACTTAGTGTAGTATTCATAGGCTTTAATCATCATGAATATTAAACCGCAGCCAACTGTGATCCAAAGTTTAACAACGGCTTGGTCTTTTTCATTCTTTTGCAAATGGTGAATCGACATGGCCATTGTGTAGGACGATACAATCAGTACCAAGGTGTTCACAAAACCCAATCGCCAATCCAAATGGTGAGCGCCTTCAGAGAACATTTCGGGGTAGATCGTATGAAAAATCGCGTAGCCAACAAAAAGTCCACCGAACATCAAAATTTCAGTCACCATGAATAACCAGATGCCCTGCTTGGCGCTGTCGAACTGGTGTTCTGCATCTCGAAAGTGATGCGCTACATGTCCATGACCGTGATCGCCACCGTGCGCGTGTGAATTATCTGTACTCATATGGCCCCGCAGTTACTGTTGGTTCCACATCAAAATTAAAATGAGGTGGAGGTGATGATGTTGTCCATTCCAAAGTCTTCGCACCCCAAGGATTCATCGGCGCCTTGGCGCCATTTCTAAGACCATCGATGATAACATAGAGAGATAGAAAAAATCCTGTTCCGATCAGCCAAGAACCAATCGTAGAAATCATATTTAAAGACGCATAAGCTGGAATATAATCAAAATAACGTCGAGGCATTCCCATCGCACCTAAAATAAATTGTGGAAAAAAGGTCACGTTAAAGCCGATGAAAATAAATAAGAACGTCAGCCGAGCTAACGACTCATTGTACATTTTGCCGAACATTTTTGGAAACCAATAGTAAACACCGCCCATAATAGCCATTAGCGTTCCGCCCACCATCACGTAGTGAAAATGCGCTACTACGAAATAAGTATCGTGAAAGTGAACATCGACAGCCATTACGGCTAAGATAATCCCAGTCACACCACCAATTGCAAACAGGAACAAAAAACCCAATGCGTACAACATCGGCGATTCAAAAGAAATATTTCCCTTGTATAGAGTCGCCAGCCAGTTGAACATCTTGATAGCCGTAGGAACTCCCACTAGCATCGTCAAAAAAGAAAATACCACACCGGCAATTTCAGATTGACCAGATACGAACATATGATGACCCCAAACAAAAAATGAAACTGCGGCAATACCAAGGGACGAGTACGCAATCGCTGTGTAACCAAAAATCGTCTTTCGTGAAAAAGCAGCAATCAATTCAGAAACAATACCCAATGCTGGTAAAATCATGATGTAAACCGCGGGATGTGAATAGAACCAAAAGAAATGCTGAAATAATATCGGATCGCCACCCAAAGTAGGATCAAATATACCAACACCGACCGTTCGCTCAACCGCTAATAATAAAAGCGTGATCGCTAAAACCGGCGTCGCTAATACTTGAATGATCGCTGTTGAATACAAAGCCCAGCAAAATAACGGAATCCGATGCATCGTCATTCCTGGAGCTCTTAACTTATGTGTGGTTACAATAAAATTTAATCCAGTTAAAATAGACGACATACCCATAACAAACGCTGCCAAAACCATGATGGTTGCGGCCGTACCGGTCCGGATTGAATAGGGAGTGTAGAACGTCCATCCGGTATCGACCTTACCTAAAAACAAAGTCGACATCGCCAAACACGCGCCGCCCATAAAAATATACCAGCTGGCCAAATTCAATCTTGGAAAGGCCACGTCTTTGGCGCCAATTTGAAGAGGCAAAAAGAAATTTCCTAAAATGGCTGGAATCCCGGGCACGATAACCATAAAAACCATGATTGCCCCGTGATAGGTCATTACTTGATTGTATTGATCAGGCGTTAAAAAATCGGCGCCAGGTCTAAGCAATTCAAGTCGCAAAAGCAAAGCAAAGATTCCACCCAACAAGAAAAAGAAGAAAATGGCACACATATAAAGAAGCCCGATCCGCTTGTGATCTAGACTGGTGAACCAAGATTTCCAACCCTTAAATTCGGTCAGGTAGTTAACTTCAGAATTCTCAGTCGATGAATAGGACATTGTAACTCCCTTAATTATTTAGCCGTTTTCAAATATTCAATAAGCGCTGCTAGTTCATTTTCGCTCAATACGCCTTGGAA
>JAYVPD010000101.1:0-27786 GCA_043757515.1 Pseudobdellovibrionaceae bacterium
TGTCTCAAGGCGCATGACTGAGACATTAAAGAAAAAGGTGTGATTCATGAAGCCATCAATATCGAACCATAAACTCTTGGCACTTATTAAAAACAACAACGTCACCATTCTTGATGTTCGTGGAAAAGACGAGTTTGAGCGAGGGCACATTTTTGGCGCCCTCCATATTCCAGTTGATGAAATTGTTCAGCGGTATCACGAGATTCCAGAAGGAAAACAAATCGTCACATATTGCGGCAAAGGTGCAGGCAGATCTGAAAATGCCGCCAAAATTTTAAATGAGAACGGCAAAAGAGTCTTTTGGCTCGAAGGTGGTTATCAAGGGTGGCCATTTGTCTCGCCAAAAGATGTGACCGTTGATGACCCATTAATTTTTCACCAGCTCTTTGAAAAGGAATCTTCATCTTACACATACCTACTCGCTGACCCAGTGACTCGCGAGGCCATTATAATCGACCCTGTACTTGAAATGGTTGAAAGAGATTTAAAGCTGATCCAGGAGCTTGATCTTAAATTGCTCTATATTCTTGAAACTCACATTCATGCCGATCACATAACCGGAAGTAACGAAATCAAGAAGCGAACAGATGCAAAATCAGCGGTTAGTAAAATAGCTGGAGTTTGCTGTGCTGATTTGGAACTTACAGAAAACCAGGAAATAAAATTCGGCAGATATAAACTCAAAGTTTTAGAGACACCGGGCCATACGAGCGAGAGTCTAAGTTTTTATTGTGAAGGCATGATTTTTACGGGCGATAGTCTGATGATTCGAGGAACTGGAAGAACCGATTTTCAACAAGGATCTGCTAAGGACCTTTATGAAAGCATTCACAAGAAAATATTCGTTCTTCCAAGTGAAACAAAAGTCTATCCAGCTCACGACTACAAAGGGATGCTTTTTTCAACTGTTGACCTTGAGAAGAAATTTAATCCAAGAGTTGGAAGCAGCAAAAGTTTGGACGAGTTTGTTCAAATAATGAAAGGTCTTAAGCTTGACGATCCTAAAAGAATTCACGAAGCAATTCCTGCGAACTTAGCCTGCGGAGCGGTCGTCTCGCAGGCTAGTTCATGAGCTGAAAAGGAAACTGGTTCTATTTCGATCTCTTTTCCTCAAGCCAAATATATAAGGACGGCAGTAACACCAAAGTTAAAAGCGTTGAAGAAATCAGCCCTCCAATGACTACGGTAGCAAGCGGCCTTTGAACCTCAGCACCCATGCCAGTATTTAAGGCCATTGGCAGAAATCCAAGACCTGCAACAAGTGCTGTCATGATGACTGGTCGAAGTCTTGCGGTGGCTCCAAACATCACGGAGTCTTTCACGCTGCTTCCTTTGGCTCGCTGTTGATTGATAAAATCAACGAGCACCATGCTGTTGAGGATCGCAATTCCGAGAAGGGCGATAAAACCAATACCTGCTGAAATACTGAAAGAGATTCCTCTGATAAAAAGCGACAGAATTCCACCAGTAACAGCAAGTGGAATACTACTATAAACTAAGAGCGTAAGCCTGATGCTTTCGAAATTCTTTAAAAGAATCATAAAAATAATCAGTAAAGTAATAGGAACGATGACCAGAAGTCTCAAGCGTGCTTTCTCAAGGTTTTTAAACTGTCCACCCCAGTCAATCGTATACCCCTTTTCAAGCTTCAGTTCCGATTCGATTTTTTCCTTGGCTTCGGTCACAAATCCAGCGACGTCCCGATCTTTTAAAAAAATGGACAGCGCCGCATAGCGTTTGAGGTAACTTCGAGCAATCGTCGTTACTTGTTCGGATTGATCGAAGCTCGCTATGGACCTTAAGGGAATGCTACCGCCCTCAGGAAGACCAACGGGAATATTCTCAATGTTTTTTGGACTCTCTCTGAGTTCCTCAGAGAGATGAAGAATGATGGGGAATCTTCTATCGGCTTCATAAAAGTTTCCAACTTGAATTCCACCCATAGCCATTTGTAATGTGCTGTTGGCTTCGCTTAGGCTGACCCCAAGTTTAGCCATTTTGTCGTAATTCAAACTGATGTCCATCATCGGACTTCGCCTTAATGCCGTCAGGGCGTCCATCTCGGCTTCATCCACTCCTTTGATTTTGGTGATGATCTCTTTTGACTTGTCGATGTATTCAATCAGCTTATTCAAATCCGGACCAAATATTCTGAGTGCGACATCAGCTCGACTGCCCTCTAAGATTTCATTGAAACGCATTTCAATGGGTTGTGTTGGGCTAAACTCGTGGCCAGGCAGTTCTTTGCCAATTCTATCTGTGATTGCCTGATAAAGTTCGTCCTTAGTCCGGCGTCTCTCTGAGCCATCTTCATTTTTTAATAACGGCCATTTGGACTTATCTTTATTGAGAATCAAAAATGTATCGGAAAAATTGACCCCCATTGGATCTGTCGCAGACTCTGGCGTTCCCATTCTTGAAAAGACTGTCTCGACTTCGGGAAAATCTTTGATAATTTTATCGGCTTTATTTTGAACACGAACAGACTCATCAATGCCAATACCTGTATCGCGTACCAAGCCGATGATAAGATCGCCTTCATCTAATTTTGGAATAAAATCTGAGCCCAGTCTAGTGAACAAAAATCCGCAAATCAGTGCAAAGACGATTGTTGCTGTTACAACAATCCCTCTTTTTTGAATTCCAAATTCGAGCATAGGTTTATAGAGCTTGCTGATGATCACAAAAATTTTTGATTCTTTATGTGCGCCGCTATGCTTTGGCGATTCGATAATCAAGTAGCCAAGGACTGGCATCAAAAGAAACGCAACCAATAGGCTTGCCCCAAGGGCCATCAAGACGGTCATTGCCATTGGGTGGAACATTTTGCCCTCAATTCCCTCTAGAGAGAGAATCGGAACGTATACGACCATGATAATGAAAAGTCCTAAAATCACAGGACGCGCGACTTCGAGGGCCGAATCTTTCACGAGTTCGAGCCGCTGTTGAATAGAAAGTGAGCCTGGATCTTTCAATTCTTCAAAGCGGCGCAGTAAATTCTCGATCATCACAACGGAGCCATCAACGAGAAGACCGAAGTCAATCGCACCAAGTGACATGAGATTTGCCGAAATTCCTAGTGACTTCATTCCAGTAACGGCAAATAGCATGGAGATAGGAATCGACAAGGAAACTAGAATAGCCGCCCTAAAATTTCCCAGGAGAAGAAGCAGAACTACGATGACTAGGGCTGCACCCTCTGCCAAGCTTTTCGCTACGGTTTTGATTGTTTGGTTAACCAAGAAGCTTCGCGTATAAACAACATCAACCGAAACATCGTCTGGCAGTTGAGCCTTTTCTAGGGCCCCCACCACATCAAGCGAGACCTCACGGCTATTTGCACCGATATACATTAGAGCGGTGCCCAGAACTGCCTCTTGGCCGTTGTGAGTTGCTGCACCCACACGTTGTGTGTGATCCTCACGAACGGTAGCGACTGCGCCAAGAGGAATAGATTTTCCTCTAACATCAATTTTAATTGGGATTTTCTCAATTTTCTTAAAATCCGGTAGTTGGCTCGATGTTCGAACAATAATTTGTTTGCCATCTTTTTGAATGTAACCCCCGCCGTAACTGTCTCCTATCGTTTGAAGTTTCTTATGGAGGTCTTCAAAAGTAATCCCATATTTTTCCATCGAATCAATATCTGCGTTGATATGGATTTCTTTTCTGTATCCGCCAGAGCTATCAACTTCAGCAACTCCCGTAACGCGCTTAATTTGAGGCCTAATCACAAAATCTTGTATCGTTCTTAAATACAGTAACCTCTGACTTTCTGGCCTCTTTGCAAGTTCAGAGTTTGGCTTTGCGTTGACCGTGTACATCACAACCTCGCCAAGCCCCGTGGTGACTGGTGCTAGCTCTGGAGTGATTCCATCAGGTAGCAAATCCTTTAGATTTTGAATCCTTTGAGCCACCTGACTTCGCACAAAATAGAGGTCCGCCCCATCCTTGAAAACGAGAATGACTTGTGAGAGTCCATATTTTGAAATGGAACGCACATCTTCAAGCCCAGGAAGCCCAGACATCTCTGTTTCAACGACAGCAGTCACGGTTTTTTCTATTTTTTCAGGATCGAGAGCTCCAGTTTTTGCATTGATCATGACTTGTACATTGGTGATGTCGGGCACGGCGTCGATGGGTAGCGACGACAATCCAAAAACTCCCCAAACACTTCCAATTAAAAATAGACCAATGATCCAAAGACGATTTTTAAAAGCAGTTTCAATAATTGATTTGAACATAAAGTCATTTCTCCAGAATCAGCTGGTTGTTACCAGTGAGAGTTTGTAGTTCCGAGATGCTTCTAATGAGATCAAGCTGGGCTTCTAGAATGGCAGATAGGCTTTCAAAATGCTGCGAATCAGCCTCTAGGTAAGTAATCAGATCTACCTGGCCGCGCTTAAAACCTTTATCGGTTTCAAAAATAGCTTTTTCTAAGTCTTCAATTTTTTTGACTGGAAGGCCCAAGACCGATTTCTTTGCGAGTTCAAAATTCAAAAGAGCGGCGCGAAGATCTTTTGTTGTTTGCTCTTTTAAAAAACTAAGTCTTTCATTTTCGGCTTGATGCTTCAATTCACTGGCGGCTCTTGCGGACCTATTTGCATTAAAGATTGGAATCGGCAGCGAAATGCCAAGGCCGTATATTTTCTCAGGATTGTAACCAGAACCATCTGAGTATGTGCCAGATAAAGTGAGCCCGGGCCAAGAATCAAGTGCGGCGAGATCCGACTCATTTTTTGATTGCGCAACACGCGAGTCCTGCCTTTTAAGGTTTGAATTGTTGGCGATGACCTGCGAAGACAATTCTTGCAGAGATAGGGCTGGACCATTTTTGAACCAAGAAATTTGAATCTCAGGCTTAGAGGGAAGCTTAAGATACGAGTTGAGTTCGTTCCAGATATTTTCAGTTCTTGCCTGGATGTGAAAAAGTTCCTTCTGTAAAACGATGAGCTTCCCTGTGACAATACTAGCTTCTGCTTTTTTCTGTGGAGCTACAAAGACCCTCGATTTAATAAAGCCTTCTACGGTCTTGAATCTCTCGAGCCTTTCTTCGGCATGACTCAACTTTTCCTTTGAGGCTTTAAATTCATAAATAAGGTTCAAAATCAAACTTCGAAGTTTCAACTCAGTTGTTGCTAAGTCAAATTTTGCGATCTCAACTTCACCTTTTGAAATTCGCTCTCTTGCGGAGAATTTTCCTGGCATATAGAAAGTTTGAGAGAGTCCGTATCGGACTAATTTTGTATCGCCGCCGGATTCTTTTTTATTTTCAGTTCCGATTTCAAAAGATGGATTGTCCCAAGCCCCGGCCTGTTCTGACAGTTTCGCTTTAGATTTCGCATCCAGCTCGTAGGCTTTTGTAAGCGAACTATTTTTTAGTGCTAATTCAACGAGCTGATTGGCATTATAGGACTCTGCCCAGACTCGCGAAGATAGAAGAAGCCCTGTTGCGGTGACAGCGACCATCGTTAGTCCGATTTTAGAAAACATTGGGTCTCCAAATTGATTATTGGTTTAAAATTTAATTTTAAAATGCATGTCGGCACGGGCAGCCAGTCGAACCCGACTGAATCTTCTTAGTCGGCATTTCTGCGCTAGAAGCAGGGGTTCGTTGCTTGCCAAATAGTGCTATGCCCTAGGTGGCTGGAAAGGACCTTCGAGGTGAGGGGCTTGTTTTACGGAATGTGATATTTCAAAATATTTTCTAGCTACAATTGAAGTTATAAATTGCGGTCGATGCATTTTGTCGAGCATCACCAGCGAGTCACAACAATGCACTCTATGTGCTGGGCAACCACAGTCAGGGCTATGAAGAGGCTCCGGTTTTGTGTTTCCATTCTCAGATCCAATATCCAAAATTTCACCGAACATTAGTGAGGCCTCAGAGTCTTCATGTTGAAATGATGCATGAACGCGATGTCCATCGATAGCAGAGCAACCGAATGAGTGTGTTGTAAAGCCCGCAGAAACGAGCCCTAATGTAAAGACCATCAAAAATGAAATAAGACACAGCTTTTGCATTTGAGCTAAAATGATAAAACTTGAAAATCATCATGTCAATGGTATCCTCCAGGTCAGGATACGATATTTAATGCGTAGGGTAAAATAAATGAAATCGGCAAAAAAATCGCATCGACATTCATCTCATCCCGAGACCGAAGTCCGAATGAAGAGAGCGGCAGGACATCTTAGTAAAGTTGTAGAAATGGTTGGAGGAGGTCGCGAATGTGTCGATATTCTTCAACAGCTCAGCGCGGTCATCTCCGCTCTCGAATCTTGCCGAGTCACACTTCTTCAAGATCATTTTCAAACCTGCATCGCTCCTGCGATTTCGAAAGACTCACTACATCTAATTAGTGAGCTAGAAATAATTATTAAACGGGCGCTAAAGTAGTAGTCGCCCGCGAATAAGTTATTTTTCAATGAGCAAAAATCAACGCTGCAAAACCGGATAACATCACAACAGCGGCGCTGATCAGGGGTGCTTTTGATGAAACCCAGTGAAAGCGTCCAGTTCCTTGTAGTTTGTTGAGTCCTGCTACCACGATTAATCCAATTCCCACGAGCGTGACGGCAAGCCCAATACTGAAGCCTGCTACGGCAAATAGACCTGCTCCAAACTTTCCAATCGAGAGAGCTAAAAGCATCACAGTGATCGAAGCCGGGCAAGGAATCATCCCGCCGGCAGCGCCGAAGGTAAGAATTTGAAGATTTGTCGGCCGCTCACCTTTTTTGGCGTACTCCGGCATGTCTGCGGCATGAGCCTTTGCGTGCTCGTCATCATTCATAAGATCGTGGCTGTGTTCATCATGGTGATGGTCGTGCGGCTCATGCATTTCAAATTGAATGACTTCCTTTTTTAAGGCCGATGAAATTTCGAATTCAGCTGAGAACTCATGTGGTTCATTGGGAGCGACTTCGCTTAGAAATTCATTCGAAGAAGCTATACGCTTCAACTCCATAACCTCTAAACCTTCGGGTCGGTTAATGATGACCCGAAAATTAAGGTTTGAGCCAACATTGTCGCAAACGAACCGCATTCTTTCGCCATTGTCAGTGCCAATAATCTCAAGTTTCCCCGATGCCATTTCGTTTGAAATATGAATTGGATCAGGAGCGCCATGATGGTGGTGGGTTTTGCGCATTTGAAGAATTCTTTTTACCAAAAGCCAAGCACCTAAAAGTACAACAATCACACCGGACCCAATTTGAAGCCAATGTGTTACGTCTTGAGTGAATGTTTCCTTTCCAATCCAAAGTGCGGCAACAGAAATTCCTATCACAACGATACTGTGGGTAAAGGCAACGGACAGGCCGAGTAAAAACGCATCTTTCTTCGTTCCTTTGATTCCAATGAGATAGGCAGCGGTCAGGGTTTTCGCGTGACCAGGCTCGAGTGCGTGCAGTGCGCCGAGCATAAGAGCTGTTGGGAAGTAAACCCATGTAAAAGGATTATCGATAGCTGGACTCATAAATTCCTCATTTCAAAAAACTCTTCATGATTTCAATAAGGTCTTCTCCTGATTCAGCGGCGAGCTTTTTGTTTTCCGCTTCCACAATGTGTTCTCTAATGTGGCCCTCGACTACTTCAGCCATCAGTCCATTGAGAGCGCCTCGGCATGAAGCGAGAAGTTGCATAACCTGGTAACAGTCTTGTTCCTGCTCAATAGCTTTCGAAAAAGCCTCTAGCTGACCTTTAATACGATTAACGCGTCCGAGGATTTTGGATTTCTCTCTAATTGTATGTGCCATCAAGCTCTCCATTATAATATAGGGGGGTATACTATATGTAGAGAAGAAAATATTCTAAAAATGTGAGTTGTGCAAGACAAGACGTTTCTGTCGCGGTTGGCTAGGAGGTCCGTCTTGGCAGGCACTTCGTTAGAAATGGCGAAAGCACATATTATTGAATATTTGAAGAAGAATTGCCGTCTCGATCAGGGTCGCTGCTGACCAACTCGTAAATTCTAAGTTTCGTCAGGTAATAATCTTTTCGATATTCGAGATTTCTAATCCGAGTTTCAAGAAGGCGTTCAGATGCTCCCACCATATCAGGAGAGTTCTTAACACCTCGCTTGTATTCACTAAGTGTGATTTTGTAATAGTCCTCAGACTTAGAAAGATTCTTTTCTTCTAAATTCAAACGATCTGTCAGTGTTGAAAGTTGAGAGAATAAATTTTCAGCTTCAGCATAAGCAGACAAACTTTTTCGTGAGGCGGCAGCATCCTTTGCTGCGAATGTAGAGCTTGCCGCTCTTGTTTGATTCATCGTCTCAAGACCTGAAAAAAGAGGAACAGAGACTTTCAGCATGACCGAATAGTTGTTGGTGTCTGAGAACACCCGTTCTTCGTTAGCGATCTTTCCGTATTTTGCTTCCAAATCTATAGACGGCAAAAACCCAGATCTAGCTATAGCAACATCCTTCTGAGTCATCTGAAGGTCAGCACGGGCTTCCACGATTTCAATATTACTGTCCTTTAAGCGAGAGAGAATACTTTCTCGAGACAAAGATGGAGAGGCTTCTCTGGCAAGATGTCCTTTAACCAAATTTGGAATAGATGAGTCTTTACGTCCAAGGAGAACTGAGAGCTGCCGTGATTTTTCGCCGATCACTTGCGAAAACATTTTAAGATCCGAACTTATTGTGGCTTCTCGCAGTTCAAATTCAATCACGTCGGCGCTTGAAGTAAATCCAGAACTCTTTTTTAATTTTGCAAGTTTCATTTGCTCTTGATTCATTTCTAGAGCTTTTTCCTTTAATGAAGTGCCTTCGAGTAAAAACAGAAGCTCATAATAGACGCGACTGATTTCTCTCACTACGCGTGATTTAACTGCCTCATATTTTTTTCGATCAAGAGCGTTTTTTATTTTTGCTTTATCAATAGAATCCTGATCGCGTCCGCCGTGATATAAATTCCAATCTGCTTTTCCATAGACGACAGTTCCAGAGCTTTTATCGTCGTCAAATTTTGTAGAGATTGGCCCGCCTTCGATTGACAATTGAGGCATGAGCTTCCCATATTGCGATTTTGCGTCGGCTTCAGACGCTTTTATGTAACTATCGGCCTCTTTGATTTCCAGGTTCTGGGATTCGGCTTCTTTGAGGAGCTGCTCAAGCGACAAGGACCCCTCATTGGGATGATGAGCAAATGCTTGTGCGCTCAAAAAAACAGTCGCCAAACCAAACATACGAAGAAAATAAAAAGACTGACGGCTCATAAAAATATCCTTTGCTTGTCTACTGAGGCTCCACGCTAAACTTTACTTTTTCGGCTTTTCCGCCATGAGTGGCAGTGACATCGAGATCATAACGGTGAGCACCTTTTGCATCGACTTTGGCTTCGAAATAATCAGCTTGTGCGCTGAATTTGACGGCTTCTGATTTACTCTTTCTAGGAATAGACATCTTTCCGTCAATCTTGACGTCCGCGACTGGAATAGCCTTCATGTCATGATCCAGCGGATAGACTTTAAGTACATCGTTGCTTGAAACCAGTTCTAGATAGAGGTGGTCGGTACCTTTGATAAGACCGCCGTGTGGGGCCGCCAGAGCGCCAGGTGTTTTGTCATGTCCCTCGTGAGCCCATGCAAAACTTGAGGCCAGTAGTGATGCGAATAGAAAAGTTAGCAGCTTCATTTTGTTCTCCTTAATTAAAATTAGTGTGAGTGCTTCTCGATAATATCACCTTCTTTAAAGGCAACGCCTTGATCAAACTTTACAGCCGCATAGTCTTCACTTATTACCTCGGTCACTGTGCCATGTCCCTTTGAGACTTTTGTGCAACTTTGAGTTTGTGTCTTTGCGCTGCCTTTGCAGACGTTGGCGTACAGCTCAACATGATCTCCAACCGAAACTTCGTTTTTGTTCAGACCAACATGAGCAGTGCTTTCATCGACCTTCATGGCTACAACGCCTCTATGAAGTTGTGATGCACACGCTCCTAGAAATAGTGGCAATGTCAAAGTCAGTATCATTTTACTATTCATTTTTCCTCCTAATGGTTGGTTGGTTTAAGTTCTGTTTCATTAAAATCAAGATTGCTTTCAGCAGATTTTTTTCCGAATCGGAAAAAGACTGTTGGTGTCACAAACATATCAAGAAGCGTTGAGCTAAGCAGGCCACCAACGATAACGACCGCTACGGGGTGCAGAATTTCTTTTCCCGCTTCTCCGCGAGCCAATACAAGCGGCAAGAGGCCTAATATCGCAGTCAGCGCCGTCATCAGGACCGGAACGAGTCTCTCAAGAGATCCTCGAATAACCATTTCTTTCGTGAATTTCTCGCCCTCATATTTCATCAGGTGCAAGTAATGTGAAATCATCATGATTCCGTTGCGGCTTGAGATTCCACAAAGGGTGACAAAGGCAACCATGGTTGCGATGGAGAAAATGCGGTCAGATAAATAGATTGCTACTAAGCTTCCGATCAATGCCATTGGAATGTTGAGCATAATCTGCACTGCGATAAATGAAGATCTGAAGTGGGCATAAAGTACGATGAAAATTCCGATCAAGGAAAGAAGACCCAAAAGTAAAATCAAGCGACTGGCTGATTTTTGACTTTCAAACTGGCCGCCATACTGGAGGAAATAACCTTCAGGAATTTGAACTTGTTTTTGAATTCGATTTTCAATCTCTTGAACGAGACCATCAAGATCGCGACCGGACGAGTTGGCAGAAACAACGATTCTTCTCTGTGCATTTTCTCGGTTGATTTGATTAGGACCCTGCGATTCAAAAACATCAGCGACTTTTTCAAGAGTTACCTTTCGGCCATCAGGCATGATTTTAAGTACGGTCTTTTTCATAAGATCAAGATTTGCTCGAGAGAAGTCATCAAAGCGCATGTAGACATTAAAGGTTCTTTGCTGATCGAGAACTTGAGCGACAACTTCGCCGTTGAGGGCTTTCTCTAAAGTTTCGGACAGTTCGCCTGCGACAATTCCGTACTGTCCTGCTTCGTCTCTTAAAAGCTGAATCTTGACCTGTGGAATTAAGACCTGTTGTTCGATCTGAAGATCCACGAGGCCTTTTGTGCCGTCGATAGATTTGTAGATTTCAGAAGCTTTGCCTCGAAGCGTATTTAGGTCAGGGCCAAAAAGCTTCACCGCAATTTGCGCACGGACGCCAGAAAGGAGATGATCCAAACGATGCGAAATTGGTTGCCCGATATTAACGAAAACGCCTGGAACTTTTTCAAGCTTCTCGCGCATTTCCTCAAGAACCCTTTCGCGTGGCCGTCCTTCATTTTTGAAATCAACATCGACTTCTGAGGAGTGAACGCCTTCAGCGTGCTCATCAAGTTCAGCGCGCCCTGTTCTTCTCGCTACGGACTTGATCTCAGGAATAGACAGAAGCAGCTCTTCCACCTGTGTGCCAATTTTATTGGACTGTTCTAAAGAGATACCCGGCTGCGCAAGTACGCCCACTGTAGCCGTCCCTTCATTGAACTTCGGAAGGAAATCTCGTCCCATGAATGGAATCAAAGCGAGCGACGATAGAAATAGAGCAATTGTGATTCCAAATATGACATTTGGATGATCGAGTGATTTTGTTAGAAGCTTGCGGTCCCATTTTTTAAGGAACACAACAAGTTTTCCATCTTCGTGCTCAATGAGTTTATCTTTCGTCAGAAGCAAAGAGCACAGAACGGGAGTGACCGTAAGTGAAACAAAAAGTGACGCGAGTAAAGACACGATGTAGGCAACGCCCAACGGAATAAAAAGACGCCCTTCGATACCGCTCATGTAAAACAATGGCAGGAAAACCAGTACGACAATGACCGTCGCAAAAACAATAGAGTTCCGAACCTCAGACGAGGCATTGTAAACTACTTGAAGCGACGGAAGTGGATTCGCAAGGCCTTTGTTTTCTTTCAATCTTCTGAAGACGTTTTCAACATCCACGATGGCGTCATCAACCAGTTCGCCGATAGCAACCGCGAGACCACCTAGGGTCATCGTGTTCACGGAAAGGCCGAAATAGTGAAAGACAATAACTGTGACCAAAAATGAAAGTGGAATTGCGGTAAGTGTAATAGCGGTCGTGCGAAAATTTAAAAGAAACATGAAAAGCACGATAAAGACCAGGATTGTGCCGTCGCGTAGCGCCGCTTTGACATTATCAATGGCTGCTTCGATAAAGTGTGCTTGTTTGAAGAGGTCCGGGTGGAACTCAGCTCCTTTGGGTAAAGATTTTTCGAGATCCTTGAGGGCATCGTCAATTTTCTGTGTCAGCTCTATAGTGTTAGCACCAGGCTGTTTTTGAATACTCAAAATGACGGCGGGTTTACCATTAACGCTTCCATCTCCGCGCTTGATTTGCGGGCCAAGCTTAACGGCACCGATGTCTTTAACAAAAACTGGTTGGCCCAAATGAAGCCCAACAACAGATTTTAAGATGTCGTCTTCTGATTTAATTGTTCCAATATTACGAATCAAAAGCTCTTTCTGCTCGAGGTCAATGTAGCCGCCAGTCGTGTTAAGACTGATCTTTGAAAGCGCTTTTTCAATTTCCTCAAGGGGAAGTTGGTATTTTTGGATTTTTTCAGCCGAGAGAAGAATTTGATACTGTTTGACTCCCCCTCCAATGGCAATCACCTGAGAAACACCGGGAACTGAAAGCAGGCGTGGCCGAATGGTCCAATCTGCAAAGGTACGAAGATCAAGAGGGCTCACTTCGCCTTTAGGCGATGAAAGGCCGATCAATTGGATTTCTCCCATGATAGAGGCGATCGGTCCCATCACTGGCGTCACTCCGACAGGGAGTTTTTCTTTAGCGAGCTGAAGTTTTTCTGCGACGAGCTGACGATTGCGATAAATGTCTGTGTCCCAAGCAAATTCAACATAGATAACAGATAGGCCGATTCCAGTTGATGAGCGGACTCGCTCAACACCAGGCAAACCGTTGAGCACCGTTTCTAAAGGAAGCGTCACCAATGTTTCGACTTCTTCAGGAGCCATCCCTGAAGCTTCAGTCATGATATTCACCGTTGGTCGATTGAGATCTGGAAAGACATCAATTGGCATTTTGCTAACGGTAAAAAGTCCGTAGGCTGTTATAAGAACGCCAACGGCAAGAACCAGAAGTCGATGTGTTAGTGAGAACCGAATAATTCGGTCAAGCATGTGGAACCCTCTCCTTCAAAATTGCTAGTGATGACCGCCGTGGCCGTCATCGACGACTTGCAGTTTCAAAGGAAGGTCATAAGAAACGACATTTCCTTTTTGATTTTCTCTTTGAGCTTCAACGAAGAGTTCGCCCTTCTTTTTCAAATCAACAGATTTAGGAAAATCACAAATGTAGTGATCTGCCTCAACCGAGCATTTTGCTTGAGCCTTCTTTTTTGCTTTAAGGGTCATAGAAAGATTTGAATTTGCTATGGACGGGTTCTTCCATTGAATATCGAGGAGATAGACTTTCAGTTGATTTTGGCTAAGAGGAATCACTTCCGTATGAAAACCCCCAGGCATTCGAATAAACCCACTATGAGGCCCTGGTTTATCCTCTCCATGCGCAAAGACCGAACTTGACGACATAAATAGAGACAACATGGAAATCACAATCAGTGCTTTCATAACCAAACTTATTCCTTTCGCGTATTAGGAAGCTCTCACTCCCTAATACGACGGCCTAATGTCTTTTGTGACAAAGGCCCTTAAAAAACTTCAACTGACAGAGGTATCGTTTTGAGACTGCCCCCATCAATAAATTGAACCCAAAGTCGGTACATGCCGGCATCTGGGAACATCGCATGGATCATACCTTGTGACGGGCCTGTGCTGACTGGGTGAACGTGAATCAAAGAATCTCCGTCAACCGGAGTTGCAATAATATGGGCGAAAGCACCTAAGTAAGGTGTCAGTTGGGGAGTTGATCCATCCGTGCGGGACATTTTAAGGTCAAGCATCGCCATCTTTCCGGCCATAAGCTTACTTTTACTAAGCTCAATTGCGGATACGCCCAATGAGCCGTTGCGAATATCCGTCAATGTAGGCGGACTCGGCCACGCTGTCGATCCACCAGTCACGGCAAGTCTTGTGGGAGACGAAAACTCAGTTCCGTCTGCCGATAACTCACCCTGCGCCCAAACCCAATAATTGCCATTAAACGCAAACTGCACATCTGCGCTCCACATTTTGCCATCGAATTCAGGGTGAACGTGCTGGAACTCCTTCAGAGAAGGATCATAGATAATCAGATGAAGTTTCTTTTCATGAGAGATGTTTAGGTTTTGATCGCCAATGAGCTGATTTGTTTCTGTGTTGATGAGCTGAAATTTATATGGCGCTGTTCCTGCGGACATAGATGTTACATCCGGCTCAAGTGCAATCAGCCCCTCTTCCCCGCCATGGCCGAATGATGCCTGGCTCCAAATAGTTAGAATCCCTGCTGCTAGAAGCATTTTTGCTTTTTTCATGTTCCCTCCGTGAAAAATAGGTTTGACTTGAAACTATACCCCCCGTAGGGTATGTGTCAAATCCTGACTTTGCTAGCGAAAGTGTGGCCCAATATGTTGGAAAAAGAAAAGTCTCATGGAAAAACAAAGAAACGTTCTTTAGAGGGTCCTGTAAACCACGGCTCTCAAGGGCATCCTGATCACTCTCCTCATATAAAGAGGTTGAACCGCGTGAAGGGTCAGATCGAAGGCATTGAAAGAATGATTACTGATCGGCGCTACTGCCCGGATATCATTGCTCAGCTTAAGGCTGCATCCGCAGCATTGAAAGCTGTTGAAGCAGAGGTGTTTAAGTCACATCTCAGAGGCTGCGTGAAGTCGGCCTTTAGTGGTAACGACGCCTTTAAGTCTGAAGAAAAGATTCAAGAGATTATTAAAATGGTTTTTTAGTCGGTTTTGTTTGGGGGGAATAATGAATAGCCGTGATCCGATTGCGATAAAAGAAAAAGTCGAAAAAATTTCGAACTCAACGAATGGTAAGGCTTTATGAAAGCATTTCTATTCGTTTTATTTGCTGCGAATCTTTCGTTTGGTAAAACTCAAATACCGCCAGATGAGAATTATTATAGAGATCTGACGCTGAAGGTTCGGCAATCAGGAACTTTTTCGGTTCCTTCGCCGGGGACCCAATCTTTAATTTCTTATTCATTTGAATTTGATCAGCCCGTTTATCCTAAGCCAATGCTCGGTGATTCCCACTTAGTAACCAATCCGAACTACTTTTACCGTTTATTCTTTGACCGGATTTTGTTTAAAGACGGTTCATTCGTTGAAATAAACGGAGATAAACTCCCGCTCACTTGCTTATTTATAGATGGCCAAGACAATCGTTTTTCAAACGAAAAACCGAGCCCGCTCTTGCCTGAATTCGTCCTTAAAATCTACCTAGTAGCTAATGACTTTAGTTGCCAGGGACCAATCAAGCCTGGCTGGCCGGAGAGTGGTGGCAAAGAGCAAAATTGGGATACATATTTGTATTTTGAAATTCGCGACCCTACAATTATGCTCCCGACCGAGGCCGTACTTCGTTATAGATGGAATGAGTTTCACATGGTGATGGTGGACGGGGGTGGACAGTGAAAACAGTCTTCCTATTAACTATCTTTTTTAGTCTATCATCCTTGGCTGCGCCGACTTGGTATCCGCTGCCCCTAGAAGCGTATAAATTTGGAGACCGATACCCACAAGCTCTGCGACTTCTTTTTGCTTTCGATTATGGCCATGCTTTGGTTTATGAACGGCTACTTTTAAATCGTGGTAACATTGCGAATCCTAAAGAATTTGAAAGCAAATTATTAAAAGATATTTTGGTTATTCTTAAAAATCCTCCCAATGTAAAAGTTGATGAGAGTGATATAGCTCCTAAATACGTGTTCACTTTTCCTCTCACGGTAGACACTTTCGATTGGTCTCATTTGCTTCATCAATTCGTGTTGGATGTTTTGGCTACTTCAGAAGATCGTGGCTCCCAAATGTTTGCTCGAATCAATGGCCTTTTTTCGAAATACCAATCAAATCACCCCCTTGCAATTACCGAAGTTTGTAAAACCATGCTTTTTATGGACGGCCATTACTTTTCTAAAGAATTCCGTCGCTCATACCCAAGCTTTAATCTTCTTATATGGTCTTATCATTGGTTTCAGATTCATCTCTACGAAGCACTTATGAAACCGACTCAAAAAGAAAGAGATGTTGCCGTGCAAAAATCTGTTGATGATTTTTGGCAGCTAGTAAGTGATCTGCCTGATTCTGCTGATTTTGATATGATGCCAGACACTCGCACTGAGGCACCTACATTCTATGCTCAGTTTCCACTAATTTCTGCGTCGTTTGATAACAACCATATGTTGCATGATGTAGTTTCTGATATTTTAACTTCTCCCAAAGTTGCGTTAAGCGATCTTCGTTCGACGGGTATTCAATTTGCTCGAATGGCCATGGACCCTGAGGCATTTAAATCGAACCATTGTGGAGAAAAATAAAAGTAGAGGAACAATAGAATCCCTCAGCGGACTCTATCGAAGCCTAAGCTACAAATTAGAACTTAAAATAGAAGTGATTTTAGAAAGATAGCTTTTTAACAAATTAACAGGAGAAAAGAATATGAAACTGCTTACAGCCCTCATCAGCACTTTGCTAATTTCTGTATCAGCAATGGCCCACCAGACTGCTTCAAATGCAAAAGCAGCAGAGCTTTCGGCGCATCGTATTGACCGCTTAGTTGCTCTAGGAAAAATTGACGCTTCATTTATGAAAAATGTTACGACAATTCAAGTTGCCGTAATTCAAAATCAGCCGCCAGTTTTTTTCAAAGTTCGCGTTTCTCAGGCGCAGCCGGCTCAAGGTGCGCCACTTCAGGTTGATATCTCATTTGATGACGAAGGAAAGCCGCTAGCATTTCAAACCGTTGCAGGAGGAGTGGCCGGCCCTGATCAGAACTGGCCCGACAAGGACCCTGTCTCGCTTTCTGAGAACTGCATGCACTATATTCTGGAAAACAATGCTGACGCTCAAGTTGGACTTTTTGATAAGGGTCTAGCCTCGTTTGTCCTTACAAAAGGGACTTTGAATGGTCAGGCGGTCGCTCAAGGGCAAGTAACGTCTTCACTAACATCTGACAAACTCAATGTTTACCTAAAGCTTGATGGTACTTTGATTTCAGCAGAAGTCGTTAAATAGGCATTTGTAAACATGCTCTTACGCTTTGGTGCTTTAATTTTTATTACTTTGATCTTTGCGGGCTGTAACTACACCCGTTTAAAGAATGGCACGGATTCCGGAAATGCAAATCAAAATTTCGGAGAATTAAAACCTGGCGAGCAGGCGACGATGATGAATTATAAATTTATCAATTCTCGAATATTTCAGGCGAAGTGCACGAGCTGTCATGGAAACTCAGGTGATGTAAACCTTGAATCGTATGATGCGGTTAAAGCAAATCTCTCAAAAATTCAAAGTGCTGTCTTTGCTGAGCAGACAATGCCGAAGCGAGGGACTCTCGAACCAGATGAAAAACGACTCTTGTGGAATTGGATTCGTGCCGGTGCACCGCTTGATAGTGCGGAGCCACCGCCACCGGAAGATCCTCTAGTTGCGACTTACGATTCTATTCGGACACACATTATCGAAACAAAATGTATTACTTGTCACAATCCAACGGGAACAGGCAAGCGTGTTGGTCTTGATAGAGAGGCTCTGTTGAATTCACCACTAGAGCTTGTTCTGCCAGGAAACGCAGACGAGTCGGGGCTAATTATTGCTCTTGAAAGAATCGACGACAAAAGAATGCCACCGGCAAAAGAGGGCTATGTAGCCCTAAAGGCTGAGGCCATTCAGGTTATCCGTGAATGGATTATGAATGGTGCTAATTAACTATATCGGGGGAAAAATGAAAATAATTGTTACGGCGTCAATGTTGATGATAACCGCTGGTCTAACAGCAAAGGCCGAAGTCATTTCTTGCAATGGATTTACGGACGCAGATCAGAAAACGCAGGTTGTTCTGACACTCTATCCTCAGAAGCAAAAAGGAGAAATCCGATATATCTCCGCAAGTGGTTCCGTAACTCAAGGATTGAATCTAAGCGATGTTTATTATCCCGCACCAAATACTTTGCGCTACGCCGATTCCTCGAACTTATCCCATTTAGACTTTCTAATTGAAAATGGCGTCATCAAGAAAAATTCTTTCACGCACGGACTTTACTTCAGCAACGCAGCTCTTGACTGCAAATTTACAGGTCAAATTCCTCAGGCTCCATCTTGCGGCCAAAATCCAAGCCAAACCCTCGTCGATATTTTAAGAGAAGGTCGCTTCTATCAGACATTAAGGGCACTCAGCTATCAGCTTGCTTGTGGAGCAGACGTAAACTTCACTGACAAGTATGGTTGTACTCCGCTTCTTTATACGATTGACCCATATTGTGGTGACAACCCAACGCCAGCGCCGCACTCAATAGTTGGCACGCCTCAAATCGTTGATCGCTTGATTACCGAGGGTGCGTTTGTTGACATCGTTGATCCTGCAAAAAAAGAAACGGCGCTTTTAAAATCTGCAAAAATGGGAGTGAAAGACGTCTATGACTCTTTCATGGCCGCTGAAGCAAATTTTGATTTTCAAGATAACGACGGCATGACTCCACTCATGTGGTCTACTTATCTTGGTGATGACTGGACGGTTAAAGACATTTTACTAGCTCGACCTGATCGCAGGCTTAAAAACAAGAAAGGTCAGACTGCATTTGATATTGCGACACACTGGCAAAAAGAGAGCGTCATAGATCTTGTGCGCATCCCAGATGCAACCTTTGAAATTCAAGGTCACGATGACGGAACTTGCTCTCCACTCAAGTTTGAAGCCAAAGAAGGCCAAACAATTGAAATTGCGCTGAAAGCCTCTGCCAAGATGTTCAAACTTGATTCCCCTGAGCTTGGAATTGATTTGATGGCCGACTCCAATGTGCGACTAACACAAGTTCTGAAACTTGAAAGTGCAGGAAGCTACACCTTCACGTGTGGATTCCATCATGCAAGCCAATTTTCAACCGGACAAATCATTGTAAAGTGACAGGAGAGCACCGTGATATTTAAAATACTTCTTTTTTTAATTCTTACCACCTGGGCGGCGGTTCAGGTTGATCTTGCAAAGCAAACCTCGGAAGTTGAGTTCTTTGCAGTCGGAAAACCGAGCCTTCTTAAAATCAATGGCACTGGCGGTAAGCTCATTGGAAACTTAGAGCTTGATAAAAATCAAATCAAAGGCCGCTTCAAAGTGAATCTCGATGAATTTACGACTGGTATTGCTTTGCGTGATGAGCACATGAAAGAAAAATACCTAGAAACTAAGAAATTCTCTGAAGCTTGGCTTGAGATTGAGAAAATTGAGCTGCCAGAAAACTTTCTTGCAGAGAAGAAGGTTTATTCAGGCGTCCCTTTCCAGGGAAAACTTAGCCTTCATGGTGTTGAGAAGTCAGTAAAAGGCACAGCAGACGTTGATACTAAAAAAGATATCCCTTCGGTTTCAACGGAGTTTAAGGTTCTTGTTTCAGATTTCAAGATCGACATTCCATCTTATTTGGGAATCAAGGTCGCGGATGAGGTCACTATTAAAGCAAAGATGAATCTGAAACTTGCAAAGCAGTGATGAGATTTTTATTTTCTGTTTTAGTTTTTTTAAGTTCCACCGCAGTGTTGGCTTTTCCAGAAAACGTCAGGCACGGATACTTTTCCTGCACGGCTTGCCATGTGTCACCTTCTGGCGGCGGAGTTCTAACCCCTTATGGAAGATCATTGTCTGCTGAGCTGATGAGTACATGGGGTTCCACAAAAACTTCGGGCTTCATGTTTTCCAACCCTGAGGATGAAACAAACATTCCATGGTTCAGGAATCAAATTTTTCTACGGGGTGTGCAGACCTACAGAAATTCACCAACTGTTGAAAAGGCTAAGTTTATTCCTATGCAGGCAGATTACGAGGTGGGGGCAGACGTGGAAAAATTTGCTATCGTTTCAACATTTGGATTTCGCTCAAACGACAGCTCTCAAGATCTCAAAGAATTTTTCTCTCGTCGGCATTATGCACTTTACCGATTCACGGATCAAGTTGTCGGTCGTATCGGAAAGTTCATGCAGTCTTTCGGACTCAATGGACCGGACCACATAACAGCAACCCGTCGAGGATTAGGTTGGGATCAAGGTTCTGAATCCTACAACTTAGAAATGAATTATATTGGGGAATCATTCAATCAAACGGTCACAGTTATTTCAAATTCTCCTGAAGAAAAATCGGTCAAAAAAGATCAAGGAGCTTCTCTTAACTCAAGCTACTTCTGGAAAAATAATTCAAGAATCGGACTGAGTGCTTACCAGGGCGGACAGGGCGATTTTGATCGAGTTGTCTATGGTCCATACGCAACGATTAGCTTAACTGAAAAACTTTTTCTAGATACTGAGTTTTACCTTCAAGACAAGAAGCTAAAGGTAACCTCAATTCACCAGAAGGGCTACGCTACTTTCTCAAGGCTTGGCTACGAAGCAATCAAGGGACTTACACCGTTCGTTCAATATGATCGGTCGTACCTAGACGATTCAGATCGAAGTTCTCAATTTGATTCCTATGGCCTCGGTGCACAGTGGCTACCGTATCCGCATTTTGATTTTATGTTTTTTGCGGGAAAAGAAAAATCTTACGGGCAAGACGCCACGGATTTTGCGTGGCTTATGCTCAACATCTATCTTTGAGGTATTTTATGGCAACATCAAATGCAAATTGTTCTCACGATGGTCACGAGCATCATTCTCATGACCACCATGCTTCTGTGAAATCAGAAGCTGTTGATCCCGTCTGCGGAATGAAAGTTGATCCGGCTTCGGCTAAAGGCGGATTAAGTTCTTATAAGGGGCAGAATTATTATTTCTGTAATCCGAAGTGCAAAACCAAATTTGATGCCGACCCTGAGTCTTTTCTAAAGCCGAAGACTCAGGCCAAGCCTCAACCACAAGATGTGGAATACACTTGTCCGATGCACCTCGAGGTTCGACAAATTGGACCGGGAAGCTGTCCTATATGTGGAATGGCCCTTGAACCGTTGATGGCTTCACTCGATCATGAGGAGGATCAAACCGAATACCTCAGTATGAGGAAAAGGCTTTGGGTTTCGACATTCTTAAGTGTGCCGCTTCTTTTCATCACGATGGGTGGGCGACATCTCATAGACTCAGCGTCGGGACAATCTTTTCTCGGCTATCTTGAACTTGCATTAGCGACACCCGTTGTCCTTTGGGGCGCATTACCTTTTTTTGAGAGATTTTGGCAGTCTCTCAAAAACAAGAGCCCAAATATGTTCACACTGATTGGATTGGGAGTTGGTGTCGCTTACGGATTTAGTCTTGCTGGAATCATATTTCCAGAAATTTTTCCATCTTCGTTTAGAGATCCTATGACGGGACAAGTGGGCCTTTACTTTGAACCTGCCGCAGTCATCGTCACACTTGTTTTACTTGGACAAGTTTTGGAGTTGAAAGCTCGTGGACAAACCGGAGCTGCCATCAAAGCTCTCCTGGGACTTGCACCAAAAACTGCAAGACGTATTAAGGATGATGAGTCTGAAGAAGAAATCGAAATTGATGCAATTTCTATCGGGGATAAACTTCGAGTTCGGCCTGGTGAAAAAATTCCTGTCGATGGTGTGGTATTTCTCGGTGCAAGTGCCGTCGATGAGTCTATGGTAACGGGAGAATCCATTCCTTTAGAAAAATCCAAAGGCTCAAAGGTTGTGGCCGCAACGATCAACGGGACTGGCTCATTAGTCATCGAAGCGCAAAAAATAGGAAAGGACACTTTGCTTTCTCAAATCATCCAGATGGTTTCAGATGCACAGCGCTCCCGAGCACCCATTCAAAAATTAGCAGATCAAGTTTCTTCTTATTTTGTTCCCGCTGTGGTCTTAATCGCAATTGCAACAGCAGTCGCTTGGGGAGTATGGGGACCAGAACCACGCCTTGCCTATGCGATGGTGAACGCAGTTGCAGTTCTCATTATCGCTTGTCCTTGTGCTCTTGGGCTTGCAACACCAATGTCTATTATGGTTGCTACTGGCCGCGGAGCAAAAATGGGAGTTCTCTTTAAAGACGCAGAGGCTATTGAGCTTTTGCGAAAAGTGGACGTTCTGATTGTTGATAAGACAGGCACGCTCACCGTAGGGAAACCTACGCTTGTCACGGTAAAGCCGTTTGGAGATGTGACAGAAGAAATACTCTTGCAGATGACAGCTAGCATAGAGCGTGAAAGCGAGCATCCTTTAGCTGCAGCTTTAGTTAAAGGAGCAGAATCCCGAAACATCGTCCTTCAGAAGGCCGAAGACTTCGAGTCGTTAACAGGAAAGGGAGCACAGGCAATGGTTTCTGGACGAAAAGTCGCAGTCGGCAATCGCGCTTTGATGGAGAGTCTTAGTATTGATTCAAAAGCAAATGATGAACTCGCTGATAAACTCAGAGACGAAGGTCAAACGGTCATGTTTGTCGCTTTGGATGGAAAGTTTGAAGGACTTATCGGAGTTGCAGATCGAATAAAGGAAACAACTCCCGAGGCCATTCACACACTTCAAAAATTAGGTCTTAAGGTCGTTATGGTTACAGGGGACAACGCGCGAACGGCAAATGCCGTTGCTCAAAAAGTTCGTGTGGATGAAGTCTTCGCTGATGTGCTTCCGCAACAAAAAGTTGAGATCGTCAAAAAGTTTCAAGCCGAAGGAAAGATCGTTGCTATGGCTGGAGACGGTATCAACGATGCTCCGGCCCTAGCACAAGCGCAAGTAGGGATTGCTATGGGAACAGGAACCGACGTGGCCATGAAAAGTGCGGGCGTTACCCTTGTCAAAGGTGATCTCAAAGGCATCGTGCGGGCGCGTGAATTAAGCGAAGCTACGATAGCAAACATCAAACAAAACTTGTTCTTTGCTTTTGTGTACAACGCTTTGGGTGTGCCTCTGGCCGCAGGTGTTTTGTATCCAGTTTTTGGATGGCTCTTAAGTCCAATGATCGCGGCTCTTGCCATGAGTTTGAGTTCAGTATCGGTTATCGGAAATGCATTGAGGCTGCGAAATTCAAATTGATGCGAGAATTTATTAAGCCATTGATCTGCGAAAACGGTAGCTCCCTTCAATGGCAATTAGTGCGCCGATAAATGCGCCTATAATCCAGAGACCGGCAAAAGTCGCTACTAACTCTGCACCAAAGAAATAAAATGCGGCTAGCGAAACAACTCCCAAAATTCCAGTTTGAAGCCATTCATAACGCCTGATTGTTTCAAGTTCCTCAAGATTCAAGATGAAATTTGAAAGCAGATAGGTTGTCGTCATAAAAACAACTCCACAAGAGACCATGCAGAAGTTGTGACCGCCGACTTTCATGAACCAATTCATCAAAGAATATTCTGTATTAAATGGATTCAGACCAAATTGATTGCAAACTCCGAGGGAGAGAAAGCCAACGACACCGTGAATGGCGAGGACCTTGCCAAAGACTTTCCAGGGATTCGGAAATAGCTTTGTTTTTAATTGGCTGAAAATTTCAGAAGGCACAGAAATATTCTTGGATTCTGATTGAACAAATTCGGTGTATTCCTTTAGCCATATATCTTTGTCTGTTGTCTTCACAATGACTCCTTCTTACTTCCCAGAACGTTTCTCAACTTTTTCAATCCGCGACTGACAAGCTGACGAGCATTTTCAGGTGAGGTTGAAAGCTTAAGAGCAATTTCCTCAAAAGTTGCATCATCAATAACTCTGAGATTTATTGCTTCACGCTGACTTGCGGGAAGCTGATTTAGTGCTGCGAGATCTACTCCCGATGTTGCGGCCGCTAGACCTTGGTCAAGAGAGACCATATTTTCAAGAACATTGGCCTCTGTTACATCTTCAAGCTGCCGTTTCTTAACGGAATCGAGCCAGACAGAACGGGCAATTGAAAAGAGCCAAGGCGCAAACGGCAGCTTGCGGTCATATTGATGGCGAGATCGGTGAAGTTTCAAAAAGACCTCTTGAAGCAGATCTTGCGCGTCTTTAGCAATCTTAAGTTTTTTTGAAAGAAACCCGAGCACCATGCCCGAGTACCGTTCAAATAAAACTTCAAAGGCCAATGCGTCGCCCATTTTATAACTCTCCATTAGGTCTTCGTCTGACTTTTCCCTCAATCCACTCTTTGCCATAGGTTCCTTATAAGCTAATACGATCCTTAAGACCAAATTGTGACAGCCAAACAAAAAAAGTCAAAAAGCAGCTCATTTCAATAAATTACGCCACTCTGTCACAAATCGCTCATGACCATCGTACTAGAGGCATGAGGTATCAATGAAAATCAATTATCAAATTTTAGCACATTTTCTTCTGCTGATTGGACTGAATGCGCAGGCTCATCCTGTCAGTTACAAAGACGGCTTTGGAATTATGTCCTACAATTCTCCTGAAATGAATGAGCTGTTATTAACTTATTCATTCACGCCAAGGTTTGCGTTTGCGACGACCTATTTACGAGATTCAAAGTCTGAATTTTATATCCCGAGGGCTGACTTTCTTTTGAAGCGATGGAACGAAGAAGATTCGCAAGGAAATTTGTATGCAAGTGTCGGGAGTGGCGTCGAAAAATATGCTGGGCAAAATACTTCGGCAAGCCTGGGTGAAATTGTCGCCGACTGGGAATCAAGAAAGTACTATGTCTACCTCGAGCATCTATATATAAAACGAGACAACACCCTCAATCCAGATCTTCCAACTTCTGATTATAATAATACAAAATTTAGGCTGGGGTTTGCTCCTTTTCTTGCTGACTACAATGATCTCAATGTTTGGCTGATTACTCAGTTTGAAAAGCACAACTCCAACAAGCAAATTGAAGCAACTCAGTTTCTACGATTTTTCGTGAAGAATGTTCTATGGGAAGTCGGCGCGGGGTTCGATGGTTCTTTTAAATTCAACTTTATGATCCATTTATGAGAAAAGGGAAATTTATGAAAGCGAGTCTAATTATTTTATTACTATCAATAGTAGTTCCTGCGCTTGGTGCGGCGGAATATCAAAGCCAGAAAGTCCCGCAAGCGGTTCAAACCAATTCGAATGAACTCCGGGTTGGCGTGAAGGTTATGGTTTGTGCCTTTTGCGCACAAGGCATCGAGAAAAAATTTAAGGCACAAAAAGAAGTCGAAAACGTTCAAGTCAGCTTAGAGAATAAATTTGTGCTCTTAAAATTCAAAGAAGGGCAGCGTCTTTCAAATGAGAAAATTGTCGAGGTCCTTAAGGACGCTGGATACGAAGCGAATTTCGGTGGTCAAAGTGACAAAAATTAAAGAAGGCGTTCTCAATTACTTCATGCTTTTCGGATCTCTTGGAACACTCATTTGCTGTGCTCTTCCCTCACTCCTCGTAAGTGTCGGGCTAGGAGCTGTTATGGCAGGACTTGCGAGCAACGTGCCTGGCTTAGTCTGGATTTCTGAGCATAAGATCGGAGTGTTTGTATTCGCATGTTCGATGCTGATATTGAATGGAGCCCTGCTGTGGATCAATCGCAACGCTTCCTGCCCTATTGACCCAGAGCTTCGAGATGCTTGCGTTAAGGGTCGCCGCACTAGCAAGGTCCTATACGGAATAAGTCTTGGCGTTTTTTTAGTCGGTGCATTTTTCGCTTATGTCGCACCCTATCTTTTTTTGTAAAGGAGAGAATATGAAACTTTTAATCGTGATGGTCATAGTATTTGGATTGGGTACAGTCGCTCTAGCCAAATCAGCGAGTCAAAATATTGATCTGTCTGTGACTGAAAACGGATTTGAGCCCAACTCAATCGACGTAAATCCTGGAAGCGAAGTCGTCTTAAAAGTGACGCGAAAAACAGATTCCACTTGTGCAAAGCAAGTTCAGATTCCCTCTATGAAAATCAAGAAGGACCTACCGCTGAATAAGACAATTTCGATTTCTCTTGGGAAGCTTGAAAAAGGCGAAATTCGCTTCGGCTGCGGCATGAACATGATGGAAGCCGGACGCATTATTGTTCGTTAAAAGTTGAATTTTCATAGCGATGTAAGTGGGATCTAAAGGTTACCAGTTTGATGACTGGAATCACTTTTTCTGAAAAAAATTCATACCTCGTACAACAAATTGGCGAAAACTCGACAGCTGAAAGCCTTGATAGGCCTGCTTTTGGCGAGATTTCGACAGTTGTAATCATTAAACAAATAGGAATTGGCGAGTTCTCGACGATTTTGAAATCAAGCTCTCGTCAAATACTGTTTAATCATTAAGCACCTGGCACCTGGCCTGCATAGAGACTTCAGTAGGTCTTTCAACCGAACGGGGGTTCTATGAAAATGTTAAGAAATACTATAGGAGCATTGGCCGTATTAACCGCAGGAATTGAGGCTGCGCAGGCTTGTGATCAGGCTTCAAAATTAATGGCCGCAGTTCCCAAGGGTGTCTACTATTCCCTTACGCCAGAAGCTGCTCAGGGCATGAAAATCAGTGTGCAGAAGTTAGCTGAGCTTGCACAGCTTCAAAATACTCAGAGTCTTGCATTTCAAGTAAAAGAAGACGGCGAACTCGATCTTTCGGTTTATGAAAATGGCGTGTTCACGCAGATAAGGTCCGACATTGTAAAACGGGCTCAAGAATGAGTTTTGCCGAAAGAGTACTTTCGGAATTGGAACAGGGGCAATGGACTCTTAAGAGCATTGCTCCTTCATTTCGGAGACGCTTGGCAACCGGGTTGCAAATAAACCCGCAGGCGAAAAATATCTCTGAATTGTGCATGGGGTTTTATGGAAAAGTCGATGCAGCGCAAATTTCAATTCCGAACTTGAGTCAGCCAATTGAGCCGAGTGATCTTGATTCGGCAGCAAAACACATCATTGAATCTGTATTTGTTGATGATTACGAAGGCTCGCGCATTGGCGAATTTGAACCTGAGATTCACAGTAGGCTTCAAGAAGCATTGAGACTGGTTGATAAAACAAATCCGAGTCTTTCGGCATTAAGAGAAGAACTCGTGTCGGGCTTCATTCGAGCCAGGGGCGTTGATTTTAGAAGTGCTTCACATCCCCATTTATTTGGGTTGATTCTAATTGGTGACGGAGTTGAGCAACAGACATCTTCGCAGTTGGCAGTATCGGTCATACATGAAATGGCTCATCAGGAGCTTTTTCTTGTCAATCTGCTCGACCGACTTGTGAATCAGCCATTTGACTACAATGAAGTTCATGCACCCTTTCAGGGAATGAAGCGACCACCTATAGGAAGACTTCATTCTTTGTGGGCGCTTTATCGAATGGTGCAGTTTCAACAAATGACAGGCGACATAAATCAAAAACATCAAGACCTCCTACGACAAAACGTAGAGGCATTTGCAGATCAGGAACTAACACTCTTTGCTAAGAGATTGGTTGAGATCGCAAGAAGACAGGCTAGCTAAATGAAAAGTTGGCCTGCCTTCATTATCGGAGGGATAATTTTTATGACTTCAACACTCGGTATGGCAGCACCAAAAAAATATGGATACGTCCCCCTGACTTTTCCTCGTGATCCGGCAGAAGTAAATCAATTCGCGGAGCACATTGTTTTAGGTCAAATTCTGGAGCCGATGGTTGATACCGACAAGCTCGGCAATGTAACTCCTGGTCTTGCAGAGAGCTGGGTATTTGAGGACAAGGGTCTCACAATTAAATTCAAGATTCGTAAAGACCGCTTATTTTCAAACGGTCAGAAACTTGAAGCTAAGGACATCAAGTATACGATTGAGAGAGTCATTTCAAAAAAATCTCAGTCCAGTAATTTCTTAGGCAGC
>JAYVPD010000102.1:0-27514 GCA_043757515.1 Pseudobdellovibrionaceae bacterium
TCGAAACTCCCGGTCGCAAAAAATTCATTTAATTCCCCTCTTTTTTTCTTTCCCGATTGATATCTATTTGATTATGATAACAAAATCAATGCCAAAGACGTGGGTCAATGTGGCACCGAACACGGTGGTTCGGAATTTGTATAGTCAGGATGTGGGGTTAAACTGACTGTATGTTGAAAATGTTATGGAGGGAGTCTAACAGTGCGAAATATTAAAGAGTCCGTTTGGGCTTATTATGACACTAATAAAATCACAGTTCTGTCAGTTGCACTTTCAATCGGTGTCCATTTGGCCGTTGTTGTTGCCATTAAATATACAAAATTTGAACAGACCATTGCGGCTGTTCCTGAAACTTATGTGGATTTAGGTTATCAAGAATTCGAAGAGGTTCCACAGGTCGTTCAAGATGTGAAACAAGTTGATGTGAAACCTGATGTGGATCCTGTACAAAATGATCCAACGCCAGTGGCTGCGCAAGAAATGCAAGATTCATCATCGGACGTAGCGGGCCTTCAAAAAGAAGCACCGAAAGAAGCGCCTAAAACTACTGTTGTAAATAACGGCAATGTTACAGACGTTCCGTACTATAAAGTGAAACCTAAATACCCTAAGGAAGCGCTAGCACAGGGAATCGAAGGTCATGTACTTTTGCAGATTGATGTTTTGACAGATGGTTCTGTTGAAAACTTGAAAGTTCTAAGTGGTGAAAAGTTAAATGTATTTGAATCGGAAGCACGTCGAGCCGTTGCTAAGTATAAATACAAACCGTTTGTGGATGAAACTGGGGCTGTGATTGTTAAACACAATCATTTGGTTCGAGTGGAATTCAAAATTAACGAAGTCGCTAATAACTAAACAAAAAACTTAATAAAATACTAAATTTAAAATTAACAAGGAGCAAAAAATGGATTCAATGTTTAAAATCGCAGAGGCAAGCGCTAGTTTCATCCTCTATTTCATGGGTTTTCTGAGCGTGGCAAGTTTTGCCATCATTGCTGAACGATTTATAACTCTTAGACGTTTAGGCGCTAAGAGCAAAGAAATTGAAAAGAAATTTCGTGATGTTATCGAAACTCAGTCTCCAGAAAAAGTGGCCTTATTAACAGAGTACACGGATGCAGTTGAAGGCCGAGCTCTTAATTATGGTTTAAATCATATTCATAAAAATAACTCGAGTGCTGGTTTAGATGAACTTTTTAGCTCATTCAAAAGCATGGAAAAACCAAAACTAGAAGGCAACCTTTATATCCTAGGAACGATCGCTTCCAATGCACCGTACATTGGTCTTTTGGGAACAGTTATGGGAATCATGAAAGCGTTTAACGATTTAGGAAATTCACCTGGTCAAGGCAATGAAGTGGTCATGTCCGGTATTTCCCACGCCCTTGTTTCAACAGCAGTCGGTTTAGCTTTAGCGATTCCAGCCGTTGTAGCGTTTAATTTTTTCCAAAAGAAAGTGTCTTTGATTCTAAATAACATCGATGCCTCTAAAGATCTTTGCATGCTGTACTCTAAAACTAAAAAAGGTGGTTAGTCATGGCTGGTGGTGGTGGTAATCAAAACGAAATATTAACCGAAATTAACGTGGTTCCTTTGGTTGATATTATCCTAGTTGTTCTGATCATTTTCATGGTGGCAGCGCCTTTAGTTATGCAACCAAAAATTGATATCTCGTTACCTAAGTCATCTTCAACGGACATCGATAAAACGAAAAAGCCGTTGAAAATCACAGTAGGAAAAGAAGGCGAACTTTTTATTGATGGCACGGCTTCAACCCTAGACGCCCTGCGCTCGGAATCGGCTAAACGAGCCGCTCAGAATCCTGATACGAGTGCTATTCTTGTTGCTGATAAAGCAGTGACTTTGGAAATGGTCACTGAAATCATAGATGCGGTGAAATCTAATGGCTTAAAGAAAGTCGCGTTTAGTATTCAGAAGAGATAAATATTAAATTAAAATTATAGAGTTGTTTAAAAAGAGCCGCCATGGCTCTTTTTTTTTGGGAAATAGAATTCATTTTTTTTAATTTTCAAAACCGACTACAGAAAGCGCACCCCTAGTCACTTTGCCAATACCCAACGTGTAATAATTAGGGTCGCTGCCCCAACATTTCATCGCCGAATTTATTATAGCACAGGATACGGTTTCATATGGCAAACTGACGGCTTGAACATTCGAGCCCGCTGGATACACAGCCACCGGAGTTAATTTTTCCAAAATAGACCCCACCCCAACAGTGCCAGATGAATTTTGTCCCCAGCATTTCAAACCACCGTTGACCACGGCGCACCCTTGATCATAACCAATGTAGCCCGCCGTTACACCACTACCCTCGGCAATGACCAACGCGGGCGCGGTTCGGTTGAGTTTGTCCCCGACGCCAAGTCCGCCGTTAGTGTTATCACCCCAGCAATATAGTCCTGAATTTTTAACTACACATAGATTTAGCATCCTACCAAATACTTTTGTGACTCCGGAACCCGCTGGAAATATATCAACGGGAGAAAGACGATTCGTCGTACTGCCATCACCAACAAGGCCATTTGTATTATATCCCCAACATTTCAATCCACCACTGACAACTGCGCAGGTGGTCGCTGAGCCAGGAAACGCCCAGACACCAACAATAATCACATCAGTCACATTTGAACCGCCTGCAAAAATCGAAACAGGAGACGTTTTCTGAGTCGTCGTTCCATCACCCAGTTGTCCAGCATTGTTATAACCCCAGCATTGTAATCCACCGCTGACTATGGCACATGAAGAGCCCTGACGAATTTCAACTTTGCTCACTCCAGAAGCCGCAGCAATGGCAACTACTGGTGTTGCACTGGACGTGGTAGTCCCATTTCCTAATTGTCCGTAGCTGTTGCGCCCCCAACAATTTACGCCGCCGGCAATAACTGCACAGGCATACGAGTCTGAAAATGAACTGTATTGAGTCATTTGAATTGCAGTCACACTGCTTCCGCTGGCCACCACTTGGGCTGGAGATAAGCCGTACCCCATGCCCCAACATTTAATTCCACCATTGACTACCGCACAGCTCGAAGCATTGGTGGTTCCCGAGATGACAGCCAAGTCGGTGGCGCCACTCAGTTCGGGTATCGCAATGACCGGGGATAAACTGGTGTTTGAGGTACCGTCACCTAAAATTCCATTTAGGTTTGTACCCCAGCATTTAACTCCACCATTTTGAATTGCACAATTTTGATAATTTCCGTCGTCGTTTAGATAGTCGACTTTGGCAAGGCTAGTTACATTTGTATCCAATCCAATTACTTGCTCGGGACTGGCCCAAACCAACGAACCGCCACCAGCACCTGCGCCCAAAGCGCCTGAACCCCAACAGCTCACCTTCGTGTAATTTATTACGACACAGACACTATTATTTCCGCTGGCCAGAGCCGTCACTTGGGCCGATGGGCCCAGCAAGGTAACGGGAGCCAATCGAAGTGCCACACTGACGCTGTCGTTGAGTTGGCCCATTTGGTTTGATCCCCAACATTGAAGCGAGCCTAAAACCAGTGAACAAGAATGCGCGCTTCCGAGAGCAACATCGGTCACACCACTTCCTGACGCATATATAGTGACCGGTGATGACCTAGTGATTGTAGTATTGTCGCCTATTGTCCCATTTACATTATAACCCCAGCAATCCAAACCACCATTTTTCAGCGCGCAGTTGTGACGCTCTCCAGAAAATATTCCAGTATTTCCAGTTCCTAATGACGAGATTTTGACCGGCGCCAACCTGGTTGCCAAAGTTCCATCGCCTACCTGCCCATTAAAATTAGTGCCCCAACACCAAACCTCACCAGATACGATCGCGCAGGTATGATAGGCACCTAATGAAACCTTTGTTACGCCTGATCCAGGTGCAAATATCTGAACCGGGCTTGATCGAAGTATCGAGGTTCCATCCCCCACAAATCCAGCCGCCCCCCAACAAAAAAGGCCTCCTGATTTGATAGCACAAACAGCATAGAATCCAGCGCTCACCGCCGTAACGCCACTGCCTGGTGCAAACGCCGTTACGAAAGTCGCAGAACTTGTTGTTGAGCCATTTCCAAGCTGACCATTCCAACCTGCGCCAGAACATTGAACGCCGCCATTTACAACAACACAGGTAACCATCGCGCCAACGGCTACATCGTCCACTGTTGGGCTTGAAAAAACATTTAATGGATTTACTAAAAGCACCGGCGCACTGCTCGCTCCTACCTGCTGATAGTAGTTGCTTCCCCAGCAGTCCATTCCCTGATCATGGGACGCGCACATTAAATCAGCCGCCGATATTTTTTTGATTACTTTGGGTACAGAAACAACGGGAGGTGTTGGAGTCGGCGTTCCCGGTGACGAATCACCGCCTGACCCGGGGGCGGCACCGTCGGTTGTTTTTCCGGCTAGATCACTATTAAGATTGGCAATACGCGAATCTAAAACACAGGAGCTTACAAAAAGACTGACTATAAAAACAACGTACAGTTTAGTCATAGAATCTTTTCGGCTAGGATGTGAAATTTCTTAAATCGTATCATCTTGAAACGAAAGACAGCGATTGCGAATAAATTCGGTTTATTGCCGATAAAAAGGCATGGCTTCACTTTTAAATTTTGTTGACTCGACGTCATATTACGGCGTAATATGACGTCTATATGTACAATAGAATTTTTCACCCCCCTAGTAAATCCTATTTCCTTTTTGGACCAAGAGGTTCTGGTAAAAGTACAATCCTAAGAGCTCTGTATCCCAAAGCCCCTGTCATAAACCTCTTACTTGAACGTGAGTATCAATCTTATCTTGCCAACCCAGAGCTATTCTATAACAAAGTCCAAGCGATTCCGAAGAATCAGTGGGTCATTGTGGATGAAATTCAAAGACTCCCAGAACTGCTCAATTATATTCACCAACTTATTGAAGAAAAAAAATGGAACTTTGTTCTAACTGGCTCTTCAGCGCGTAAATTGAAAAAATCCGGAACAAATCTCTTGGCAGGCCGAGCTATAACTCGGCATCTATACCCTTTTACACCAGATGAATTAGGACCTGATTTCGAACTGAATAAATGTCTTCGCTTTGGAACGCTTCCTATTGTTTGGGATAGTTCAGAAAAAGAAGAAACTTTACTCAGCTATGTTGAAACCTATTTGAAACAGGAGATTAAAGAAGAAGCGCTTGTTAAAAACCTAGGAGGATTTTCCCGTTTTTTAAAAGTAGCTTCGATCATGCACGGACAAGTTTTAAATGTCTCAAATATAGCTCGGGACAGTGAAGTAGCCCGAACAACTGTAAATGGATTTTTCGATATTTTATTAGACACCCTCGTGGGGTACAAACTAGAACCTTTTGCAGCCAAAATTCGAGTAAGAGAGGCGAAGCATTGTAAGTTTTATTTTTGTGACCCTGGGATAGTCAGAGCCCTTAAAGGTAAAAGTGGAAAAGTAGAACCCGAAGAAATGGGGCCCCTTTTAGAAGGATTTATATTTCAAATTCTGAAATCCTATCAATCCTATAACAAGGCTTTAGATGAAATATATTATTGGCAACCCGCCGACGCTGAAAAAACAGAAGTTGATTTTCTGATTCGGAGGGACAAATCATTTTGCGCCATTGAGGTAAAATCAACTTCAAAAATTAGGCCCGATGATTTGCGCGGTCTAAAAGCGATTCAAGATTTAAAGGGCTTAAAACGAAAAATATTAATCTACACAGGCAAAGATTCTTTGAAATTAAGTGGAAATATTGAAGTCATGACTGTCGAATTTTTTAGTAAATTATTAATGCAAAACCAACTATTTTAAAGCCGTCATATTAAGTCATGAATTTGGTTCAGCCTAGTTTTCATTGCAGGAAAACTCAACACGAGATTGGAAAGGGCGACGGGATTCTAGTTCACATTTTTTAAAATAAAATTCTTGTTTTTGAACTTCACGCATTGGTAGGCCATTGTCGATGGCAAAAATTTCAGTCACAAACGCAGCGGGATTAGTGCGGTCTTTTTTTTCTTTTTGGGCGCACGAAATCACTCCGATTAAAATTAGGATAGCAATAAGTCCTATTTTAAATGTGTGCTGAGCTCTACTTATAAAAATCGGGCCTCCAAAATGGCGGACTGCCTTTAAGTCACTCGGTTTTCTAAAACTGATCAAACCTGTTATAAGTGTATCATTATTAAACACTTACTAATATTGAAATGGCCTCCTATTGGGCATTAGTTGGTCTAAAGATTGAAGTTAGTCCTTTAGAATGAAAATCGTTTGGTTATTACTCTATAACACAATGGTCTGGAGCACAATGGTCTGGGCACAATCGGGCGGGCTTAATGATGCCGCTAATGGCGTTTCACGCCCGTACTATTTTTCAGGACCCTGCACCTCTCAAGGGGCCTGGACTCAAGAAGCTCTTTCGCAAACTCAGCGTCTAAGGGAAATTACGACTCAATTACGGGACGATCCCGCCTGTAAAGCACTGGGCGCCTCACTTCAGCGATCCTTCACGGAAATTCAAGGCTCTCTTGAAAGCACTGAAAAATCTTTGGGTGGACTTCAGAATGCGATGAGAAACATGGGTCAAGAATCTAAAGCCTTTCGCGAAACCAGTTTAGAAAATCCAGCCCTGAATCCCATCATCAGTAAACATCTTCTTGGGAATATGTTTAGTTTGGCTCGCATGAAAACTCTGAGTAACGATCAAACTAACGGTGATCCGGCCCACATGACTCCTGAAACTCGAGCTCAACTCCTTGAATCGGGCGGGGATCGAATTTCTCGGGTTGCAGGCCGTGGCTTTACACTTTTTAATCAAACCATTGATTCACTGCCACGATTGAATGAATGCTTAACTCAAAAAAATGTGATGGGACAGGTTATAGCTTCGTCGGTCAGTATGCTCGGCGCGCTAGTTTCCTCAGGGCAAGATCCTTTGGGAAATCAAGCGGCGATGGCCATTTCGAAAATAGCCAATTATATGCGAGAAAAGTCGTTTGCTGAAGTTTTACGAAAATTAAATCAGCAAGAATTCATGTCATCTATTCAATGTATTATGGAAACGACTTCAGAGTCTTATTGTTCTGCCCGAGATAGTCGTTTGCTTTATGATCAAATGACCTCCGAATTAAGCGCTAGACGGGCCAAGCAAAGTGAAGCCAAAGATCAAGTGGTTCCGTCAGATCGCCAGTTTGATAACCCATTGAATGGATTTTACGTTCTGACTCAGTTGTCGCCCGTGGTAACTGATTGGATATTTAGAATTCAAATTGGTAGCAGTCCTAAATTGCGCGAAGATGGTCAATATCAAATGAACGTTTTAAATAACGCCAATGTATTCTATATTAAAATGAAGGAAATCGAGTCTGAATTTAATCAGTTAAAACGCAATATTTCTACCTACACGGACTTTGTTTCAAAACAGAACTACGCCAAAGATTTAGTCATTCGAATAAGCGACGTTATTTTAAAAGCCGGCGGACCAACTGGTGAAAACTTTTTTCAAAATGCCGGTTCATCCTATGAGATCTACTTTAATCTTTTGGGTATGAGCGTCCCTCAAGATGTAATCGACAAAGGTAGTATCATGGATCCGCCAACTTGGCTTAATATCCACTATCGAGAATTGCCAATTTTTAATGACCCAGATAACGTTCCGAATATAGTTTGGAAAAAACTAGCGATTGTATTTGAAGCCGGAAAAGCCAACATGCTCAATTACTATTTTAAAAACTTTGTGGCCGATCAAGTCGGCGTTATTGATGAATCCATGTTGGGTATCCCTTACACTATTAAGTCTGCATTAATTAATATAGATAATTATTTAGCTAATTTACAAGTTAAGATCCAAAATAAATCAAAAGATCAAACTATGCTTGGCTCGATCGCAGATACACGAATGCGAATTGGAAAAATCTTTTATAGGTACAATGATTTGCTTGTTTTTGTTACCGACAACAAAGATTTTTTAACTAAGCAGCCGACGCCTCAAGAAGAGCGTGCTTATAAGCAAACGCTTTTAGAAAAAAATGTAGCTTTAATGGAAGAAGTTTATTCTAAACTGGAAGTCATGTTGGCCAAATCGGGGTTTCTAGCTAATCGTTTGGTAACCTATGTTACCTATGACTACCAAATGTTTGTCAAAGAAATGCTGACTGATAACAATACTGAATCTGCATTGCTTTACAAAGAAATCGCCTATGCCTCTGGACGAATGGTTTTTGACCAATTAGTTCAAATGGCCGGAAACAATCAAACCAAAGTTAAATTTGACTTAGACAATGCCGGGGTCATTTTTAAAGAAAATTTAGCGGCCCAAGAAATGCTTTTTACAGATTCCTTAGTTGGCATTCTTCAAGGCCTTAAGCTTTCATCTACAAAACGATATGTTGATTCAGGCACAGTTTCCGTCGATTCAATCAAGCGGGCTTACAACGATGGCTGGGAATCCAATCCTTTGCATGA
This sequence comes from Pseudobdellovibrionaceae bacterium, assembly GCA_043757515.1. GTDB lineage: Bacteria > Bdellovibrionota > Bdellovibrionia > Bdellovibrionales > Bdellovibrionaceae > UBA2316. Next base: position 8,454 of record JAYVPD010000102.1, read on the forward strand.
TCGAAACCCTGTTCGAAGGTTTTTTGCCGGCGTTTGGACAGCCCTTAAAGCGATCTCTGGTTTTGAAGAACAGAAATACCCAGTTCACTACACGGCGCTTCTTGGTTTTAAAGATGATATTGCTTATGCAATTGATGATGAAAATCGATCAGCGGCCAGTGTGTTTAACCGAATGTGTATTCAAGCGCTTTCTTTCAATGACTATGAAAGTCCAAGATGGCGAGCCCTTTACAACCTTTGTAAAGACACCGATATACAATCACCGTTTAAAATAGAGCAATTGGATCCAAGTTTGGGAATTAAATCGACGGATTATTTGGCGGTTAATTTTCAAAAGAAATTCAGAGAGGACCTGCCTGACTATCGATCAAACCATTCGAAACGAATCTGTGCTTTTCGTGACTATAACCGACGAAATTTGGTCGTTTATTTAACCATGAATTTTAAACTGACGGAATACTTACATAATAATAATTCGAGCAATCCGTATATGGACGTAATCGACATAAAAACAGACCCTGAAATTCCATCTGTAAAGCCCGTTCAGCAACCAGGGCCGATGCCTCCGAGCGTGATGTCTCCGGGTGCCCCAGTTGATCCAGCAGCCCCAACCGGTGCGGCTGCATTGGTGCCTAGCGTGAATGCCCTTATTGGTGGAAAAAAGGATCTGGTTCAGCCAACTATGATGCCGCAAAATCAACACCCGCCGGCGCCAATGCCACCCGTCTCTATGCCACCAACAATTAATTCATCTGGCGCCCCCCCGGCCCCTCCGAGTCCAATGGGAGTGGCACCTGCTGTTCAAGTTCAGCAGCAAACTGGTACTCGAGTTCAGTCCAATGACATTTATGGAGCTTGGTAAATACTGACATCTGCTTGCCCACTTAAAAAAGTACAGGTAGATTTGTTTCATGCCTTATGTGTTAATTTTTATTGCTACTTTTTTATTCCGTGTTTTTTTTGCACTTAACGTAGGATTGATTGACGATGAAGCCTATCATTGGTCGTGGTCAAAGGTCCTTATGTTATCCTACTATGATCACCCAGGAATGATTGCCTGGTTAAACTATATAGCCACAAGTATTTTTGGGGATTCCGTTTTTGCTATACGACTCACTTCATTTATTTTTTATACTTTAACAATAGTATTTTCATGGAAATTGGCAGAAGACTTATTTGATCGGCGTGTGGCTTTTTTTGTAAGTCAGCTGGTTCTATGGACACCCTTTTGGGGTTTTGGTGGCTATGTGAATGCTCCGGAACCTGTGTTTTTTTTCTTTTGGATTTTTTCAGCTTGGGTGTTTTGGCAAAGCGTTCGCCCAGACGATAAACGTTGGTCCATTAAAGTATCATGGCTTATTTTAGGTGTTACTATGGGGCTTGGCTTGAACTCAAAATTTATTATGGCCATGCTTGCTTTTGGTTTTGGAGTCTTTCTATTGGGCACTCCTGGGTATCGGAAAATGCTGTTGTCCCCCTGGCCTTGGGTCGGCGTCTTAGTGGCCACTCTAATTTGTTTGCCAATATTTATTTGGAATATCGACTATGACTGGCCGGGATTTAGATATCAATTTCATGGTCGCCATACAGGAGCTGGCTTTTCAATTGCCCGCTGGTTGGAATGGTTTGGCACTCAGTTTATTTTCTATACGCCTCCGATTTACACCTTAATATTGGCAGCAATTGCTTTTGCAACAAAACGATTTCACGAGCTTCGCTTTCGTTTTTTGCTTTCATTATTTTTACCAAGTTGTCTCGTGTTTTACAGTCAGCCCTTGTTTGCGGACTATAAACCTCATTGGTCAGGACCGGCCACACTTTTTATGGTCATGATCGTAGGGTATTTGTTTTACAATGGCCTTGAATTCTTTGATCGAGAATGGATGAAACCCAGAAGTCGCAAATGGCAGACTAGTTTTCTATTTTTCTTCATTCCGTTAAATATTTTGATTTACACTCCGTTCGTTTATCCCTATTTACCAAAAATTCATAGATTAGTAAGTTCTACGCCCTGGGATACTCGCAGCGATTTATCAAATGAATTTTTTGGTTGGCCCGAAGCCGGTGCAAAAATGTTAGAGAGACAAAGGCAAATACATTCCGATAGTGGGAAAAAACCATTTCTTGCGGCCATTCGCTATGAAACGACGGCCCAAGCTATTTGGGGTACCAAAGAAAATGTAATTATGCTAAATAAATTTGTCAGTCACTATACGGTGATACAGAAAAAACACAACACCATTGAATCCTTAATTGGTACAAATAGTTTAATAATAACTACAGAAAAATATGCGGATGATCCGAATGAGTTTGCAGATTTTGATCGCTGTCAAAAAGAAGAATTTAAGTTCTATCGTGAAGACGAACTAGCGCGTACTTTCTATTTTTGGTATTGTGAAAACTTTAAAGGAATTAAATATATCTGATTTCTTCGATGGTTAAGAAATCTTCTTCCCCATTGGGTTTTAAAAATCGAATTTCATCGTCTTTCTTTTTTCCTAATAGTGCCGATGCCAAGGGCGAACGCCAAGAAATTCGGTTTTGTTTTAAATCAAATTCATCTTCACCTACAATTTGATAAGTAAATCGTTTTCCGTCTTCGTTGGTGTAGGTAACCGTAGCCCCAAAAACTATTTTAGTTGTTTGAATTTCAGCTACATTGACAATTTCAACCGCGTCCAATCGGTCCATCAAAAACTTCAATCGACGGTCAATTTCCCTTAGTCTTTTCTTGCCGTATTGATAATCCGCATTTTCTGAACGATCGCCATTGCTGGCAGCCCAGGACACTGTCTCGACAAGTTTAGGACGTTCGCCGTGAAACAGGTCGTTGTATTCTTGTTTAAGCGATTCAGCGCCTTTTGGAGTGATATAATTTTTGTCAGACATTTTTGCCACAAGCCCTCTTCGTAAGACTCGTACTTTAGCCTTATAACTTTGGTCTGTCTAGTCGTGAGCTTCATTTTCCGGGACTCTGGCCTGAAGTCTCTGGACCTTAATATTTAAAGGGAAATGTCCGACAAATTAACGTTAGAGAACTTAAACATTTCAGGAACTTAATTAATGAAGTTTCAGTTGCGAAGATTATTTTGGGCATTTTTTCTATCAGGAAGTTGTTTCCTGACGACGTACCTATGGTCAAAATCTCTTGTAAAAATAGCTGCCGACAGCACATCAGAAAAACTGGCGCAGGTTACTTTTACCGCAGAAGATTCTAGAAAAAAACTATCGTCAACCTTGCAATGGCTGCCTTTGGAAACGGGCGATTTTCTTTATGACGGCGATACGGTTCGAACTTCTGATCGCAGTGAAGTTCAGATTAATTTTAATGATGGTCGATCGATCAAAGTGGATTCAAATTCAACGTTTGTAATCCAAAAATCAAATGATGAAATATCCTTGGATCTAAAAGAAGGAAGTGTATTCGTTGATGCTAAATCACTCACCGATTCAAAGGCATCGTCACAGTTAGTAGTGATAAGCGACAAAACCAAATTGGATTTAAATGGCGCCAAGGCACAGATTTCGAAAAGCAAAGACATGAAAACCCAACTTAACATCATCGAGGGTAAAACTAAAATCCGTGACAGCAATGGAAATTTCAAGGATCTAACGTCTGGCCAGGCCGTTACTTTAGATAAAAAAGAAGTTCAGATTAAAGAAGAAATTAAAATTATTTCACCAAGTATCACCAAGGAAAACGACAAAACTACACTCATTGCTTATATCGACCCAGACGCCGACTCGACCGTATCCTTTCGATGGAAAGGCATGCCAAAAACCGACGAATCCGTGCTAGTTATAGGCGACACGAAAAAAACCATGAAAGAAAAAGAACTGGTTATTCCTGGAAAAGAAAACGTAAACACTCTCTTGCCTCCTGGGACCTATTATTGGCAGCTTTCGTCTAGAAACCCAAATACAAAACGAAATACGTATGAGTCTTCCGTCTACAAGCTGCAAGTGATGAGTCGCTTTTCAGCTCTTGTTTTGGCTCCTAAAAATGAAGAGGTTATGATTATTGATCTGGTTCCGCTGGACGTTACCTTGCGATGGCAAAAACCGTCCGCTTTTAAGAGTCTATTTTTAGAAGTTTCAAAATCACCTACGATGGGCGCAGACTTTATTGTCCCCAGCCGCAATGTTAGCAATGCTCAGGATTTTACTTTAAAAATAGCCGCCGAAGGTGACTATTACTGGAGAATCGCGACAAAATACGAAGATATGGAAAGGCCGATCTATACGAAAATTCAAAAATTCCGCGTAATCAAAAAAGAACCGCCAAAACCCCCGCCGGTTTTGACTTGGGTCAATACTTTGGAAAAACAATACTATCTGGATAAACCGGCAATAAAACTAGCTTGGGATGCACTTTCCCGAAAAGACGAGATAGCTAAATGGAAAGTGGAACTCTTTAATGCCCAAGCAAAGAGTATCCTTGTGCGGGAGCAACCCGGATTTTCATTTGTGAATGATCAAGTTTTGCCCGGTAGCTACAAAGCCGTTGTCGAGGCCTTTGATAAAAATGGTGTGAGCCTTGGAAAATCACAGCAAAAACCGGTTGAAATTTTAGAAATGCCGTTACCGAAAGCACCAATCGTAAACACGCAAAACGTTAAGAAAAATCAAAACACAAATAAATTCTATTTTGAAAATGGCGTCGTAAGTCTTCAGTGGGATTTTCAACCGGTTGCCAAATCCTACGAAGTTGAAATATTTAGCCCCGTATCAAACAAAATGGAAAAAGTTCCGGCGACAAAGAATTCACTTCAATATAGTGGATCGGCTACAGGACTCAATCCAGGTGCCTACCAAGTTAAAATTACACCAATTGACCAATATAGCCGACGTGGCCCTTCCAGCGAAACCTTTGAATTTGACGTTCCTAATTTTACAACGATGTCAGCACCAAAGCTTAAAAATTTAAATATTAAACAGAGTGGCCAATGATTCACATCTGTTTAGTCCTTTTAAGCTTAATAAGTTTTACGGCCTCTGCAAAGGACGACTACAAAAAAGTAATTTCATTTGAATGGGACCCAGTTGTTGGGGCCAAACGATATCAAGTTCAATTCACGAATCAAAAAAACAATGCAGAACTTGTCACCGATTTTTTCACAGAAACAAATACCTACACCGGCCCAATTCCGCCTGGAATTTACAAAATGAAACTTCGCTCACTCGATACTAGAAATGTCCCTGGAGTTTGGAGTGAAGAAGTCGCCTTCCCTGTCCTTTTGGACAAAGTAGACGTCGTTCAGCCTTCCCAAAAAGCTATGGAATTAAAATCTTTGAATTCAGAAACCGACGAAGTTTCTTTTGAATGGAAAGAAGTTTTGGGAGCTGACAAGTATTCGATAAAAATTCGGGACGCTGAAACCAATACTGAAATTCTAGAACAAACAGTGGTCGATTTAAAACTTGTAGTCAGCTTACCGGTTGGAAAAAAATATATCTGGTCAGTAGTTGCGTTAGATAGTGCCGATTTACATAGCGAAGCTGAAACTACCGGCGAAATTACTTTTTATGGAAAAAAGCTCGACAAACCTATTATCAGTGCTCCTGAAACTGAATTCGTTCGCGAGATTTCTTGGGCACAAGAACCATTGGTTCAAACTCATTCAATAGAACTTCAGAAATATGTGACGTCCACTAAAAAATGGCAACGCCTGGTTCAGGATTCCAATTTTGTGGGAAGTAAAATTGTTATTGATCCAAAATGGCCGGGCGGCAATTACCGTGTCATGGTTCAAAGTATTGCTAAATTGCGCCCAAGTTCTGATAAATCTGTATTAAATTTTAAAGTCAAAACAGGAGATCGATCGCCTACTGCCGAATACACGTATGTTTTAAAAAAATCTATTGATCGCATCAATGGATGGTATGGCATTGCTAGCTGGTTCGTATCAATGATTAATTATTCCTCTTCGTACAAAGGACTCAATCCTAAATATAGTATTTTAGGTGGGACTGGTAGACTCGGCGCCGGATGGTTCAAGGAAGGCAATCCCTGGGGATTTTCAGGAGTCGTGGATATTAGCGGATTTCTAAAAGACGAAGCTAACAAAAGCTCATTTATTTACAATTCTATGTATCTCGATGGAATCTATAGAACAACAGTTAGAAGCACGGATGAGTTTCGCATCAAAGCGGGGGCGTTTTATAAAGAGGTGCCACAAACGTTGGCTGATATCGGAGAAATCTCTACTTATTTCAATTCCAATAATCGATCTCTCAGTGGCTTTAAAGGCACTAATAATCAAAATGTGTCGATGGTCGGGCCACATCTTGGACTTGAATACTGGTTTTCCCTGACTCCAAAGTTAGGACTTCAAGTAAATTCGAATTGGTTTTATTCCATGTCTGCGGTCAAATTACCAAACAACGGCAAAGGTTTTGTTCCTTCGGTTTCTGATGAATACGGCGTCCTAGGTAGTTACAAAATAAGTCAAAAATTTACAGGACTTCTGGGACTGACCTATAAAAAAGATCAAGTAAAATACAAAGACGAAAGCACGACGACGGCTTTCAATTTACCCTCTGCTAACACCGAATACAGCAGCAATACGAATGTCGACACCAGTGTGCATGGGTTCTTTTTTAGTTTATTTGCGGAGTATCAATTTTAAAGGAATAATTATGAGAATACCGATATCGATTAAACTTATTGTCATCACAGTTTTACTGTTGATCGGTGTCACGATACCCGTGACCATGAAGACTTCCGAAATCACCAGCGGAAAGCTTATCGAATTTCAACAAGACAACAATCTGGCTTTGGCCATGGGCAAAGCGCGGGAACTCAATCAGCTATTTAATAATTTAAAAGATAAAGCGGCACTCAACGGACGACTTTTACAAAGCTGGAAGGAAACGGGAACGGCCGGGAGCAGTTATCAGCAGGATTTTGAAACCAACTTCAAACTCGACAATTCCCTTTTAGGAATTGAAGTCGTAAAATTTGAAAATGATGCACGTAAAGTCTTAGGAAGCAGCTACAAAGGGGCTCTAGAAGCAAAAATTGCCGAATACCGCAAGCGCACCCCTATTCCTGAGGCCGATGTGAAAGCTGGAAACATGGTCATCCTGAATAGCTCTATGGAAAACTCCGACCCCATTATCACAATCGCGCTGCCTTTAGTTCGGACCAATTCAGTAATAACACACTATGTAATTGCCGATATCGACCTATCTCTTATTCAAAAAACAATGTCGGATAATGGTCTGAATCTATTTTTTATCACCGATAAAAACGGAATCGTATTGGGGCACAGAGATGAAACTCTGGCAGTTAAAAAAGAGAACATGTCTTCCAATGAAATCGTCGCTGTTGCGCGCCAAAGCGGTATGGCATCTGGTATGAAATATCTAAAACAATCCGCAAAACAAAAGGCCTTGTACGCAGCTTTTGCAAAATCGACTTTTGGCCCGATCGTATTTTCTTTAGTTGAAGAAGAAAAAATTCTTGTGGTCACAAAAGAATTAAAAAACAATATAATCCAAATTGTCGGCTATTTTTTATCTTTTACATTGCTTTTAGTTTTCGTTTTCTCAATGACGTTGACTTCTCCGCTAGAAACATTAACCAATCTTATCAACTTAGTTTCAAAAGGTAATTTTGATGTGCACGCTGCTAAACAAGTAAAGTCACTTTTCAAAGACGAAGTTAAAGAACTAGCGATTGCCTTTGATTCAATGACTGAGGGCCTAAAAGAAAGGGACAAAGTTAAGAATTTATTTAATAAGTTCCACGGTTCCAGCGTCACGGAAGATCTAATGAAAAAAGATGTCAGCATCGGTGGCCAGTCCAAAGACGTCATCGTGTTTTTTAGCGATATTCGCGGCTTTACAGCCTATTCAGAAAAGCGAAAACCAGAAGAAGTCGTCGGCATGTTAAACGAATATTTTGCCGTGATGGTTAAAATCATCAATGCCAATGGTGGTATCGTCGACAAATTTATCGGCGATGCAATCATGGCCGTTTGGGGCGTTCCTAAATCCACTCCTAAAGATGCTCACAATGCAGTCAAAGCGAGTTTAGAAATGCGTCGGGCTTTGGCCGACCTCAATGAAAAACGGATGAGCCGCAAGGACCCACCCATCAATATTGGAATGGGCCTACATGCGGGTTCAGCTATTTCTGGAACCATCGGATCGGATGAACGGATGGAGTACACTATAATTGGAAACACAGTAAACACGGGTTCTCGAATCGAATCGTCTACTAAAGCGTTTGGTTCAGACTTGCTTATCAGCGACACAGTCTTAGAAAAAATTGGCAACATGTTCCTTACTGAATACGCTGGTTCCGCTGAAGTCAAAGGTCGCACCGAGCCCCTAAAATTACATAAAGTGCGCGGAATGAAAAACGCGGCGGGCGAATATGAAATCGTGGTGACTCCGTATTCAGACTACGAACCCGAACACGCAGATAAAGTGAAAATTGCAGCGTAAATTCAAAGTCTAGTCAGAGATCGAGAGTTACTTATAATCTTCAACCAGTTCGCCTTCGAGTTCAAAACTGGCATCTCCATACATGGATTTTTTAGTAACTAAATTGAGCTGCCCATGCACCCAGATTGGACCGTAGGGAACTTCGGCTTTTTTGCCTGGCTTCATTTTTACATACACCATTTGATTTGGCGGCGGTGCTGGCACGTGAATGCACGCCTGCGGGGTGGGCACCAGCAAAAATTCTGAAACTTCATGTTGTGAATCTTCAAGTGGCACCATAAAACCCGGAATTTTAACGTCAAGACCACTGAATTTAGTCAAAGTAGCTGGCGCTTTTCCCGTAATATAGTCCAGTTCACCTAGCACGCGCCAGTCAACTTCAACCCCAGCTGCCCCGCCTTGGTTCTTTTTAACAAAGAAAACAACGACTCCGCCTAGAATAAACGCAACGAGCGCACCACTGATAATATACCATAATTTTGACTTTTGAAACATACCCTACTTGGATACCGATTATTATCGGCCGTGTCGAGTAAAAATCAGTTTGAGTTGGTGAATAAAAAGAATAAACTCCTGACATGCAAAGAGTACGTGGGACACAAGATTGGCTAGAACAAGAAAGTGGATATTTTAGAAAAATGGAACGTGTTTTTTTTGAAAAAGCACGACGATTCGGCTTTGGTGAAATACGCACACCGATGTTTGAACACTCGGATGTTTTTCATCGCACCTTGGGTGAAACCTCCGATGTAGTCAGCAAAGAAACCTATACATTTAAAGATCGATCGGATGAATCGCTGACTCTGCGACCCGAAGGCACGGCTGGAATTGCGAGAGCTTTTATTTCCGAAGGTTTATCGCAAAAAATTCCACTAAAATTATATTATTGTGGCCCGATGTTTCGCTACGAGAGACCTCAAAAAGGACGTCTAAGACAGTTTCACCAGATAGGCATAGAAGTTTTGGGAATTGAATCGTACCTGATGGATATTGAGTGTTTGCAACTGGGTTATGAACTTTTAAAATCCATCGGTATTGAAAACAAATGCACGTTGCAGCTTAATACTTTGGGTGATCTTGAATCTCGCGCCCATTACCGCGATGTTTTAGTTGCTTACTATGAGAAATTTAAAAATGACTTGTCTGTTGATTCGAAAATCAGGTTAGAGCGCAATCCCATGCGCATTTTGGATTCCAAAGATGAAGCTGACAAAAAAATAAACGCGACAGCCCCCAAACTTGTTGGCTTTTTAAATGACCCTTCAAAGATATATTTTGATTCGCTTTTGAATGCATTGAATGCGCTGGCAATTCCCCACACGGTTTCATCACAATTGGTACGTGGTTTAGATTATTACACTCACAGCGTATTTGAATTTGTAACCACAGAATTGGGTGCCCAAGGGACTATTTTGGCCGGCGGACGCTATGATGGCTTGATTGAAACAATGGGTGGACCAAAAACACCCGGAGTTGGCTGGGCCGCGGGTGTCGAGCGACTCGTTGAATTGGCCGATAAATCCATTCTTGCTGATGATCTAAAATTAGTAGCCATTATTCCGGCAGACGAAGCCGGCGAAATTGAATCTTTGCGTTTAGCTGACAAATTGCGCTCAGAAACTCTGTTTAAAGTCGAAGTGATTTACGGCGGCAACGTCGGTAAAAAAATGAAAAAAGCGTCCAATAAAAATGCTCATTACACAATGATTATAGGTTCCAATGAAGTTGATAAAAAAGAATTCGGACTAAAAAATATGGCAACGGGCGAGCAAGTAAGTTTAAAGCTTGAGGCCTTAATTCACCAACTAAAATCCTAAAAAAAAGTGGGCGGCTTGAATGATTCATACCGCAATTACAGGCCACGAACCAAATCTCTGACCGTCCTTATTTTGCATAAAAAGCGGGGCAGGAATTTAAAACTTGTCGTGACGATATAACCATCGGAGCCACCGTTACTTTATCTGCTTTGGAATTTCGACGCGCGTAATAGTCAGAAACGGATTCTCGAAAATTCGGCATTCCAGAACTTACTAACCGTTCACGCATAATTTCCATGTTGGAAACCTCTCGTTCATTTAACGGGGCATTTTGAGTAGTCACCCATTTTGGAACAACAACGGCAAAGGCCTGACCTTTAAATTTCTGATTGGTAGCGGTCAAAACGCGATCACCACTGGTACCCCACCAAACTTTGGCAATGTAAGGCAAATGGGATTTTGGAATATTGGCCATACGCGAATGAAATTCTAAAGATTTAAATTTCGAAACTTTTGCAATTTCTTTGGTCGCAGCCGCAATACCAGAATCATTTGCATTGCCAATTTTATCAATGTTGACAACTGGAATACCTGTTTTTTCACCGATTATTCGAGCCATTTCTTGTTTAGCATGGGTTCCATCTGTAATGATAACGTCAGGAATATTATCCTTTAAGTACGCTTTAATAAACTGCTCTCTATATTCGTTGGTCAATTCTAAAACTTTGTCCCAATCTTTTTGACTGGCCCCTTCCATCGCAAACGGAACCGTTTGAATGACAGAATATTTATCACCCACGCCCATATCTTCCATAAGTGCATTTAAATATTGTCCGCGCGCCCCGGTTGAAGCACGTGATGTTAACCAAGAATCATAGCCGTCCGGATCAGCTAAAATTAAAACTTTTGAATCTTTCAAAGGACCTCGTCTATGACCATAAGCACCTTCATTTGGATGGGATTTTATATAAAATGCATCGATGCCTTGAGCTGCTGTCATATCCGATTTCACGGCTCCAATTTTATTCATATCAAGAGCACGGATAATTTTCATATAACGAGGGCCGGGGCCACGATCACTTAAAAAACGATCATTTGTTCTGGCACGATCGTTAAATAAATTAGTCGGGTCAATCACCGTACCAGGCAAAGCACGTCGCAAAGATTCAATTTCTTTTGAATCAATCATAGCGGCTTGATCCCGAGTGCCCAATACGACGACATCAGGTTTCAATCTAAAAGCATCTGATTTGTCTTTCATGCGGCCGCCAGGTGTTCCGTCAGCGTAATAGTCTACGGGAATTGGTGTGCGTCCGTAGTCATAATCAATTCCTTTTGCAAAATTATTTTCAACGCCTTCATCGGCTTCAAAATGTCCTTCTTTATCAAAATAAGCTTTGGCTCCAGCAAATGCTTCTTTAATAATTTTAGCGACGGCAGCCTTACCCTGTTCTTGCTCTGTTTTAGACAATACGGTTGGGTGAGGTGAATTGACGACATAAATCTTTCCAGCTTTGGTTCCATCAGAAAGTGGCAAGCCTTCTAAGGATCGGCCTGTGCGGGAGCCAATTTGCATTTCGTCCAAATTAAAACCACCCAGCTGCGCGGGATGAACTAATCCACTGCCGTTGAGGCCGCCTTTTGTGAGCGCCAATTGGCTTTCCATTTCTTTAATTTTTTCCTGCAATAGTTTCAAAGCCAATTTAAAATCTTTTTGTGATTCATCTTTGTAATCCAACGGACGACCGAGTAAAATTTCATAAAGGTCTTTTCCGTCTTTGTTCAGCAAAACATTGGCCGTGTGATTCGAGCCTGAACTGACCAATTTACCTAGCGGCACTTCTATTTGTTTTAGCTTTTCCAAACTCCAGCGCGTGCCAACACTGGTCTTGACCCCTTGTTGACCATTCTTACTTTCTACCAAAGATCCGATACTGTCGCGTGCGGCTGCGCCAAACAATACGACAAGGCGCAGTGATTTGCTATGATACCTCATTATCCAATCTAAAAGTTCGTTGCGTTTTTGAGCCATCAAACTGTCTTTGTCTTGAGTCAAAAGCCAAGTCTGGGCATCTACAAAACTACTTGTTCGAACTTGTGTTTGACCATTCGATCGATCCAAGAAAGGCACATCAAAAGATCCATACTGTTTAGTAATTGTATAAAAAGAATAATTCATAAACCCAGCACCTGTGCGCTGTCCTAGCCAACGCGCAACATCTTGCGCGCGTCCACCGAATCCAGCCGTCGCTGTGTAACCAGCGCCTTCGGCAATATGGGTTCCATCTTGTCCTTCAAATAAAACTTTCATCGTGTTTGGTTTTAAAAGCATTCGCCACAAAGTAGGGCCAAACGCGGGTCTAAAAAACTGTGAGTCCGACATCTGCATCGAAAGCGCCGGCATATTGGGCATACCAGCTAAGATATTTAAAAGTTCAATATGCATAGGATCTTTGGGATCAAAACCTTCGTCGTAGGCTAAGTTTTGCGCGGTATTTGAATCAGTATCGGCAGCAAAAACAGGTTGCGAAAAAACACCAAATGCAATCAGAAAAATACTAAAATATTTAAAAACTCGCTTGCTCACAAAGGCTCCCATTTTTAAGTCGTGTCAAACTAATGGAAAAATCGTTCCAAGCTATACCAAAACAAATAGGTACGCAGATTATTCAACTGTTCAGAATTTAGTCAAAATTACCAAAAAAGTGAATTTTAACAAAAACTGTAAAAAAAATAGTCATTAAAAAAACAACAGCTAATCAATTTTTCTGATTTCTCAAAATGAAATAATGCCGGCCATTCTGGTCGACCAATCAACAATTAAAATGGGCCCGTCAATTTTCTCTTCAAACTAATTCTTGAAACGGCCGACTAGTACTAGGTATGGAAAAAATATTTATGACAAAAACAAAATGGCCTACTTATGAATTATTTCTAACAACTTGCTTTGGACTTCTATTTTTAGTTTTCCAGGTGGCTTGCACTCGAAAAGCAGAATCAAGCAACAGCAAGCTCGTCATTCAATTCCCTGATTCATCTATTTCAACAGTTCCCATTCAAAAACAATCCACTCGAACAATATCTTCTAAACCTAATTTTGACACTTCGAATCCGCCTTCTAATTATGACAATATAGATTGCCTCCTAATTTTCATAGGTGGCCCCGAAGATACAATGCAAAATAATTATTGCGAAAAACAAGAAGACAAATCCAACCATTTTACATTCGGAGTCTTTGCAGGATCTGTGGCAAAGGGTGAAAATATCACTTTGGATGTGCCTTCAGGAAGCAGTCGCTATGTGCGACTTTACGGAATGAAAAAACCGGCTTCTGCTACAAGTTGTCCACAAGTGGCCGGAGCCTCGAATGTCGATAATTTATTGAATGGATTTTCACCTCCTTATTTCATAGGCGAAACCGGAAACATTCAAATGCCTCCTGGCAAAGACATTACAGTTAATGTTTCTATTTTAGCTGCCATCGATTCAACCGCCTATTTTAATAACTGCAAAGGCCCGCAGATGGGTGACGGTGGCAACGGCGGAGGCGGCGGCACTTCTGACCCTCATAGTAACAGTCCGTATCTTCGTCTTGAGGGTTTGTATTCATTTGGTCATTTTGAAAATGGTTCGCATTTGACCTTAAAGCCGATCACCATAGGCAGCTGTTTACCAGTGAGCTTGAAAACTTATCTAAGTGATGGCAGCGGTCAAAGTCCCGCCTACCCTTTAAAAAATGCTCTTACAATTACCCTACCGAATCAATCAGATGTGGTGTTTTATGCCGAAGATTCGACCTGTACGGTCCCCGGTGCTATTATTTCGTCTCTTACTTTGCCAACTGGATCGTCAGCGAATTCGGGAACCCTTTTTATGAAAGTCAAAAATACTGCATTGGCTCAGTATGATTTTCAATTTCCGCTATCAACTACAGAGGTTCAATACAATAGTGATGGCGCCTTCCCTACTGGAAAACCAATCTTGAAATTTAATTTGCCAAATACCCTTGCAAACAACGTCTGTTATCCGTTTAAAGTTCAATCTTTTGAAGCCGATGGCACCACGCCTTTGGTAAATTCGGGTAATATTAACCTGACTATTTCGTCAGGCTCTATTTATTCGGCGAAAACAAATCGAGAAACGTGCAACGCCGGCAGCGGTGTGACCTTTGCTTCTTTTGGCGGCTTTGAAACCGGAATCAATTATTTTCAAACACCGGCTTCGGGACCATTCACTCGGAATCTGTCGATAACTGGCCCAGCGCCGGTACTAAGTACATACACTATCATCAATGCGGCAACCGCCAACGCAGTGATTGGCGATGTCTTGCCCACAAGTTTCTTGTTTTTAATGGACCCCAACTTGGAAGTTGGAAAATGTGCTAAAGTTACCGTTAAATTAATGAATCAAAGTGGTTTAAATGTTCCCGTATTTAATCCAACAGGAATTTCAATAAAACTGCATCTAGCCAACAAGTTAAAAGGAGTATTTTACAATCTTCCTGATTGTGGAGGCAGTACAGACATAATTGTCTTGAATGACGGTGACTATTCTAAAACGTTTTATTTCAAACCGAGTTCATTAGATGTGGGAATTCAAATTAGTGCCACTTCCGATTTTTTAAGCTTGAAGGGGCTGGGCCCGAATTTTTCAATAGGAAATTCGGCTGCGAATTCAATTTACTTTGGGTCCTTGCCTGACTTTGGCAACGCTGGCTATATAGGATCGCATGAATTTGTAAATGGCGGCACACTTCCTGTCACTCTAGCCGTTCCTACAGGGGCGACCATTGACTGTTTTAAAGAATCGAATGGCAGCAGCTGCAATGCTTTGATGTCTGGAAATGTTTTTAACTGGTCGTACAACGAGGCGAAACTATTTACGTCCTATCGATTTACATCAAAATTCAATGGAAGCTATCAAGATATCCGGTTCAGCCCGTTTGAAATTTACGGGGCAGTCGCATTTCTCGATTGTGACCATGTCTTTTCTGGGGCTGTGGCACAAACATCTCTTACCTCCGTTGGGGGACGGGTGAATTGTCTTGCCAGCAATTCGACGGTCACATTGGGTGCTACAAATTTGGATATCGGTGGTTTAAAAATTGTCGGAACCGCTGATAAAACAGTAACGTTTTTTGAATATGGCGCTTTTAGAACTATTATTTACGATGCGATTGCCCCGGCCCTAGTTGCCAATATTAAATTTGTTACCAATTCATCTAGCACCGGTGGGTACATTTTTGAAATCAACGGGCTTACGAACACAGCTGAAATTAACAATTCACATTTTCATTTGGACGCAAGTTCGACTGTTAATAGGGGAATTTCAATATATAACTCATTGGGAAGTGTATTTGTAAATGGAGTGACAATGAACGTAAGTGCTGGAGGAACAACTGGCAGCACATTTTACGTCTATAATTCATCGAATGTATCAATTACTAATATGTCAATGACCGTCAGTGGAAATAACTTCTACGGTATCGATCTTGACGGAGGTGCTGCCCGTGATGCGCAGATAGTGTCATTAAAAGGATTTAAATATATTGGATCAGGCGGGCGACCATTACAATTATACGCTGTTGGACCCACTTATTATTCACGCATTCTCGACGCTTCAGAATTGGATATTTCAAGTAGTGCCGTTTCAAGTCCGGCTATTATGCTTCAGGGATATTCTTCGCTAAATTTAAAAGACTCATTCTTAGAAAAAACTCAGAATAACCTGGTTATTTCAATTAACGATCCAACCTCGTCCATAAGTATGTTTCGAAATATACTGGTGCAAAATTATGACTATTACGGGATCGCAACATTTAAGGGAGTTATTTCCGAATTTTTGGACAATCAGTTTTTAAAAATGAATGGGAGTTCCAGTTTTTACCCCCCTATCATTGCCTCTGGTTCTGGCCCTTTTTCTTCGTTAAACTCAACTCTTCCTGATTCTAATCTTTACTGTTCTGACCTGGCGAGCTACGCTTGGGATTTGGGCGCAAAAGTGAATGGGACCATTACTGGATCACTTAGCGGTAACAATTCGCAGCCTACCTATGCGGGATCACAATACGTAAGCAGTCTGCACTGCACTTATAGGAATTAGAGTTAAAAAGTCGTTCAAGCCGGGCCCTGACAAAGCTGAAAAAACGTGACTTTAAGGCTCCTTACATAGTAACCAACTCGTTTGGGGTATCTATCTAAGGAGTCGATCGTGCTTTCCGAACAAGAACTAGTCAGACGTGAAAAATTAGAGAAAATTTCAGCCGCTGGAATTCAAGCGTATCCGGATCGTTATCAGACATCACACTCTTTGGTTGAAGCCGGAGCTCTAGCAGATGGAGTCGAACCCGTTTCTGTCGCTGGTCGGCTTATGGCGATTCGCCAAATCGGTAAATTGACTTTTGCCTCACTTCAAGATGTTTACGGAAAATATCAAATATGCCTTAAGGCCGACAATTTAGAAAAATACGACGAAATTTTATCAATGATTGATTTAGGTGATTTTATAGGAGTAAAGGGAATTACTTTTACCACGAAGAAAAATGAAAAAACATTGCAAGTAAAACAGTTTACATTTTTAGGTAAATGCTTGCGCCCGCTTCCTGAAAAATTTCATGGATTAACTGATATTGAAACTCGCTATCGTCAGCGCTATTTAGATTTAATCGTCAGCCCTGAAACCCGCGATCGCATGCTGTTTAGAACGACCGTCGTTCGCGAAGTGCGTCGCTTTTTAGAAGATCGTACATTCATCGAAGTGGAAACTCCGATCTTGCAAGCTCAAGCTTCGGGTGCGTTGGCGCGCCCATTTAAAACTCACCATAACGCTTTTGATTCTGATTTTTATTTACGAATTGCTCCAGAAACGTATTTGAAACGATTGATTGTTGGTGGTTTCAATAACGTATTTGAAATTGCTCGTTGTTTCAGAAACGAAGGTATCGGCCCCAATCACTTGCAAGAATTCACTATGGTCGAGGGTTATTCGGCGTACTGGAATTTTCAGGACAACATGAAATTAATTCGTGAATTGATGTTACATATCGTCAGCAAAATGGCTGGCAGTCATACAGTTAAGCTGGGTGAAACGACGATTGATTTATCCGAGGAATGGCCGACGGTTACATTTCGTGAATTAATCAAAGGCGATATCAATATGGATATCGATAGTTTCCCAACAGCAGAAACCTTGCTTGCAGAAATTAAACGTTTGAAAATAAATTTAGAAGAAGACAATTTAAGTGTATTAGGCCGAGGCAACTTGATCGATCTTCTATACAAACGCGTAAGCAGGCCCAAAATAATCAAGCCAACATTTTTAATTTCCCATCCCATTGATTTGTCACCGCTAGCCCGCGCCAGTGATGCCAATCCCGAATTGACCGATCGATTTCAATTGGTAGTAAACGGTGTAGAAATCGTTAACGCCTACTCGGAACTTGTCGATCCAATTGAGCAAAATAAACGCCTAGAAGCCCAGGCCATCAGTAAAAACAAGGGTGACCAAGACGCCATGGTAAAAGAAGACGATTACGTCATGGCTATGGAATACGGTATGCCGCCGATCTCGGGCTGGGGCTTTGGAATTGAACGCTTGGTTCAATTTCTTACTGTTTGTGATAACATTAAAGATTGCGTTTTGTTTCCTCTATCGAGACCCAAGGGCGATTAAAAACTATTTCTTAACCAGTGAATCTACAACGACAGAAATTGCTTTTTCATCAGCTCTGGCACCTAAAAAGGTAATCTTCTGCACTTTAGCTCTTAAATCAGATTGGTTCAAAAACCGATATAAATCAGGAAAATCTTTAATTTCAACCGTTTGCAATTGATAGCCAGCAGAATCATCCACTGTACTCAGGGTTACGATACATTTAATATGGCTCATATTTATTTACGAGACAGACGAATGGATTCCACTCGTCCCCAACCTGGGCAAATTACGGTCACTGTGCGACTCCATAAAATTCCAAAGGTCAAAGAAATCAAGGCTAGTCCTATGCTAAGCCACTGACCGCGAGATAAATCAAAAAGTTGCAATCCTAAATGAGCATCGGGCATTCGAAAAAACTCATCGGACACACGAGCTATTGAATACAAAAGACCAAACGTCGAAGCAATAAAACCCAATTTTTTGGGTGTTCGCCATAGTAAAAAAAGAACCAGGAAAACAATCAAGCCTTCCGACAAAGCACCGTACAATTGCGAGGGATGCCGTGGAACTAAAAGTGGCTCCAATGCTTTGAGCACAATACCGTTACTATGCTGGGTTTCTTCCACTAGTCGGGATAAAAAACTATAGACGCTGTTTTTTGCATCGTGGTTGAAGGCCATTGTTTCTACCCACGTTTTCCACTGATCCGTACTGCCACCAAGTTGCTGAAACGTATTTGATAATGCCATTAATTTATCTTTGTCACCAGATCCCCAGGCCAAAATGTCAGCCGGAAATTTTACTGCCCAAGAAACAAAGCTCTGAATTGGGCGACCGACCAGTTCACCGTTTATAAAATTAGCTAATCGACCAAAAAACACCCCGACGGGTCCACACAAACAAACAAGATCCACTAAATAAAGTGTACTGATTCCATATTTTCTTGCAAATAACCAGGCTCCAATAACGATCCCAATCATGCCACCGTGACTGGCCATGCCGCCTTCGTTCACTGCCAACACACCCCAAAATGGAAAATCTGGTTTAAATTTAATAAACAAATCTGGCGAATAAAAAAGGCAATAGCCTAAGCGTCCGCCGGCCATTGTACCAATCGCACAATAAGTGACAAAATCGCTGACCATAGCACCGGTGAGCCCCATTTTCTGTTTTTCAGCGAGCCATTTGATCAGAAAA
>JAYVPD010000103.1:0-27200 GCA_043757515.1 Pseudobdellovibrionaceae bacterium
TCATTTTAGAAACCTACAACACAAGGTGGGTTGGCCGAGGAGTTAGGCACGACTCTGCAAAAGTTGCTACGGGGGTGCGAAGCCCTCACCCACCTCCAATCTTTTTCTTTATTCCCTGTAAAAATAACTAGTTAGTGTTTCAAAGTTAGACGTACCTACACCTTCGCATTCGCTCAGCTTATTTTAATATTTATCGAGGAGTCTCTGACTATATTTTTGGTCTGAATGATTGGGATAAAGCAGTGTGTACACAATTCTCAGGAAAACAGATACACAGAAAATAAATCGATCCTTTTGTCACGGTGGCAAAGGTAGTTGGCCTATTTTATGAGACTAACCTAATCGCGCAACTCGGGCCTCAAGCAGCAAAGAGTATTGTTTTTTTAGTTCGGTGGAAAGAAATGATTTTTCCACCATTTTTTTCCATTGGGGAAGGCAGCTGAGAAGTTTCATCAGCTCTTTTTCCGCCAAAGGTTTGTTTAGGAAGAGAGTTTTCATTGCAAAGCCTTCAATAAAATCGGATCGTGTAAAGCCTTTCTTCTTGTCAGAGATGCTTAGGGCTAACTCGTCGTCGCTGCTGGGATTGATGATAGTCGAATTTACAAAATCGTAAATTGGGGATAGCTGAGTCTTGTCATTGATGGTGACCACCGACAGATTTTTCAAATGTAGATCTTCGTTGCCTAATAAAAATGCCAGGATAATGCGTTTGTAGAGTTCGAGATATTCAATAGTGGGAAAATGGCAGTGGTCTTCGATCGCTTCTGCAATTTTTTCGGTGGGAACATCGTACTTGGTATCCCGAGTCGCCCCGATCAATTGAGTGAAGTCTTCCGTTGGGATTTTTTCTTTACCAGCACGATCAAATCGTTTGATTACATAAGACAAGCTGCCATCGGTGCATTTTATCAAACCATGCCAAGGCAGTTTCATTCCAGTTAGTGACACTAGGTGCATGGTCAGATCTTCGTTTTCAGGTAGCTGCTTATACTGATTTACCTGGGTTTTCAGGATATACTTTCCGCTATTTTCGACTTCTTTGAATGTATGATCCTTGGCCGATAGGATGATGCTGAATTTTGGTTGCACGCCTTGAATGGAAATTTTCTTAGCCATTCTGCTGGCAATTTCTAATTGCTCTTCTTGATTGTACGGAAATAATTCAAGGTGAGTCAGAGTTTTTGAAAGCGTTTTCAATCCCTCTTTGGAATAATTTTTTTCCTCTGGGGCTAGCGGTTGGTAGGTGAAGAGGCATTGCTTCATTTGACTTTCCTTACGGAAACGGCGCCAATGCAGTCCGCGCCGCACACTAAAAGTTGCGTAAATAAATCGCTACGATTTATTTTTTTGTCTCGTAGTAAGGCCTGTAGCTGAACGCCTTCGGGTAGCAGGCCCTCGAAAACGGCGGGAAACGATTTAAAGGTATAGTGTTTTGTTTTTAAAGGCATAGTCAGTGAAATGGGATTGCCTTGGTATTCCGGCTCATACGTAAACTCATAGTCATATTGAAAAACTATTTCAGTGAAAACACCGGCTTTCACGTTATTTACGAACACGTCTGCTTTTTTCATCAAGGAGTCTCGATGTTCAGCTTGATATTCAGTACGCGAAAAATTTGTAGAAGATTTTCGAAGTGGGCATTGATACGACCATTTTCGATGTTGAATATCAACGTTTTGCCAACGCCAGCCAGTTCCGCTAATTCTAATTGAGTCAGACCGGCTTTTTTGCGAGTGGCCTTTACGATTTCAGATAGGTTTTTGTCACTTAATATTACCACCATAACAGTAATATCTCATAAGTTTATCGCAAAAGCAGTATATTAATTGAATATAATGACATTTTTACTGTTTTTACGGTAAAAATTAAAGAATATACCGTTTTTATGGTATATTTATAAGAAAAATATAAAATATTGCTGCTAAAGCGGTAAATATTTAATGTTTTTTTAGCGATTCTTGGGCTTCAAATCAGGAATCCCAGATAAGGGGGGGGCCGAGGGGCTAGGCCAAGAGAAATTTTTCTTTTTGAAGTCATAAAATTTTTCAAAATCAGTCTCGTTTAGAAAAACCCTGAATTTCGATAAACGAGTTTTCTAAACGAGTATAGGAATTCGAATCGATACAACCCTTTATTGTGGATGGTAATTTTTGATCTGGCCTTTTAAATTTATATGAATACTTGGCCCCAATACAATTTGTAGCACTATCTGGATTTGGAAAGGCTAAGTTAGAAAGAGATTTTTGAACAAGAGGCGCTATTCCAGAAGCTAACAAATAACCATTAAGTTTAACGCTAGATCCGTTAATTCCAATATGGTATAATTTTGATTTTTTACCAAGATTATTTATTAGGAGTTGCGATTCAAAAGCATAAGCGGACGCAAAACTAGAAATTTTAAAAAAAATAGTAAAAAAGATGGCGTAAATTAGGCAAGATTTATTATCGACAATTTTCATAAGCACTTTCCCTTTGATCACAACCCAACGCTCTTTTGATCACTGGATCTGAAAAAAATAGTGAATTCATTCGTTTGGAACTTCCTGGATGAACTTCAGATTCGGCAGAATGCGCCGAATCCATATTTTCTAGGTCTTCGATAAAGCTCTGACTTGCAGAATCTGTTAAACATTTACTTGGAAAATCCTTAGACATATTTTCAACAAAATCAGATCGATTTAAAAGACAGGAATTTCCAAGAAAAAAACCACTTAGTTCAAACGCTGTTTTTTTCTTTTCATTGTCGTCTGTTGCTTTGTCAATATCCATAGAAATAATTTTTGACGAAACAAAATCAGCAAACGCCTCTTGCATTTGTGACGGTTCATTCGGAATAAATCCACACGCCCGTTTTTCTTTCCAATAGGACTCCATATTAGCCCTGTTTTTTTATAACTTAACAATTTCACATCATCTGCGGCCGCTCTTTTCGGACCAAGGGGCCAGAGAAATGCACCTCTGTACGGAACTAGTTTCCCGTTGTTGGATTTTTGTTGGTTGAAGCCATTATTCACCACAAATCCCCACCAATAGACACCAGTCATCTGATGGAAGCACGGATCTAAATCCTGGCGGTCAGAAGTAAGTGCTAGAAAGATTTATAAATCCTCCTTTTTTGAACGAGCAAATTGGCTGAACTGAAAACCACTTCCTGATGCCTAAGTCCGGACTCTACTTTTTCCAATATACAAAATTAATAAAATATACATTTTATATTAATTAATTATTATTAAATATATGGATCAGGTGCCCAAGGTGAAGTAAAGTATTTTAAAGGTGCAGGTTTGCTTTAGGTTCAAACCTAAATTCGCCTAAAATTTTAACAAAGGAGATCGTATGAAGAAAGTATTTTTGACTCTAGCTCTACTGACTGGAATGTTCGGAGAGGCAAATGCTGAAACCAGTGCCGCTTTGGTCGCCAATGATGTGGACTGCCTGCAATTGATTAGCAGCGTGACTTGCGCAACGGTAGGAGGCGGTAATGTTTTTGACGGAGTCAAGGGCTGGTCAGATTGCAAAGTTACAATTACCTACAAAATGAAAGATGGCGCTAGCCGACAGCTCGAGCAAACTAAATCGCACTTAAGCAATGGCTTAGTTGGCATTGACTATTATATGGACCAGGCCCAAGAAACAGCTGTGAGTCAGATCACAGAATTTTTAAATAAATTAGTTACCGAAGACCTTCCTTCGGCTCGTATCAATATGTGTGTAAACTATAAAGACTTCAGTAAAAAAATATATTTCACACGAGAAGTGAGAACTCATTAGTGACTTGGCTGTTTTACAGTGCTTTTTTCGTCTTTTTGATCGACGCAGCGTCGGGTCTGCAGGCCATGGCGTCCGAGCCTATTGCAAAGAAGAAAGAGATTCTCATAGTAATTGGATATGCCGATGATAATTCTGGCTGGGGACCAGAAAATCTTTTTAGGCATACGTTTATGTATGATTTAGCCGCTTCTACTCAAACCAAGATCGAAGAGGACTTATTTTTGAAAGGTTTTAAAGAAAGTTCAACCACCAACTCTCGATTTGAAAATATCCAAACCAACGTGAGCGTCACCGTTCTGAATGCGAATAGTCAATGTCTAGGCGAGAATCGAGTTTCTGTAGCCCGATTCCAAGTTTGCGAAGAACAAAAAATGCGTTCGTTTGCAGTTAAAATGTATCTCACCGAAAATTTGAATCGATATGACGATTTTAGATATATTGGACATTCTCGTTTGGGAATGGGCCTCGGTGTAGGCCCATTCACTGATGAATTTACCTTTGATTTAAAAATTTTAAATTTAGTTGAGGCCGGGTTTTTGAAAAAAATTGTATTGGGTAGCTGTAACAGTCAGAAATTGTATCAGAAAAAAATTCCTGCAACCTCGGGAATATTGTTCAAGGGTACGCCTTCCGATTTTACTTGGGATCAAGATATCGCTTTTGTTTTAAATGAGAAATTCTAAGTTAGACTTCATAAAGTCGATAATTTCTGCATATTAAGCGTTGAATAATACACTTAATTTCCGCAAACGGGCAGGCGAAATAGTATTTACCTGAGACAATCTACTGGGGGTTGGAGTCTGCATCCTATGACTGGAGCAATTTTTTTCTGAGTCCAAATTGTCAATTTTTGAACAAAGGCTGGACTCGCGGCCGTTGCCTGTTTCGACCAAGGCCTCGTTGTATTTTAATTATGTTAAGGTAGAATTTGGGCATGCTTAAACGTATCAAATCAAACAGGATTTTTGGGGCTGTAACGGGACAAAGTTTAGTGTCTGTCATTGTCGCTGCAGGCGTTGGAGCGATCGTTTTGGGTTTTATGACAGATATCATTGCTCAGCAGGGAATGGGTCAAAAGTTCCTTTCGCAAAAACTAGAAATAAGCGATTTGACTAGCAATTTAATTTCAACATTTACACGACCGGATACCTGCACATGTCAATTTTCTGCGAACGCGGCCATTAATCCCAATTCAGCGGCTTACGCTACTGATTTAAAATTCGATTCAACGGCGGCCATCGGAACCCGCCAAATATCTGTAAAAAAGTTATTTGCCGGCTGTAAAAGTGGGGCTTTAATGCCGCCTTTGATAGCGCAAGATGATATTGCTTTGGTAACCTCATCGACTTTGATTGTGAAAAACGTAAAGCTTATAAATCTTGAACCAACACTGGCAACGGCGGATGAATGGCAGGGGCAGTGGGAAGTGAGCTTTAAAGTTGGGGCAAATTCGGCACTAAGATCAGTGCGTCCGATAGTGGTCTCACAAAAATTTACGGTGGATACCATCACTGATCCCACCGCAGCCAGAATCACCGCGTGTAAAGGGACTTCTACTGGCACTGGTACGCAGAATTATCTATCCAAGTGGACTGCCGCCCCCGGGGTGCTTCAAGATAGTAGCGTATTTGAAGATGCTGGAAAGGTTGGGATAGGGACGGCTACACCAAATACACGTCTGCATGTTTCAGGGGGAAATCTTTCCCTAAATAATGTGGCCGGCGCCAATACAAACATTATTGTAAATTCAACAGGTGCTGCGAATTTAATTAAATTTACCCAAGCCGGACTTGCGCGCTGGGATATCGTCGGAAGTGCTTGGAATGGTGGAACCGACGATTTTTATATCTCTCGATTTAACGATGCGGGAGCTTTTGTAGACAATTCTTTTGTCCTTTTGCGAGCTTCTGGAAACTTAGGAATTGCAACACTCACTCCCGGTTCAAAGTTTGAGGTCAAGGGTGCTACATCCGACAACACCGCATCGGTGCTTAATGTGACAAACCAGGGAAATGTGGCGAACGGCTTAGGAGCGGGATCAACGCCCGGAGCAGCTGTATTTGGCGGGCAAAGTCCTGGTCAAAATACGCAATTAATTTCTAACAATGCCGTACAGATGACGATTACGTCTGCCGGCAATGTCGGGATTGGAACAATACCAGCTGCGCCGGCACCAAAACTTGAGGTGGCCGGTCCAATTAGATCCGGGGTGCAGATTCTAAATAATCCGTGCGCCGTACTTGGTTCTCAGGGCTACGATGGAGTCACCGGTGCTCCACTTTATTGCTCTAACACAGGCTTTTGGAAGCCAATGTCCGGTGGACCAACGTCAACAACCATTTACAATGATGTTACGGACTCAGTCTCGCTAGGAGTTCACAAGGCTTGTTTTGTCGGAGGGTATTGGGCAGTAAACGGCGGATCCTACTGTGGAGTGAATGGCTCTTTTAACGGTGTTTGGACCACTGGTGTGACAACGACAGGGTCGCCTACCGGCTGCCGAATAACCTGCATCGACTAGTAACTTGGTCACAAGCCGGTTAAGATTTTATTTCAATTAGTTGTGTTTACACAATACATAGTCGAAGACTGTCGTATAATAGAATTTGAAAAAATCGGAAGAATCTCTTGGTCCCACATTGCTAGAGGTATCTATTTTAAATAAAGGTGAGCCTTGTGACAATCTAACGTGAGCATGTATTAATGAAGCATTTTCACTTTTTAATATTAGTTTGCATAAAAGATTTGCCCGTACCAAGACTAGCTTTTCGCGTGCTTGGGTAGTTTCCAAATCCCTGTTTTCCCGGCCCTGAAGTGCTAAAACCTCGTTTCCATTTACTAAAATTGAACTGTATTTGATCAAGCCATCACTGTCCGTGAGCAGTGCTGTTGGCCTGATATCTGTAACAGGAATTTCTCTTTGGTCAGCTGGGCCGACATCAATACCAAATGCCAAATTTGTAAACGATAGGCATATTGCCATTGTTAGGCCGATAATATTTCTATTTTTCATGTGAACTCCGATGGCTCAAAAGTATAGTATTCCCATGACTTATTCCATTTATATATTATTAATTTTTAAATTAAAAATGTATTATTTATTTGTATCTAGTCTGGAGCTCGATATAAAAGCTCCAGAGATTAGCATGGGTTCGCTAGATATACTCTACCGGCCTGTGGTAAACAGCTACGATCAATCTATTTCTGCACACAATACATGTTGTAACGAAATGGTGCAAAACCGCCAGCTTCATCTGGATAAAATTGAATTTGAGCGACAATGTAACCTTTCTCTAACGATTCAAGCCATTTGCTTCCCAGTGCAAATATTACTGAATAACTATGATCAACAATTGCACCTAGTGGGGTGACTATCTGAAATCTATCAGCATGAATGCCAGCGCTCAAGGTTTCGATGCCACCAAATGTATTTGTGCCTAAATTCATTCGAGCAATTGAAAGCGAAGTCACATTTAAATTTAGCATTTTTCCGGGGGTAATTTCTACCTTAGACAATAAATTCGAGCTTTGAATTGTGGCAGTTAGAAATGTAGTTGAATTCTTTTCTAAAAATTGATCATGACAGGCGATATTTTTTTCGACTTCAGTTGCTTGTCCACATAAAGACATAAAGCATCCCATTGCCAAAATAACCTTTTTTATTTTCATAAACAAACTCCTCATAAAATCATATCCATTTCTCTAGCGTCTTGATTCTAGTTAAAGTCCTATTGTTTTGCAAAAACGGAGTGGCCGGCATCCATAATTGTGTGAATACCTGAGATGGCTTCTTTAAACGCTAAATTATTTTTATCTTTAAGTGCGGACTCGGCTAAACCGATTTGGACATCTAGTCCACTAAAAAATCCAACTATCATCTGTTGTTTGTCTGGAGTCTTAAAAACTTCCAAAAGTGCAGGGCGGGCACGAGCCGTCCCAGCCCTAAAAGCAACAAATTGGTCACCAACGCAAAGTTTAGCAGGCAAACGACCTTCTATGCATTGAAGTGATTGAGTCATATTGTGCATGGCTGATTTAAGGGTATCCATAGCATCCGCCGCAGCAAGCAAAGAGAACGTTAACGATAGTGAAAAAGCCAAATTAGCAATTTTATTCATACGAGTTCCTTGGTTTGTGGATTATCCATTCCATGCGTCGTCATGCGAAATTTGGTCCAACTTCTAAATGCCTTTCTATAGAGATGAAGATTTTTATGTTTAGATTTGCGACAAAACCAAATCAGAAATTGTTATTTTTGCAATTCATTTTTATGTTAAATCATTTTTTCTTCAAAGAAAGAATATGAATATTGACCGCGCCAATCGAGGTTGTAAGATAACAGAATGAAAAAATATTTTTAATCTCATTTATGGAATTATTTTTAACCAACGTAAATGCGGAAAGCTTAGTGAAAATTTTTCCTGGAAAATCTTTAGGCAGTGTGAAAATTGGCGATTCATCGACTCGCTTGAAAAAAATGGGATTTTTGTTAGATAACTCGAAAACCAGTACGGATTGGTACTTTAAGAAAAGAAAATATCTTGTCCGCCTTACAGATGATAAAGCCGTTCAGATTTGGTTCGACGATAAGAGTCTGAATTCTCTTAGGTTCAAAGGTAAAAAGATGCCCGACGTACCCAGTATTGAATCCTTTAGAAAAATTTTTCATGACTGCTAAGAATTTAAAGGCTCAGGCGGGTTGCTTTTATACTGCGAAGGTAGAGGCGTTGAAAATGCCTCTACCTTTATAGAAAAAGACATAGGAATTTCTGTAATACTGCCATCTGAAGTTGAAAAAATAATTGGCAATCATTCTAAAAAATAGAAAAAATGACCGGTTCATTTAGTCCGCTGTTTTTAGCTATTTTGCTAAAAGCGCGTGAAAGGAAAGCGAAGCTTTTGGATTATCATGCATGTCATATTTTTCAAGGCCTTTTACAAATCGGGAAAAAACAAGTGGACCTTGTTTTTTTATTTTGGCAGCAATTTTCCAAAGTGTGGTTGGGTAGGTCTGCATAAAAGCACTAGTGGCGTCGGCCGCTTCAAACTCGTAGGTGCTTGTGATTTCTTTTTGTTTTGTTATTGGATCACCAACACGATTCAATAATTGTAGTCGGTCGGCCTGGTCGCTTTTAATTTGGATTTCTTGTGCCGAGTGTCCCCGGATTTCCCAGGTAATTCGCCACAGCCAATATTTATCATCGTCGTCCAAATATTTGGCTTTTAAAAATTCGCCAAGGTCTTTGCCAAACGACTCCGAATAAGAGGCGCTTTCAAAATCTCGCCAGTGTTGAATTTCATGGGCAAAAACATATTTATCAGCAGTAGGTTGCAAAAGAACCAAATTTGAATGATTTGATCCCATCTTTGTCGCCAAATCAGTTTGAAGTTGAATACTGCCCAAGGCGGCCGCTAAAACGCCGGCTTGCAGCGGGATCGGGCCAAAAATAACCTGAACCCCTTCGTCCAATCGTTGATTTAAAAACTCTAAAGCGTGTTTTGTTTTAAATAGAAACACCGGTGAGTTTAGGTCTTCCTCAACAGGGGTTGTTTTTAACACATAGAAATAATCTAGTTTGCCATCAACAGAAAATGGCGAAATAGATTGGTACCAGCCGCCTTTCATTCCCTTTTTTTCTTCAATTTGTATGGCTTTTAATAAATCGTGACCTACAAACTTGGTTACGCTTTTTGTTGGAAGAAGCTGATCCCATTTTAAATCAGCGGTGGGTTTTGCAGCTGTTGTAATTTTCAAAACATAGAAAGCCTTGCATTGGGCAATCGAATTTGCTTGCGAATACATTGAAAGACCGAGCAGGGTTAAAACGATAATTCTAAATTTCATTCCTGTTTAATAACATGTTTAGAAACTAAAATCGCCTGCCTTTATTCGCTCGTTTTTTGTAAAAATGAAATGTCATTGTTGTCGACACACTAGTTCGTTCATGGCTCAAAATTGTGTTCACCGTCTAGAAGTTATCTAGGTACTGCGCTTAAGAAAGGTCCCAGATCACGGTATAGGGCATTGACCTTGCTGAATTATCGATATAAGTGGCCTGAGTTTAGCTACAATCAGAAGTATAAGGTAGTGTGTGAAATTTATGGTAGTCTCGCGGTTAGGTTTTTCGCAATTTCTCATTTTATGGATTCTAGCGTTTCCTGTCTTGGCTTCAGCAAAATATGTACTTTTGAAAATAAAATCTGAACGTACTCAGGAATTTAGTTTTGAAAATCGAACTCACGTGTATGTGGTCTATGCTACCGGCCGAACCGAGCTAGGATTTATGCCCTATTTGTCGGCTATCAACCACTTTAGTCGAATGGCAAAACTTTTTCCTAAGGATCAATTTTTAATGTATGTCCCTGTCGTCAACACTGACGCAAGGGAATTGATTGGTGCAAATCCTAAATCAAATCTACGCGGGATACTTCCGCATCTTCGAAAAAACATTTCCTATGATGAAAATTATGTTGATCGCCTGATGACCACAGAGGAGGTTTTTGAAACTTTGCGGTTAGTAAAAAAAATAGCTTCTTTTCATTTTTACGGTCACGGCGGTGTCGAGTCGGGTATGATGACAGATGAAGATCTGGTATCAAACCATACGGAACGATGGCGCCCAAGTGATATCATCAATGACAAAATTGCCGATCAATTTACAAACGATTCATTTGTAACCCTGTATGGCTGCAATGAAGGCTTTATAATGGGGCCGGTATTAGCACAAAGATGGCACACCACCGTAATGAGCGCACTGACGGCCACTCAGTTTGAAGTCCTTTATAAAAATGGGCAATACTATGCAAACAACCAGGCATTTTATACTAACTATGCGGTTGTTCCGGATCTCCAATACTATGCCTTTCGGCAAAGGCCAGAGCCACGATTATACAACGGTATGTGGGGAAAGTATCCACATGGGCTGCCTTTTTTTAAAACGTTTTGTCCAACTTCGTTTGCGCAAAAATCTATTTCGAATGGTCAGGCGCCCCTTCGTCCTTTGGAAGAGTGCGAAATTCGCCTAGCCAAAGCACTTTTAGCTGAAGCTGTAGACACCGAGCCAACGGGTTTGGAAAATCTTAGCCTAGGGCAATTTGCAACCATGGCCAGAGATTGGCTGTGTCCGTCTGGAACCTATTTAGACAAGCAGCACGATTCTTGTCGAGCAAAACTGGAAAAAATTAATATTGAAACTAGCTCGGGTTACGAACAAGAAAAATTTTACTCTCCCATTAAGGGTCCACTGCCTAAATGTAACTTTCGGGGTTGCTTCTTAGATATCAATCACGAATGGGTTGTGCGCTTGGTAGAGATGACATATAAAAAAAACAAGCCAGCGCAGCCGTCTGATTTCACAGAAGAAGACTTAGCAAACCACAGTTGCTTGGCCAATGGTGACCTAGCATGGAAATGTGCAAATCTACCTGTGCAATCTAAAGAAAAATCGTCCGTATTCGTAGATGAATACATACATTATTTGAATGGATTCAAAAGGCTTAAGGGCTTGCCAGTTTTGTTTGATCCATTTGAAAATGAGAAAAATTTTGACGAGACGCCTATTTAAATTGAGAAATTATCCTGAATCGTGCAATCTTATCAAATGCAAAAACCACAAAATTTTGACGATTACCGCGATTTTATCCAATTTCGTTTTAATGAACTAAAGAAAACAAAAAAATATTTTTCTTATCAAGTGGCTGCCACGGATTTAAAGACCACTCGCAGTTATCTAAAGCTGGTCGGAGACAAAAAACGACATATCAGCATAGAAAAAGTAGAAGCGTTGAGTCGTTATTTCAATTTAAATGATGAAGAAAAACAATATTTTCTTTTTCTTTTTTTAAAAAACACCGCCAAAGGACCCGAGTTAAAGGAGTTCTTTGCTACAGTCTTAGGTTCCTATGTCGCCTATCAAAGGTTTCCAAATACAGAAGCAAAACTGACAGAGAATTTTACCAACCAAAACAGTCATTTTGGTAACTGGGTTAATCTGGCTATTTTGGGACTCGCCACCTTTCCTGGCTATCAACATGAAGTAGTTTGGATACAAAAAAAACTGGGAGGTAAAAATATGGCTTCAACCGAAACCATTAAAAAAAGCCTAGCTGAACTTGAAAAAGATGGCTCAATGATAAAAACAAAAAAAGGCTGGGCATTGCAGGTCGCTGATTTTATTGCGCCAACAAAGCCATTTGATATTCAAAGCAATCAAATCTACCGTGTTGGCCTAGCTCGGGCTGATTTGGCTTTAGCTGAATTTGGAAAAAGCCCTTTGCATCGCCCAAGTCGCCATCACATGTACTGCCTTGAACTGAGTAACGCAGATGGTGCCGAATTAATGAAGATGTATGATGATTTTCAAGAGAGGCTGATTGAATTTCTAAAAAAGGCAAAAAATCCTGAAAGACTATTTTTTATTTCTAACAATGCCTTTGCCATCAGCGAGTAGCATGATTTCGTACGACACAACAAACACGGTTGACTGGGCAAACATTTATTTTAACAACGGTTATACAAGCAACTCCGATCAAAGCTGGGCAAATATGTGCAACTCTATGATCTCTAAAACAGTAGTGCCGGCTAATCACGTTCTTTTCAATACGGTTAACACTGCTTATACTGTCCAAACCTTGCAGGATCCTTTAGGGCGCGGTTACTATTTATATAGAAAGATGCAATGCGGGATTAATTTTATAAATCCATCATCGGACTGCTCTAGTAGGAACTTTATTTACATTTCAGGTGAAAATAGAACTGAAACGGTCCGGGACACCGTAGATTGCCTTACCATTCGCACTCAATACACTTGCACAAATGCGGCCTGGGGACCAGGTACTATCTTGAGTGAAACTCCTATCTCAGGCTGTCACCCTAAATAAAAGGACTGCCTGATTTAGACAGAGATATGTCTGAGTTTGTAAGTCATTTTTTAGGACAAAGCCTGAAGTTAGATTTATTTTTTGCTTCCGCCCCGAGGATCCAATAGCTCCGGTTTGATCAATGCCAATATAAATCGAGTTTTGCGAGTCTAAGATCCTTCGCATTTTGTTATCAATGATAAAATTCGCCTTAGGGCACGATTGGTGTCGATCACGGATAAACCTTTTTTTCCCTCGAATAGTTCAATTAAAGAGTCCTCAATTAATCGGCGGGGTGATTCTGCGCACAATCAATATTTCTACGGGCCTAATATAAATTCGTCTGGTTTCAACAATTTCTCCTACGGGTTTTGGTTTGCTTTTCCTGAAGAAGCCGATCGTTTTTATCCGATCATTCAAATTAAACACTTTGAAGCTATCAGCGATTTTAAGATTTCGGACTATGCCAAAGATAGAAATGAAGGTTGGTTATTTTCCTTTATAGCAACCACGGGTATTTTAGAGTAAAGCCTGCCGTATGAATTCAGTTTTTTATCGATTTCGTTTTTGACCGGCTACTTTCATTGCGGTACATTTTTGGGACTGCCTGTAAAAAGCTAATACTCAAAGAGGGGTTTAAAACGTGTCGATAAAAATGATTGTTTCTGACAAAAAATTTTGGCCCTTGTTCTGGACTCAGTTTTTGGGGGCGCTTAACGATAATTTTCTGAAAAATTCGCTTCTAGTTTTAATTGCCTTCAAGGGAATTACGATCGCAGGGATGCAAACGGACAAGCTTGTCGCCTTTGCTAGTGGTATTTTCATACTTCCGTTCTTTTTGTTTTCCCCATTGGCTGGCCAGTTGGCTGATAAATATGAAAAATCAAAGCTCGTTCGCTATACTAAAATTTGGGAACTTGCCATTATGATTTTAGCCAGTGTGGGCTTTTACATTGAACATTACGAACTGCTTTTATTTGTGCTTTTCTTGATAGGTGTACAGTCCACTTTTTTTGGTCCCGTAAAATATAGCATGATACCTCAAATAGTTAAATCGGACGAACTGGTCGAGAGCAACGCCTATGTTGAGCTCGGAACATTTTTGGCAATACTTTTAGGGACAATCGCTGGTGGCGTGGCCGTTGCGGGTTCTGACGTCGCTTTTATTGTGACAGCAATTGTGATTGTGGTTGCTTTGCTAGGTGTTTGGACTAGTTTTAAATTGCCACCGGTGCCGATTGGAAATCCCAATTTGCAGATATCCCTAAACCCAATCCCCTCGTTTCGCGAAATGTGGGGTCTGTTAAGGGAAAAACAGGGGATTTTCAATTCCATTTTAGCGATATCCTGGTTTTGGTTTTTCGGAGCCTGCGTGCTGTCCGTGCTTCCGATTTATTGTAA
This sequence comes from Pseudobdellovibrionaceae bacterium, assembly GCA_043757515.1. GTDB lineage: Bacteria > Bdellovibrionota > Bdellovibrionia > Bdellovibrionales > Bdellovibrionaceae > UBA2316. The sequence continues at coordinate 14,032 of JAYVPD010000103.1, forward strand.
AAACTTTTTGGGGGTCAACGAACAGGTAGTGACCGCTTTTCTGGCCATGTTTACTATTGGAATTGGTGTTGGCTCTATTATTTGCGAAAAACTGTCTTTCAAAAGAGTGGAAATTGGTTTAGTGCCGCTGGGTTCCCTGGGCATGACCGTGTTTTTATTCGATTTATTTTTAGTACGTCCATACTGGAATCTGGGCGGCGATCCGCTTAGTCTGATTAAATTTGTAAGCGAACCCCAAGGGCGTCGACTATTATTTGACTTTTTTTGCACATCCATGTCTGGCGGTATGTTTATCATTCCCTTGTATGCGTTGATTCAAGAACGCAGTCATCCGGACAGCCGATCACGAGTCATCGCCGCAAACAACGTGATGAATGCGTTATTTATGGTGGTGGCCAGCGCATTAACGATAGTTTTTTATGCGATGGAGCTGACGTTTCCACAGATATTTCTCGTCCTATGTATTTTAAATGCGGTTGTTGCAATTTATATATATTCGGTAGTGCCCGAATTCACTCTTCGTTTTTTATCTTGGGTGCTGGCTCGTGTTTTTTATAGAATTAAAATTTCAAATCTGGCTTCCATTCCAAAAGAAGGGGCTGCTGTTTTAGTTTGTAATCATGTCAGTTATATTGACTGGCTTATCATATCGGCTCTGATTGGGCGTCCTATTCGATTTGTAATGTATTACAAATTTTTTGATATTCCAGTGCTTAAATATTTAATGAAACAAGCTAAGGTCATTCCCATAGCGGGAGCTAAAGAAGATCCCAAAATATTGGATTCTGCCTTTGAAACTGTATCAAACGAATTAAAAGCCGGTGAAATTGTTTGTATTTTTCCCGAAGGCAGAATCACTCGAAACGGAGAAATGGATGCCTTTCGTTCAGGGATTGAAAGAATACTTGCACGAGACCCCGTGCCTGTCATCCCAATGGCGCTAAAGGGATTATGGGGCAGTTGGTTTAGCTTGGAAAGTGGCAAAGCGGTTTTTAAAATTCCCCGGCGCTGGATGTCCAATATTAGCTTAGTTGTTGGGGACCCTGTTGCCGCCGAGCAAGGCAATGCAGAAACGCTTTCAAGCAAAGTTAAAAAACTTTTAGAATCGTAGTTTCTATTTATTTGCAGATTTTGAAATTTCTAAGCATTTTAAATTGTCCAAGGATTTCTTAGATCCAGAAATTAGGTTATCTGAAAACAATCGACATTGCCTATGTACTAGTTTCTGATAGTAAAAAAGTAAAAGTGAGTGCAAATACAAGAAATCAACTTTACAAGGGATTTTTATCTAATCTGAAAAATCCAGGTGTAAAATTCAGCGACACCAGCCTGTTCAAAAAATGGCGCTGCCATCTTATTCTGTCGGCAAAACGTCTATATAGCTATAAAAATGGAACATTTTTGGCATTTCACTATACTGTGCAAATAAAGCCTAAATTTCTATTAGAATTTATTCTGTTTATCGTTACCAGTTTGGGAATTTCTAGTGGTTCTTTGGCTGATAGCTGTATTTCGTTTTACCGTCCAAAGGCAGTCATCCTAGCCCCTCATGACGGCAGTTCCCTATCCATTTTTAAAGATAAAATCTTGGAAATGGCCGATCATCCGATGATTCGGGATCAAAAATTGACTATCGATTCCAAAGGCGAGGCTGTCGTTTTTCTAAAACCTCTTATTGAGCAATTGTTAAAGAAAGCGGCGCGACTCTGGGATCCTAAACTGCATTCAGATTATCGAAATACCGAGTTTGGTAAATTACTTGAAGAACTCAATGCGGCCCATGGGTCTGCAGAAATGACTTATTTTGATATGTATTCTGTACCTTTTAGGTTGTCGCGGTTTTTCGATCTCAAGATTGAAGATGCTGGTGTAAAAACCCCAAGAATGAAAGACATGAAGTGGAGGTTAAGCCAGTATGTAAAACGAGGTATCTACCCCCTGCCAATGGGAATTGCCCCTGACTTTGAATTGCGGACAAAACTGTGGGCCACCCTGACGCCGCCAATTTCGTTCATAGCAAAAGAATTTTATAGCCAGTTAGATTATCGAGATTTTAGCCCCGATGAGAATATCGATCACGATTTAGCACATGCTGGTTTCCACCTATCGGATGGGTTCAGAAAAGGTGAAATCATACAAATGTCCCAAATTCCAAAGCCCGTATTTAAAGTCGTTGATGGGTACTCTTTGGTTCAGCGAAAAATGGCCTATTACTTTCTACACGACTTGTTTCCAGAGGGCCACTATCGACAATTTAGAGAATACATGTTCCCTAGCAAAGACAGCAGAATCGAGCGGCATTCACTGACGGATTCTCTTTTAAAAGGGGTTGCTGAATCTTTGGAACGATCGGAACCGAATGTTTTTTTTGTTGATGGTGATCCGTATTGGAGTATTTCGGCCATGGGCCTATCTGATCAAAGGATTGAATTACACGACGGCCGATATTTTCAAACGAAAATAAATCCCGATACACGTCGAACAGAAATCGTCGAAGGCACGGCTGATGATTTCAGAGCCTTATTGCACCCGGTGAGAAAGCAAGTTCAAAGTCTGATCCTTCATGAGATCGAAAAAATGCGCGCCGAACTGAGATAGTCACTGAATCAACATTCGAAACCGACTGAAGTTTAAACGATGGAAGCCATTTTAGGCTTTTTACCCCAAGAGTCCTGTTGATCCCAAATATTGGTAACTTGGGCCCTCTATTTATTGGCATAGTTTTAGCTATTCCCCAGATGGACCCAAAAGGAGTTTTTATGAAATGGCAGATCGTACTATCTTTAGTAAGTTTTGGTTTATTGGTTTTTGCTGATGTGGCAACTGAAACTAGAGTTTCAGAAAACCAGAGAGTTGTGACCAAGGCCACTGTAACAACAGGAACAGTCCTTAAAGCGACAGGGAAACCTGATGTTGAGTTGTCATCCGTTGCCGTAGAACAAATTGAAATTCTTAGGAATAAAAATCAAGTACAGTATTCCTATTTAATTTCGGCATTGGTGTCAGGGATGCAAGAAACTGGTGATATGTTAGAAGCGGCAGTTACTGAAATGAATTCTTCAACGGTCAAGTTAACTTCAAAACAAATGGTGACTCTAAAAAGAAATATTAGAAAATTAAAACGAGAACAGGATAAGGTGGTTCATTTTACTGCCTATTTGCGTGCGCTAGGAACCTGTATTGAAATGGTTCCGGTTTCTAATGAAACGTTGCAGATGTCTTCGATGGGAATTCAATCTCGTTGGTGCCAAGATATGAGAAACACACAAGAGGCTAAATACGTAAGCCAAATGTTAGTGTGGTACAGTCAGTTAACTTCGACAGATAAAAGCGAAGCGCTTTCTAACCGAGATGTTATAAACGAAGCTATAGTTTCTTTAGTTAAAACTGGCTATATAAAGATGAAGAACTAAGATTTAAAGATTCCTTAGCCTAGACCCCATTCTGATTTTGATTTAAAAAAAGGAACTGGGCAGTGCCATTGGGCTAAGGATGTACCAATGAAATGCCGTCTAATTGTTATTTTTACTTTAATTAGTTCCACATTATTCTGTTTTAATAGTCGCGCCCAGTCGAATTTAAAATCAACGATGAATATAAAAATTCCTTTTAGAAAACGCTAGTTGGGAATTAAAACTTGAAATCGTATTCGATAGTCCGGGTCTATACATGCAATCGCATGACTTCCTAAGAAATAGCCTTTGCCAATACTGCAAGTCCTTGCCGTTGGAGGGGCTTTCGGGTCGATATCCATTTTTAGCGCTGAACTTGGAAACTGCCCGAATTCCTTGGCAGCGATTTTTTTAGTTTCAAACTCGATTACCTTCAGCCAGGATTCTTGTGTAAGAACAATCTTTGCGGAATCGCCCTTTTTTAAGCCATCGACCGACCCTTCGTAAATTTGATAGTCTAAATACAAATCCCCAAGATCGTCTTTGATTGTCAGAGGGTAAAATCCGTTGGGTTTTATTTCCAGTCCGAATGAATAGGCTCGCTCACCAGAAAACAAATCGTTTTCTTTTTGGCCGCCTTGAAGAATTCTGAGTGGAACTTCATTTTCACTATTGGCTAATTTGACATCGACTTTCCGTATTGTTTTGTCTACGGAATAATTAATAGCCTGGTCTGGTTGTCTAAAATTCCTAGAGCCAAAATGTGTAACTTCATATATATGATAAATAGTGGTAGCTACTGCGGAGCTGGATTTTGGAACGGCAGCAGTTGGCGTGATTTTTTTCAATGCCGCGTTGATAAAATTGTGAATTAAGTCCGATGACTCGGGAAAAAAGTTTAAACCAGCGCTTCGAAGTCTTTCGTGCAAACGGACTTCCAATGCTGTGTCTTTGCCAGCGGCTTTGGGACATTCATACTTTGAACGGTTCATGACCCATTGAAAGGCCTCTTCGACGGGTTCGCGATTCTCTGCTTTCAACTTGGCAGTTAAATCAGTGATTTTTTGTAAGATACATTTTTCTGGGTCTTTTTGCCCCGTGGTGAAAAGGGCCGTGCAATACTTTTCTTGATTAGGAGTCAACTGAGTTGAATCTACCGGGCATGTTTCCTGTGAAATCGTAGGAGTGTTTCCGCCAGGCACGATTGTGGAATCGACAGGAAGCGGTCGCGAGTCAGCTGGCCTAGCCACTGGATTAGAATTCGGTGCCGGGGCCTGGGACGTGTTTAGAGCTGGGTTTGGCGTTGGCACGGCAGCAGGTTTATTGCCGTCCAAAGCCACTGCCGGTAGGTCCTTTCCCGCGGCTGGCTGTTCAGCAGCCTGCAAGGTTTTGGTTAGATCAAGAGCGTCTGAAGAGCGTACATCTGAATGGATAGGATCAACCTGGGCTTCTGGGGCTTCGTTTTTTTTAGGGGCCACGACTTTAGGTTCAACTTTAGCGGGCGCTGTTTGTTCACTTTTTTTCGCACAACCCGTAGCGATCCAAAAAGCCAAAAGTATCAAACTTATTTTATAACTGGAATTTGCCATGGTAACCTCTCGCCAAATACAAATGCAACTATCGAGCCTGTAAAAGAATCTAAGAAGGATTAAAGAGCACAAAGTGAGCCCAATTACAAAATTTGTAATTCACTTGTGTAGGCTTAAATTTGAGGTTGTGTCTCATAATGATAAAAGATTTTCAAAAAAAGCTCTATTGAACGTCGATCCAAAGTCATCTAGTCTATTTTTAAAAGGACCCATATGAAAGAAAACAAAAAAGACTCGGCATTAAATGAAACCGTAATAAAACTTGGGTTGGTTTCTTTTTTTGCGGACGTAGCAAGCGAGTTGTTGTATCCCATTACACCTATATTTTTGACCTCTGTTTTGGGCTCGTCAATGGCATCGGTAGGTTTGATTGAGGGGGTTGCCGAGGGCATTGCCAGTCTACTAAAAGCCTACTCTGGAATCTGGTCAGATTCAGCAAGCAAACGGAAACCATTTATTGTCGTAGGCTATTTAATGGCCGCGCTTTCAAAGCCTTTCATTGGATTGTCAACGACATGGTTCCACGTATTGTCCGCGCGGGCTTTTGATCGCATGGGAAAAGGAATTCGATCAGCACCGCGAGATTCCTTGATTGCTGATTCAGTTTCAGAGCAACACAGAGGAGCCGCCTTTGGGTGGCACCGTGGAATGGACACGTTGGGGGCAGCTGTAGGCCCCTTGCTTGCCATTTTTCTTCTAAATTCAAATCTAACCAGTCTTCGATCTATTTATTTCTGGGCGCTTATTCCAGGGCTGCTGTCAGTGGTTGTCGTATTATTTATTAAAGAAAATCCGCGAGTCTTGGTAAGTAAAAAACAAGTAAGCCCATTTAGTATCTGGAGCCGTTTCAATCCTAGATTTAAAAAGTATCTTTTAGTTTGGGGACTTTTTTCTTTGGTCAATTCAAGCGATGTTTTTTTGCTAATGAAAGTTAAAGATTCAGGGCTTTCAACCACATTAGTTATAGCCCTTTATTGTGGCTACAATTTGGTTTACTCGATTTCAAGCCCTTTTTTGGGAATTCTTTCTGATCGCCTTGAAAGAAAAAAACTGATGATAGCTGGGATTATTTTGTTCGGCTTAGTGTATTTTGGATTCAGCCAAGCTACAGAACTATGGCAATTTGGTGGACTATTTTTAGTTTATGGATTGTACATGGGCGCAACAGACGGAGTCGGCAAAGCATTGGCCGTCGATCTTTCTGAAAAAGATCAAAAGGGCGCTGCCTTGGGTGTTTTGGGAACGGTCACTGGCAGCTGTACAATTTTTGCAAGCGTCGTCGCTGGACAATTGTGGGATCATGCAGGCGCGCCATGGACCTTCTATTATGGTGCGATAGGCGCCTTACTCGCTGTTGTCGTTTTGATGACGATAGAAATACATCCTAAAAATAATTAAGGTGTTTGGCTGGGGCTGCGATTAGCTGGAAGAAGTTCATGTAAGCGCACAATCACATGAGACTCGACTCGTTTTTTAGCCATGGCCCGGCTTAAATGTGCGTTGGAATCACAAAATTCTTTGCTATCTGTTCTTAAAACCAAATCTGGGTGCCCTTTGGGGTCTGAACGCCCCGTGATTTCCCGAAGTGTTTTCCAATAGTAATTGGTCCAATCGTTTTTCTCTTCGGGCTTAACTAATATCCAGGGTGCAACATTGATTACCCGAACGCCTTTTGCTTTGGCGTGCATTTTAAAGTTTTTAAAGTCAGTGGCAAATCTTTTATTATTTCCTTCACTGGTTTCCGAAAAAGGGCTTACGGCAGCGGGAGTGCAGCCGGCATAGTCTCCGAAGGAATTCAAATTGTTGTAGAAATGTTCGTAGGGCGAAGGTGAAAACAATCGACGCACTTCTTTTGTGGGATTCAATTCAGTTGGAAATGGCTTCCAGTAAAATTCTAACTTTTGTATCCATGATATCGTGTGTTCACCGTTTGTATAAGAATCAAGCCCCAATCGCTGACCGATGCGAAAGGCTCGCTGCTTGTCAATTCCGACATCGATCCAAAAATTCAGCGACGTATAAACGATGATGTCATCGGGTTGAGCCATTGCCAACGCAATTTCATGCATCAGATAGGGATCGCCGCCTTCAGCTGGAATAGCCAGATTTATTACCGGCTTTCCGCTGAGTTCACTTAACGTAGCGGAATCAATTCCCCAAAGGGCGTTCGATCCGCCCGCAATAACTATTTTTGGAATTTTGGAAGCCGGAAAACGCGCCTCAAAACGACGTTCTTTTTCTTTAATCAAATCGGCAAATTCACCCAGTTCTGCTGAATCTATTCGCGCAAATATAAATCCAAACAAGGCCCATATGCCAAAAAAAAGTTTCAATCGACGCATGGTTCACCGTCCATAAACAAAACCATACTGCTGCGATACGGGTATCAGCATGAAAAAAGTGATCGTTACGGCTATAAAAACCCAATCACTATCGTATAGACCATACGATGGGCGATCGCTTTCTTGATTGGCCCGAAAAATGTCTGCGAACACAATCAACAATCCTGAAAAAATAATAAAACTTCCTTGCTGGGCTTGTGGCAATAGCTGAAAGGTAGTTTCCGCGATGGTTTTCAAATGAGCAAAGTCCGTCGCCCAGGCTTGCAAATTCAACAAAGTTTTTAATTTTTCGACCACGCGATCAAAGTGTGAATCCATAAAGAAAAATCGTCCGACGAGAAGTGTAGTAAAAAGATGCAATCGCGATAATAACGGATGAATCGACATGCGTTCATTTAAAAAAACAAAAACAGCAAAAGACAAACCATGAAAAATGCCCCATATTAAAAAATTCACAGTCGGGCCATGCCAAAGCGCCGATAGAATAAAAACAAGCAAAGGCAGAACCAATCTGCGCCAATATTTACTGGGCAAAAAATCTCGGAGCGGCGAAAAAACGTACTCATGAAACCATCTACCAAGCCCAATATGCCACCTACGCCAAAATTCAGGCAGGTTTTTAGCGCCAAAGGGATGGTCAAAGTTTAAAATTACAGGGATACCAATAGCCAGAGCGGCACCATAAGCCATTAAACTGTATCCGCAAAAGTCAAAATATACTTGAAATTCAAAAGCGACTGTTGATCTAATTATGCCGATGGGAGACGTGATTTCATCTAAGGAAACCAAATACTTTAAATAGTCAGCGATCAGGTATTTAAATACAGCACCCGTCAAAGCATACGACGCACCTGTATTCACTTGTTTTGAATTCCAAACAAAACGAAACGTTTTAACTCGATCGAAAAAATCAATCGATTCAATTGGACCCGACAAGTATTTTGGGAAATAGACAATAGCGAGCAAAAAATCTAGCCGTGAAGGCAAGGTCATCCGATTTTTTAGAATAGAAATAGAAAGCCCTAGTAGCTGCAAAAAATAAAATGCAAATCCAATTAGAACCGCAGACGTTTCAGGGTGGCTTTGGTTGGAAGCGGACAAAACTCCCACTAAATTGAGTTGTTGTAAAACAATAAAGAATGCCACATTGATAAAAACTTGAAGCCAGCCCAAATAGTTTCTATGGGAATTATATTTGAGCGACAATAGACGAAGCCATTCATAATTTAATAAGGAATAACCAACAACAAAAAAAAGCGTAGAACCTTTTTGTGAAAGCCAGGAAATAAATAACAAAGAAAGAATTAATAAAATCCATTTATCGAATGCTGCTGGTTTCGATTTTAAAATGTTTAATTTCAACCTAAGTTCCATCTCATGTTATTACTATCCTGCGACTATGTAGCAGTGTCTTAAAGAGTTTCAAAAAACTCAAATATAAAGAATGGATTTCCTATTGCTGCGAGATGCCGCGTTAAATCAATAACAGAGGTTTCAAAAAACCTCACAGTGTAAAGTCTTTGTAAAAGGGCTTGGGTTCGCATGAATTCTATTAGCTTTTCTGGCCTTTGCGGGGATATTTTATTTATCGACATTAATAATGCCGTTTCCGAAGTAGCCATTGCCCGCCAATTTTTAAAAACCTTTGATCCCGCCGCAAAGTTCGTATTGGTCCCTTCGCTTAAGACCTTTGATGAGAAACGACGACTTAAAATTCAGGAAACAGCGGGATCCCACGTTAAATATCGAACGCATCATTTTTTCTGGTCACCACAGTGCTGCGGTAGATGGAGTCAAAGGCACCATAGGCGGTGAGTTTCTGCCAGGTTTAGATACAAATGAAATTAAGCTTTTTTTAAATGAAAATCGAGCGCTTCGAAATGTTAAAGTATTAGCTTTATTTGGCTGTTACACAGGTAGTTCGGCCATGATGGAAAACCCTCAGAGCGCTTGGTCCCAAACTCTACCCCAGATAAAGTTTAGAGTTGGTTTTAATGGCGTAGCCCCTGCGAAAACAAATCCAGTTAATTTTTCGATATTTTCACAGGTTTTGGCCGTGCAGTCGTTAGTTATTTCTGATCTCAATCGCACTGGCGCCATTGACACAGCGGAAATAGTCGAAAGAATAAAGACTGTTAAAACTCAAGGCAGGGCCTTGGGTTCAGAGTAATGACACTTATATAGAATACCCAATACATGCGGCCACACGCGAATACAGATAGGACGTGGCAAGGTAAACTGAGTTTCAAATTGAGACGTGAATCAAATTGAGAATCAAAATAATTAGATAATTAAAAAAGAACTGTAATTTTTTATAGGTTCATTTGTATCCCTTTCAACAAGGGGGATTTATGAAATCATTTACAAAAGTTTTAGTATTAGTGTCTTTAATAGTGGGTTTTTCTGGTCGATCCGATGCACAAGAAAATACCTATCAACAGTCAGCGGCGTTAAAATTAGATTTCTTCACGGCCAATTTGCGGTTTATCACGTCTCAGTTTGAAAACGCTGAATCAGCGAAAGTAACTTATGGTGCTGGCGGCATCACGTTAACAATCACAAAACAGTCGCCATGCAAAGCAGGCCAAGTGTGCACGATGACGATCCTTGCACCAACTGTTATCAAATTGGAATTAGTTAAAATGGTTCAAACTCTATGCAGCGATTTGTACTACGCAAGAACTTCAGAAGCTGTTAAATCAGAAATATTTGAACAAATCGTTTTGGAACATAACGTACCACAACGATGCCCAACTTTGATTCCACTTTCTGATGATGGCAAACTAGTATATTCAGTAACTGGAATATCAAAATTGACTGGCGAAGGAAAGACCGCTCGGATTGGTTTTTCACTTAAAGATTTAAAAAATATACCAAGTATAAACAAATAGTTTTTCAAAAACAAGATCGCAGAAAAAGGGGTGTCTTGTGGACCACCCCTTTTTTGTTTGTATTTTAAAATTCCCGACATAAAAAAGCATCTGTCAAATTTTTAGCCAACGAATACAAACTCATTCGTTATCTAATAGAGCTTTGTCTGGGCTCTGTTTTGCTACTTTAAAACCTGTGACTTTCTCACTTAAAAAAACTTCACTTCAATTGATCTTCATTTTTCTCCAGGCTGTTCTAATTGCGCAACCTTCCATGGCCTTGTGGACAGTTGCCCCAAAGCCAAAAGGCAAGCAGTGCATTCGTTTTTATGAAACGTCTCGTGGGAAGCTATTGAACGGCAATGAATTTCAGGTTTCAAGGGACCTTGTTGATTATTTCGCTCGTTTTGGACCCCATTTTCAAAAGTTGATTAGGGATCTTGGGGCGTCTGACCTGTGGGTCGATTTGGGGGCTGGGCATGGATATGCACAAAAAGACTGGATCGCTTTTCATGCAAATACAGTCTACACAGCGCCAGCTGATTGGAATCACAATGGAGTTATTCCAAATACAATGATCCATCATTGGTGGCCTCATTACAGACCAAATCCCGCGCAATTGCCTCAAATGAAATCGGTTGGTTTTGTCAAACCGGAAAATTATCTGGAAATCAGCCACCCCCAATTCCAATATCTTGAAATGGATATTTCATCAAAGTCTTTGAAAACGGCCCTAAGTCAAAAAAAAGCTCGGGTTATGACGGACTACTTCGGTGATTTAAGCTACACGGAAACATTTTCGCAGGATTTAAAAAAATATGTGGAGGAATTAACTGAAGATGGATCACTTTTTATTTCTATCGACAATCAGGCGAATGGGGTTAAAACCAGTTCTGGGTACGTTCCTATAGTCACTTGGTTATCTCGTCAGCCGGGCTTGGTGGTTCACGAAATTTGGACTAAAGAAAAAATAGAAGCTCGGCCCCAGCTAGAAGCAGAAGGATTTTTTTGGGACGGAGATTCAATCGAAATTAAAGTGACTGACCTGGCTGCCTTTCTAAAATCGACTAACCTTAAACTTGTCGAATACAAGTCAGACGGGCGGGGCCAGCCGAATCGAATTTTTGAAGAGTGATTTTAGGGCTGTTCCCACTTTGGAAAACGAAGTAACAATAAAAGCCCGGGCAAGGCAATCACAGTGCAGAATACAAAAAAACCAACCCAGCCAAAATAGTCTTGTAAATAACCTGATGTGGCTCCGAATAAACTTACAGGAACTGCCATTAAGCTTGTGAGCAATGCATATTGGGTTGCTGTAAAACTTTTATTACATTGGCTCATCATAAACGTGGCAAACGCGGCAGTTCCCATTCCTATGGCCAAATTATCGATAAAAATAACGGCGCCCAAGGCGAAAATATCAGGACCCGTGTATACAAGCAGAGAAAAAGACAAGGTGGCCAGCCCTTGAAATAGTCCAAAAACAACTAATGATTTGAGAGTTTTTAATCGGATCATCAGTATTCCGCCCAGCAGTCCACCAAGAAGAATTCCTAGCAAGCCAAGAGGTTTAGCTACGGCGCCGATAATTTTTTGTTCAAAACCAATTTTTAAAAAAAAGGGAATGGTCATGACACTCGCAATATTTTCACCAAGTTTATAGAGCACCATAAATAAAAGAACTTCCAAGGCCCCACGGCGTTTAAAAAAATCTAAAAAAGGTAAATAGACAGCGCTCACCAAAGTGCGCGGTGGTTCAGGCTGAGCCCGAGTCGACTCTTTGGCAAATGCCGAGGCCAGAACTCCCAAAAGTTGAATGACGGCCATCAATCTAAAAACGTTTGGCCAGCCAAGGTAGTCGGCAAAAAATAATGCCAGCGCATTCCCAATCCAGCGAATACTGGCTAAATAACCCAGAACGTGAACACTATTGGCCAGGCCAAGTTCCGCTTCGGACCAGGTCTCGGCCCTATAAGCATCCACCACAATATCCTGACTCGCACCAAAAATACTAATTAGGACAGCTAAGGCGGCAACGAGCGACAGATTATTTGCCGGAGGAACCAAACTCAAAGCTATCAATGATAAAGCCAATAGTATTTGAAAAATAAAAGCCCAACCACGCCTCCGCCCAAAAAAAGGTGGCCAATACCTATCTAAAAGCGGTGCCCAAAGAAACTTCAAAGTATAAGGCGTGCTGACCAAAGCAAAAAGGCCAATCGTTTTAAGGTCAACGCCCTCTTTGGTCATCCAGGCTGATAAAGGAGATTTGGTAATTATATAAGGCAAGCCGCAAGAGATTCCAAAAACCAACATCCAACTCATTTGTGGATTCCGAATAGCGTGCCGTAACGTTGTCCATTTGCTCATGCTTTTATGATTTACGAAAACCGAGCGTTTGGGAAGAGGTATTCGCGGAAAATTATCTTAGATAAATCGTCGTAGCCACCGAGTCGGTTTTTCATTTGTGATTCGTTGAGATTTGTAAATCCCTTGGTGACCAGAAATAAAATAGCTCGTAAAACAGGCTATAAATGCGTAGGGCGCGATCGGCCAGCCAAAGAGTTCGACCGCCATAATTGTGCACGTTATCGGAGTATTGGCGGCCCCAGCGAAAACAGCGGCAAAGCCAACGGCTCCTAACAGGCTAAATGAAACTGGGATCCAATTTCCCAAAACGCTTCCGAGCGTAGTTCCAACAAATACCAAAGGCACAAATTCGCCGCCTTTAAAGCCAGAGCCTACGGTCAACGCTGTAAAAATCATTTTCAAAATGGGAAACTTTAATGTGTAGGGCGAATTCAACGCATCGTTGATAGTTGGAATACCCAAACTTACATACTGAAAAGTTCCTTCTAGACTGTAAAGGCCAACTAGAAGGATTCCAAAAAACATCGGGCGAAAAGCGGGACGAGAAATATATTTGGAAGATACCCATTCAACAAAACGAACCATCAAAACAAAAAAGCGAGCAGC
>JAYVPD010000104.1:0-27114 GCA_043757515.1 Pseudobdellovibrionaceae bacterium
ACCGCCTCCACCAGCCGTTATTAATTCCGTTCCGGTCAGCTGCACAGCCGATCGACCACCGCCACCGCCTGTGCTCCAGCCACCCATTGAATTTCCAACGGCACCGCCGCCAAAGCCACCCGCTGCTGGTACAGAAACTGCCGAACCACCGCCGCCCCCGACAATCACTGTGTACGTATTTGCCGAACTCACAGATAAAAATGCGAACGTAGAACCACCACCACCGCCGCTGAAATTGGTCGCTGTTCCTGCGTTAGAACCACCGCCACCGGCTCCCCAAAGTTTTGCAAATACAGATGTGCAATTAGAATTTGGTGTGTAGGTTTGATTTGCTCCGGTGAAACTAAAAACTTGCCGACCCGGAGGACAATAGGCGGCGGTCCAAGCACTACCTGTACGAACAGATCCTGTGTTTCCAGCAGCGTCTATGGCTCGCACACTTGCATAATAGCTAGATCCATTTATTAGCGACAATCCGCCAACCAAATAGGTCGTCAAATTTCCAACCGACGTCCAAGTTTGAACGTCGCTCAAACCAGCCGACGTTCCAATCGCCACTTGATAATTGGCAACCCCAGAACCCGCATCGACGCTTGCCCCCCAGCTTAACTGCGGGCTGTAGGTAATAGACGGGGCCGTTGCTGCATAACTCATAACCCCTGGTTGCGTGGGATAAGTGATATCGTAAGCAACTATATTTAAAGTACTTGTTGAAACTTGATTCAGCGTACTTCCTGCTGACAAAATTTGACTAGCAGGCAGTGACGGTATCAGGGTCCCTTCCGTTGATATAGCCGTTACTCGCAATATAAAATTAATGTGATTACCAGAATCCAGCAGAGTCCAGGAAATACCACTCGCCGTTCCCGACTGAGCAACATCTGATGTCGTAAAGGTGGCTGAATTTATCGCTTCACTAAAAACAATATCAAAATCGATAGGAAGAAAGTTTACATTAGCCATTTGGCTGCTGCCATTATTTACCGTCACTGCAAAAAGGGGCGCGGCATGAGCACTCGTGATTCGGCCCGTGGCAACCGACGCTGCGACTTTCGCCTGAGTCACTGAACTCAGGGTTATACTCATCGTTTTTGCAACAGCAAAATAAGAACCCGCATCGATTGTCGGCACCGTGATCGTTTTAGATGTTTGCCCTGGGTTAAAAGTTAACGTACCTGTCGCGCTTGAATAATTTGTTCCCGATAAAGCCGTTCCATCTGAACTTGCATAGTGGATAGTTACCACATCACTTGAGGGGCTAGACAAACTAACCGTAAAACTAGCGTTTGTTCCTTCGATCACATTTGCCGAATCGGCGATAGAAACAGATGTTGAGGGGGTATTGTCGACAACGATTGCTTGAAGGCTTATCGAGGTTGCAAAGACCGCGGGATCGCCTTCGATAGTTAGGTCATAGGTTCGCGGCAGGGAATACAAACCGTCAGCGACTGAGCTTAAATTTATACTTTCACTTGAATCCCCAGCCGCCACAATGACCGTTCCCGATGTTACAGGAAAATCAGTTCCTATGCCTGTAAGTTTCCAGCTTATTGTTGAGTTAGTGGTCGCCGCTTGATTAAAAACAAATACAAGTGATGTTTGATTTCCTTCGGTAAGATTTAAAACTGAAATCTGGCTGTTGATAACTATTTTTCCAGCATCCAAGGAACCATCAGCAGTTGAAACAAAGCCTGACGAAACCGAACAGGCACTCAAAAACAAGCTCATCAAGATTTGAACAATAATTGTTAATTTCCTCAGGGAAAACACCATGTCTTCGTATCGGCAAAAGAAGGTGCTGTCGTGAATAAATCCGCCGTTTTATAAGAAGGTTTTCTCATTTTAATACACATTTTTTGAGTACCTAATTTGCCATCTCGTCTGTAATCAGTTTAGTCGTTTTACACCAAAATAATTCTTTCAACGCTGTAACCCCCCGCTTCTTTAAAAGAATTTTCCCAATATAAAACAGGAAAACGTCTTTAGGTTCCTAGAGGCGCAGTGTCTAACACAATCCCTAGCTCACTTCCTTCATTTTAGATTTTGAAAGCCGATACAAAATCAATCGTTCTAAACAATAAATCGTCTAAGGAATTTTTAATTCCAAAAGATGAAAAAAAGGGGAGACCAGGATGAATAAAAAAACCGTAAAGGTAGAAATTGAAGGCAAACCGTACGAGTTTCCAGTAATCGAAGGTTCTGAAAAGGAAAAGGCTTTTGATATATCAAAGCTCCGCGATCAAACCGGTTACATCACTATGTACAATGGCTTTGCTAATACCTCAACCTGCCAAAGCGCAATCACATTTCTAGATGGCGAAAAAGGAATTCTTCAATACAGAGGAATTCCAATCGAGCAACTAGCGGAAAAATCAACTTTTTTAGAAGTATCCTATTTACTCATTCATGGGCACTTGCCGACTCAAGCGGAACTAGATAAGTTTACAACTGACATTCGCCAACACACTATGGTTCGCGAAGACATGATCAAATTATTTGACGGCTTTCCTCGTGATGCCCACCCAATGGCAGTGCTGAGTTCGGCAATTTGCGCTATGTCTACTTTTTACCAAGATTCTTTAGACCCAGCAGATCCTAAACAAGTCGACATCAGTATCACTCGTTTAATGGCCAAGATGCCAACATTAGCTAGCTACGCTTACAAAACATCGATCGGTCAACCGCGAGTTTATCCAAGAAATGATTTAGACTATTGCGCTAATTTCATGAACATGATGTTTTCTGTTCCAGCAGAAAAATATGAAATTTCACCAGAAATTGTTGAAGTCATGAACTTGCTCCTTATATTGCATGCTGATCACGAACAAAATTGCAGCACCTCTACAGTGCGTATGATCGGCAGCTCGGCTGCTAATTTGTATGCCTCAGTTAGCGGCGGCATTTGCGCTTTATGGGGTCCACTTCATGGTGGCGCCAATCAAGCCGTGATGGAAATGCTCAATGCGATCCACAAAGATGGCGGCGATGTAGCCAAGTATGTGGCCTTAGCCAAAGATAAAACCTCAGACTTCCGTTTGATGGGTTTTGGCCATCGTGTTTACAAAAACTTTGATCCGCGCGCTTCTATTATTAAGAAAGCGTGCGATAAAGTGTTAGCTAGAATGGGAGTTAAAAATCCTCTTTTAGATATTGCTAAACGGCTTGAAGAAGCCGCTCTGAAGGATTCCTACTTTATAGATAAAAAGTTATACCCTAACGTGGATTTCTATAGCGGTATTATTTATAGCGCTTTAAACATCCCAGTGAATATGTTTACCGGCATGTTTGCTTTAGGTCGATTGCCAGGTTGGATTGCACACTGGAAAGAAATGAATGAATCAGGAACTACTAAAATCGGACGTCCACGTCAGATTTACACTGGTCCAACAAAAACAGACTACACACCGATTCAACGTCGTTCCGCTGTTAAAAAAGCGGCTTAATATAATTTTAGTCTATATTTTAAGACATTGCCCCCAGTTAAATACTGGGGGTTTCTATTTCAGCGTTCCAATTAATTTTCCGTAGATCCCGTCAAACCCACCATTGCTCATGATTACAATTAAATCACCCGCTTTGGATTCACGATGAACCTCACTTACGATAGAATCTACACTTGAATGAGCCACAGCCCAGGGCTGCGATTTACTTTTGTTTAAGTCATGAATTAACTCATCAACAGAAAAACGATCATCTTCGGCAATCTTACCTGCATCAAACGCTTGCATCAAATGTACTTTTTCTGCCGATTGAAACGCACGGGCATAGTCTTTCTGAAACACTTTACGCCGACTGGTAGCCGAACGTGGTTCAAATATCGCGATCAATCGTTTGTTTGGGTATTTCTTTTTGATACCTTTTAGCGTTTCACCCACCGCCGTTGGATGATGTGCAAAATCTTCGATAACGAGTCGCCCTCCCGGCTCGCCCAAAATTTCCTGCCGGCGTTTGACACCTTTAAATTCAGCGAAGGCCGGGGCCAAGCGACCGGTTGGTAATCCCAACAATTCCGACTGCACAATAACAGCGGTGGCATTTAGGACATTATAATCCCCGGGTTGATGCAATTTAAAGGGCCCCATGACTTGGCCTTTGAAGTGAACTTTAAATTCTGTCACAACCTCGGTAATTGAAATCACTTCACAGCGGGCATGACGTTCGTTAGATACTTTTTCAAAACCATAACTGTAGATATTTTTTGTATTGGTTTCATCAAGCAGATCTTTTATGTTTTGATCTTTTTCATGAAAAACCAAAGAACCCGACACGGGAATCAACTTCAAAAGCCTTTTAAAAGCATCCTTGACTGCGTCTAAATCTTTATAAATATCTGCGTGATCAAATTCAATGCTTGTCAATATCACATGCTTTGGCCGGTAGTGGATAAATTTCGGCACTTTATCAAAAAAAGCGGTGTCATATTCATCGCCCTCAATCACAAAATAGGGAGCGCCCTTTTCAGGATTTCTAAAACTGTAGTTAAAGTTTTTGGGAATTCCGCCGATAAGAAATCCTGATTTCTTGATCATAGATTCTAAAACCCACGCCATCATAGACGTCGTAGTCGTTTTTCCGTGAGTACCCGATACACAAATAGTATCGTGATTTTTTAAAACCAAATCACCCAAAGATTTAGGCAGCGACGAATACGGAATTTTCAAATTCATCAGCTCGACGGCCTCAGGATTATTCGCTGAAATCACATTTCCAACAACGACAAAATCTGGTTTAGAGTGCGCAAGATTTTCTGCTTTGTAGGGGGTTTTAATGGTAATCCCTAAACTTTCCAACTGAGTGGACATCGGTGGATACGGAGACGAGTCCGATCCTGATACTTTAAATCCCTGGTCTTTTAAAATTCCAGCTAGAGACGCCATCGCCGTCCCGCAGATTCCCATCAGATACACATGACTGCCCGGTTTTAAATCCACGTTTGACTCCTTACTAACCCAGAGATGATTTTCTTAAACCTTCGACGATCCAGTTGTGAATTTTTGGCCGCAGGGTGGAAAATCGATTTATCTCGCGTCCATAAACAAGGCGATTACTTAATATCGCAACTGATAAATCAGCTTTTGGATCATACCATACGGACGTTCCTGTAAACCCTGTATGACCTATTGAATTCAATGAAAAATAACCACCACAGCTGGCAGTTCCTGGCGTTGGCAACATAAAGCCCAATGCCCAATCCCCTTTACCTTCCGGTCGCGCTCGTTTAGTAAACAGCTGAGTCGTTTTTTGTTTAATAAAATACCGAGCAATCCCGAGCAGCTGAGATCTTAAATGCAGCGAATACCAACCCAAATCATCAATACTTCCAAACAGTCCAGCATGGGTCGAAACCCCGCCTAGTGCCCACGCATTTTCATCGTGAACTTCGCCTTGTAAAAGCTTTTTTCGCCAAGGGCATTCTTCCGTCGGGGCAAACAGATTGGCTCGTATAGTAGTTTGATTTCGAGGATGAAATTCTAGTGTGGTTCCAGGGTAATACAATTCTTTCATTTTATTCCACAGACTGACCAAATCGACCTGATAAAATTCTTCCAAAATATATCCAAGTACCAAAAACCCGACATCGCTGTAGACACTGAATTCTGATTCTGTAAGCGGCATGGCAGAAATCATTTTTTTCAAATCATCACGTCGTTTTTGCCAGCTATCTAAGACATTTAATTCTTTGTAAAATGGCTTCCACCATTCAAGCCCCGAGGAATGATTTAATAATTCTGTGATTTTAGTTTCTTTGTGAGGGTACCAATTTAAAACCTGACTTACTTTTGTGCCGACCGCCCACTTGCCTTCTTCAAAAGCATGCATCACGGCTTGGACCGTAAAAATAATTTTCGTTAGACTAGCCACATCGTAATAGGCGTACGTCGTTCCTACCCCCACATCGCAAACCAAACGACCATTTTGATAGGCCCGCACCAATACACCCGGCGTGACATCTTTGATATTTTCTTCGATATTTTTAATGAGAGTTTTTTCTAAAACAGAGTATTTCATACATTTACCAAGTTTTATTTTCGATCAATAACTGACAGCGGTCATTAACTATTTTAATTTCAGCCGGGGTGCCAAAACTCAACGGCCATTGGTGTGTTTCATGACCACTCGGTATCCCTGAGTAAACCGGAATACCAAGGTCTTTGGCCCATTCCTTTACTACCCAAGTCCAAAGATTACGTCCGTCGGGTTCATTGCAAGAGGTAAACTGTCCCAATAAGATCCCCTTGCAACCCTTCAAAACACCTGACATTTTTAACTGAGTTAAACACCGGTCAATACGGTACGCCCGCTCACCAATTTCTTCTATAAAGAGAAAATGGTTTTTAAAACTGGTTTGAAATGGGGTGCCTAAATGACTGCTTAGGCTCACCAAATTACCACCGGTAACAACCCCTTTTACTGATTTAAGTTTTTTCGCTAACTCATTAACTGGCTTAATATTTTTGCAAGTAGACAGTTCTGATTCGCCGCGTACAACCGAATTTAGCTCAGTTAAAACATTTTTAGGAATCGTATTTAATACCCACCGATCCAAATTAGAGGCATGGACTGTTGGCCAGTTCCAAAACCCATTCAAAAACAAATGCAATGAAGTTATATCACTCAAACCCACTAGGCATTTCTGCTTTTTGGGCTTTGAAACCCCTTTCAGATAAGGCAAAAGAGGAAGAGACCCGTAGCCACCCCGAAGGCACCATACTACATCGTAAAAATCATCAGTGAGAGCTTCAATTAAATAGCGGGCTCGGTTTTCTTCAGTATTGGCAAACATTGGGTTTTTTTGAAGTAAAAAAGCCGGTTTATGAAAGTTAAAACCAGTCGGACTTTCTATAAAATCCTTAAGCTTTTTTTGCACATCTTTAGAAGGAGGAAATCCAGGTGCTACGATCGCGACATTGATTTCCCTTTGAGCTCGAATTGACATACCCTTATAATATCAATACTTTTTAACAAAAAGGAACAATAATGTCCGACCAGTCCTTACGAAAAACAGCCAAATAATGAATTCTATCGATTACCAGAGGCACACATTTGCTCAATTGATAAATCGCCTAAACCCATCAAGCTGGGCTAATTTTCTATTTGCAGCCGTTGTCCTTGTCATATCTGGAATCGCCTCGACTCTTACCTTATCTGTATTTTTTGTCTATTTTGTGTTTATCCTGACCACTTTTTGGAGAATTCGTTTTTTTAGCCAAGCGAAAAAAAGAGATTACAAAACTATCGATTTAGATTTGTTCAAAAAAGACAATCGCTTGTTCACATTTTTGATAGCGGTATCTGGAATTTGTTGGGCCCTTATTATCGCTTTGCCGTCGATCCAAGGAATTCCAAGTGTTTTTTGGAATCAATTTATTTACTTTTTAGGAACGAGTCTTCATTGTTCAGCTCTGCTTAATGTAGGAATTTCCCGTCGAAACTATTTAGCCTTCTGTGTTCCCATTTTATCAGCGATGTCGATTGCTACTATTCTGATTCAACCAGACCTGACGTCGCAAATTATTTTTTTTACATCTGGACTCCTGTTTTTTTTCTTTGTTCTTACTTTCCAAAAATTAACAGAAACATTCTGGCAAGAAATCTATAGTAAACAACAAGATATGAATCTCATCCTGGAGGGGTTCCCTGGGGCCGTAAGTTTAGTTGAAAATGATTCGTATCTTTACATGAATAATAAGCTAGTGACCTTACTTGGAGAAACCGCTCCTATTGCTAAAACTAGCAGCGCTTCCGTGGCCAATGAAAATCCCTATCTAGCAGATAGGATAGCAGCTTTCAAAGATTCAGACCGTGATGAAGAGGAATTTGAATCACAGCTTAACACAAAACAAGGTGAAAAAACGTTTTGGGTCGTTCTAAAACGACTTCAAGATCAAAAAATAATGATTTTAAGTATTGATATTGATGAAAAACGAACTAACGAGAAAAAAATTGAAGAGCAGACTATAAAACTTATTGAATCATCAAAAATGGCTTCATTAGGGGAAATGTCATCTGGAATTGCTCATGAAATCAACAACCCACTGACCATTATACAAGGCTCCTCGCGCCAGATCCAGCGTTTTGCAAGTCACCTGAGTGATGATGCTAAAATAGATATTGAAAAGGCGGTCACCAAAATCGATGCTATGATACTACGAATATCTAAAATTATTATAGGCCTACGTTCGTTCGCACGAGAAGGCTCGCAAGACCCTTTTAAGTATTGCCAAGCAAAAGAGATAATTGATGAAACCCTGTTTATTTGCGAGAGTCGGTTTAAAAACTCTCAAATTGAAGTTAGAAAAAACTATGACTTAGATGCCTATTTATTTTGCCGTTCCGTTCAAATTTCTCAGGTTCTCATTAATCTTTTGAATAATTCCTATGATGCCATTATGGAAAAACGTGAACTCCAACCGAACCTGGCCGAAAATGTGGAAAACCCAACTAATCTTCCACCTGATTTTATTGACATTACTACTGCAAAATCCGCTGACGAATTCACCATTAGAATTAAAGATTCAGGAAACGGGATTCCAAAGGCCGTTCAAGAAAAAATTATGAACCCATTTTTCACTACAAAAAGCGTCGGAAAAGGGACAGGTTTAGGATTAAGTATTTCAAAATCAATAATGACTGACCATAGCGGACTATTAAAATTTAACTTTAATTCTAAGCACACCGAAATTCAATTGGTCTTTAGCAAATTCAATATTTCTAACTAAGAAACAATCGTCTTAACTGAGGGCTGATCCCACTTATAAAAACCAGATTTTAAAACGAAATCAATAAGCCAAGTACCGCAACTAACGATAAACAGCGCATAAAACAGTGCGTCCGGACGAAACAACTTAGCAGTGCCCCACCACCCAAAACAGGCAACCAGCATCGCAAAAAGATAGCGGCCCAAAGGATGATTGGGCGTGCTGCGCGGATCAGTGATCATAAAAAATGTAAACAATAACAAACTTCCGGAAGTCAGGCGGTGAAGGGGAATTGTCATGGGATCACCAACAAACAACGCTCGACCAATAACCAAACTTGCAAATGTTAGAAAAAACACAAGCGCGACATCATACCGCAATGATTTCCAAACAGTTAGTCCGCCTAAAAACAAAAACAGCAGCATATAATAAAATGAATTTCCCCACTGGCCAGGGGACACCCAGGCCAAATTAAAAAAAATCAAAACAACAATTGCAAAATTAGCGGGATTAAAAAGATGTTTGCCCGAATAGGCAAAAACAAATTTCGCAGCAATGGCAAGCACACTGGCCAAGAAAGTCAGTTCTAGGGAGTTTGTTCGCAGAAGCAAGGTCAGCGAACAACCCGTTATCAAGGCACTCATTAAATTGCCTTTTTTTCGCTTAAAAAGACAATCAAAGCCCGCTTGAGTTACCAAGCATCCAATAATGGATACGATCGCTTTTTCAATTGTCGTATCGAATTCAAAAACAAACAAACCGAAAACAACAAAGGTAAGCAAACTCACAATTTGAAAAAACCGAGGATCTATTTTAATACGCGATTTTTTTTGGTCAGCCATTGGATCCCCTACTTTTTATCTTTATCCCAAAGTTTTTTCCACCATTTGTTGGGCTTTTTGTCATCCGGCTTGTCATCTTCACTGCCAGGACGGCCGATTTTTTTTCTAATATCATTGACTGGCCAGCCGGTAAGCGATGCCAAAGTGATCGCCTCTTGATCTTGGCGGCGACCTAGACCTTCTTTGTAACCTTTGCCCGCTTCGCAAGAAACAGAGCCTTCAAAAGGTTGCTGCAAGACATAGCGACCTTGAAAGTTTTCTTTATTTGTCGTTTCCTGAAACATCAAATCATCTGGAAATTTTTCTGCGTCATAGCGAACATGAAGCCGAGTGGCAAACGCATTCACAGCGCCGCCTGGAGCCGGTCTAAAACGATTACTGGGGATTGTTTTTTCTGACGTTTCAGAATCCATCCAAAAAACACCTAAGCTTTTTAGTTCATCGGCGGACAGTGGTTCCGCTGCGCAAGGATCACACCAGCTCATATCCCAGGCGTATTCTAAAAACACAGCTTTCATGTCTTCCTTTCTAACTTGTTCAGCAAAGATAGCTTTATAGACGGGACCAAAATCATTTTTTACATACGGCGGAATATTTTGGCCAGATGGGATTTTTACAGTGCGGTAATTTGTGGTTTCAACCCGACCCTTTCTGGTTAAGGTCATGATGATTAGATCTTGTGGCCCTTTGGAATTTACGGTTCCCAATCTAATTGGAAGCATAAAACGACTAGATTCATAAGCAATTTGAATAGGTCTTAAATAGGTAAATCCTGTTTTTGATTGTTCTTTTAAATTTACTTTTGCGACGAAAAATTTCAAGTTCTGATTAATGTAAGACTTTAAAACTTTTTCAGCATTGTCTGGAATTCGATATTTGTTTTGCTTAAGCCAGGTAACTAAACCTCCGCTTTCTTTGGCTGACAGAATAAGGATGTCATATTCGCCGACCGTGTATTCGGCTTCGATTTTCACACCCAATGATTTAGCTTTTTCATTTTGCATGCCCCCAAGAGAGCCCGGCGCATTCGCCGACATAGCTAACATATCTTTTTCATAAATTCTCGTATTACAAGGATCTGGATCATAATACTCAACTAAGCGAGGCGACGTGTATGCATCTAGTCGTTCCACGTCCTTTTTTTCTGCCACATGAACTTGTTCCTTCTCAAGCACGCTGGGAACAGGGACAACTAAAGCGAATTCTTTGATATCACCTTTAAAATCGTTAACCATCGTGACTACTGTGCGATCTTCATCTCGGACCAATACGACCTGCGATGATTCGTTAAAAAGTTTGGCATCTGCCTTGGCCACATAGAAACCACAAAAACAATACGCTGAAACAGATGACAAGAGCAGGCTTAAAATAAAAATCAATCTCACCGGGATACCCCTTTTTTAAAGAATGAGCCTAATTTTTTTACTATTCCTCGACGTTGTCAATCGTCATTATATTTGTGAATCCAGACCTATTCGATCGCCGTTGGGTATTTTTCACCAAAACAGGCGGCACAAAATTTTGTGTTGTCGCTATTTACGGACTGATAAAGGCCTTTCATCGACAAATAAGCCAGCGAGTCTGAGCCCACAAATTCTTTAATTTGTTCAAGTGAATAATGAGACGCAATTAAGTGTTCTTTTTGCGGAGTATCGACTCCATAATAGCATGGGTTCACAGTTGGCGGCGAGGCTATTCTAAAATGAACTTCTTTAGCTCCCGCATTCCGAATCAGATTGATGATTTTTTTACTGGTCGTGCCTCTAACAAGGGAATCATCGATCACGATTACGCGTTTCCCACGCAAGATTTCCGACTGAGGGTTTAACTTAATCTTAACACCAAAATCACGAATCCCTTGAGTTGGCTGGATGAACGTTCGACCAACGTAGTGATTTCGAATAATTCCAAATTCAAATGGAATTCCGCTTTCCTGCGAATAGCCAATGGCAGCTGGTACACCGCTATCAGGAACAGGAATCACCAAATCGGCTTCAATGGGTGATTCTTTTGCTAATAATTTTCCTAAATTTTTTCTGGATTCATAAACACTTATACCAAAAACTTTCGAATCTGGACGAGCAAAATAAACGTGTTCAAAAATACACTGCGCTTTTTTTTCATTCTGGGCATAAATAACCGAATGCATCCCGTCGTCATCAAACCAAACAATTTCACCGGGTTCAACATCGCGAACATACTCGGCACCAATTAAATCAAAAGCACACGTTTCGCTGGCTACAACATACGCATCGCCTAGCCGTCCAATAGAGAGCGGACGAAACCCCCACGGGTCCCTAAGCGCAATCATTTTCTTTTGAGTCAACAGGACAAAGCTAAAGGCGCCTTCGACATTTATGAGCTCTTTTTTAAGTGCTTCAATAATAGGAATTTCTTGATTTTTTGAAAGCAAATGCAAAATAATCTCGGTGTCGTTGGTACCTTGGAAAATGGAACCTTTCGATCGCAGTTGTGCTTTTAAAGTCTTATGATTCACAATATTTCCGTTGTGCGCAATCGCCACTGGGCACCTGACTAGTTCAGCGGCCAATGGTTGCGCATTGGCAAGTAGGTTTTGTCCCGTCGTAGAATAGCGAACATGCCCGATCCCTGCGCGGCCCTTTAGTCTTTTTAATTCGTCTTCTGTAAAAATATCGCCAACTAGTCCTAACCCTTTATGAATTAAGTGCTCTCGATTGGACAAAGTAACAATGCCGGCCGATTCTTGACCTCGGTGTTGCATGGCGTACAGGCTCAGATAAGTCAAACGACTGGATTCTTCGTGATTCCAAATACCAAAAACAGCGCATTCTTCACGAAAGCCGTCGTTTACCTTCATTTTACGTCCTTTAGTACCACTGTACTTCCTAGAGGTTGAAAAACTAAATTCCATTTTTTTGCTAAGCCATCTAGTTCTTTTTCAAAATCACCTTGCTTCTTAGAAATCGCAAATACTAAATCATAAAGCCGCTCTTCAAACATAAAATCAGGATCTTTTAACTTGGCAGCCATCGAACTAAACGGCTGCAAACCAAACCCTTGGGATTGCATTTTATCCAGAGTCAGAGCTAAACCACCCTGCCCTACCACGCGACTTACTTGAGGCTCGGTAGCATTCACAAATTTCGTCAATGCTTCCACAAAATCACAAAGATAATCAGGCGATAGATCGCCTTTAAACTGCGGAGCTTTTTTCATCACCTCTGCATTTTTGGCATAACTAGAAACGCCAGGCATTTGAACCAAATACACATCCAAACCAGAAAATGAAAAAACGCAATCAGGGACCGAATCCGAATTCTCTTTTAATCCAACAACCCCAACAGCAGGAGTGGGCGGAATCCCTTTACCTTCTGTTTCATTATAGAAACTGACATTTCCAGAAATGATCGGAGCGTCCATTCGCTTGGCCATCGCTGCGTACAAATCACAAGTTAAAACAAAATCAGTCATCACCTCAACCCGCTCGGGGCTGGCAAAATTCAAACAATCGGTCACAGCGACTGGCTTAAAACCTTTGATAGCTTGCTGAAGCGCGGGATACGCCAAAGCATCAATAGCACCAATTCGTGTGTCCATTCTCATAAAGGCCGGTCGACACCCAACAGATATCGCGAGATCACGATTCGAACTTAATCGCACCACGCTTAACGTCTGCGAAGCATCTTTTACCGTGCGAGTCCCGACTCGCTGATCGTACTGCTCATAAATCCATTTTTTATCTTTGTAAAACGCATTTTGTTTTAAAGTCGCAAGCTGCTGATCTTGATTTTGACTAGAAAGCGCCTCTAACTTGTCCACTCTATTTTTTGATTTGTAGTCTGTAAACGGACGCTCGTAACGAGGCGCTGATTCCGTAATGAGTTGTGGATCTATTTCGGTTAGAACATCGCCCTTCCAATATAGACGCATTTTTTTAGAATCTGTAATCGTGCCAATAGGCGCAGCATCCAAATTCCATTTTTTAAATACAGCCTGAATAGCTTGCAAATTTTTTGGTAAACAAACAAGAAGCATTCTCTCTTGGCTTTCTGATAACAATATTTCTTCTGGCGTAATGGAAGAATCTCGCTGCGGCACTTTGTCTAAATGCAAATCCATCCCGACCTGACCTTTGGCAGCCATTTCAAAACTGCTAGAAGTTAAACCGGCAGCGCCCATATCTTGCATACCGATCACAAGATCGGTTTTTAAAATTTCCAAACAGGATTCAATTAGAAGCTTTTCTAAAAACGGATCACCGATTTGAATATTTGGCTTTTTGCTATCGATATCCTGATCAAACGATTCACTGGCCATGGCCGCCCCATGAACGCCATCTTTTCCAGTTTTAGCGCCAACATACACTACTAAATTCCCAACACCAGATGCCCGGCTGCTAGCCAGTGCCATGGGCCCTTCTAGTAATCCAACAGCCATCGCATTCACAAGGATGTTTTTATTGTAGCTTTCATCGTATTCCGTATATCCAGTGATTGTCGGCACACCCACGCAATTACCATAACTGCTGATTCCCGCCACAACACCTTTAACAAGCGCTTTCATTCGGGGCGCATTTTCATCTCCGAAACATAAGTAATCAGCCAAAGCGATGGGTCGCGCGCCCATCGTAAAAATATCGCGTAAAATTCCGCCAACACCGGTTGCAGCCCCTTGAAAGGGTTCAATAAAACTTGGGTGATTGTGACTTTCCATTTTGAAAACAATTTTTTCACCAAACCCAATATCTACGACTCCTGCATTTTCATCTGAATCATCACGAGTCATTGAATTTCGATAAGAAAATTTTCGTAAATGGACTTTAGAACTTTTATAAGAGCAATGTTCGCTCCACAAAGCAGAAAACAAGGCCCACTCTAATCCTTGCGGCGGACGTCCTAGCAATCCAGAAATACGTTCGTATTCACTGGAAGAGATTCGGTAGTGTTTCATTTTTTCATTCAAGCTCTGCTCTTGCATACTCGTGTCTATCCTATTTAAATAAATTTAAAACCATCGGCGCCGCCCATCCAATTATACAAAGCCCGCTCGGGATGAGGCATCAAGGCACACACATTTTTATCTTTGTTCATCAGACCCGCAATCGCGTTAGCCGAGCCGTTTATGTTCTCAGTATACCGAAACCAAACCAAACCCTGATCTTCGATTTTATCTAGTTCATTTTTGTCGGCAAAAAACCGACCTTCACCATGAGCTACAGGAAGTCTAAGAACTTTTTTATCTGAATTGGAAAAAAAACGATTGGACTGGACGGATTCAATACTGGTCCATTTATCAATGAAATGTCCATGATCATTGCGAACTAAAACACCAGGCAGTAATCCCGCTTCACATAAAATCTGAAATCCATTGCAAATTCCCAAAACTGGTTTTCCTGATTTAACAACGTCTTTAACAGAGTTCATCACCGGCGATCGCGCAGCCAAAGCTCCGCATCGTAAATAGTCCCCATAACTAAAACCACCCGGGATGATCACCATGTCGACAGAATTCACTTCAAAGTTGTCTTTATGCCACAAGGGCACGACTTGATAGCTATGAGCGATTGCCATCTTTACAACATCCTGATCGCAGTTTGTACCAGGAAAGGTAACCACGCCTACCTTCATAAAGACTCGATAGTGTAGGTTTCAATAAGTGGATTTATCAAAGTCTTTTCCACAATTTCAATCGCTTTGCGTTTGGATTGTTCTGTGTCCGTTTGCTTCAAATCTAAGACAATGTATTTTCCAACCCGGCATTGGTTAACAAGCAGAGCACTTTGATTCAAATATTCTTGAACCGCTCGGCCTTGGGTGTCTAACAAAACTTCTCGCGGTAATATTTTAATTCCCCATTTCATTTTAACCTCACTTTAATGCTTGAATAAGTCTCTGATTAACATCTTCGTAGCTTTCTTTAATAGAACCCAAATCACGCCTAAAGCGATCTTTATCTAATTTTTCGCCTGTTTTCATATCCCAAAGGCGACAACAATCTGGTGTTATTTCATCAGCCAATAATATTTGATTGGCTCCATTTTTTCCAAACTCGACTTTAAAATCGATTAGGCGAATACTAATCCCAACAAATAGTTCTTTTAAATGATCATTTATTTTCAAGGCATAGTTTTTAATTTCTAGCATGGTGCTTGGATTGATTTTATAAATGATCCGAATTTGCTCTTCCGAAACAAAGGGATCCGCTAATTCGTCGTTCTTTAAATAGAATTCTACTAGTGGTTCGGACAAGGCCACGCCTTCTTCGATGCCCAGTTTTTTGGCCGTCGATCCCGCTAAGGTATTTCTAACTACGACTTCAAAGGGAATGATCTCGACTTTTTTTACGACCATGCCGCTAGTTCCTTCTGAACTGACATAGTGGGACGCAATTCCGCGGCTTTTTAGATATTCAAATAACCGAGCGGCAATATCACGGTTCACTTGGCCTTTATTTTCGAAAGTTCCCTTTTTTAGGGCGTTAAAGGCAGTTAAACTGTCTTTAAATTCCAAATAATATTGATCGTCGACATCGGTGCGAAATACTTTCTTAGCTTTTCCCTCGTAGAGCAGTTCTTTGTGTAGACTCATTTTCTATCCTCGGCATGTAGCACTTTCTTTTGCTTTTTAATAATCTTTATAATGGTTTCACGGTGTTTTTTACCGCTGAAAATATCTTCAAGATCTCGTTTAGTAAAATAGGACGAAACGATTTCATCTTCGTTAATTTTATATTTTAAATGTTCGCCAAACCCTAACGAATGACACAGTCTTTGAACATGGGAGTAGGCTACTTCGCGAGCCAGACCCTTTTTTACTAAATGTAACAAAACATGCGAACTATAAAGCTGCCCTTGCGCCATTTCCATATTATCGAGCATTCGCTTGCTATTCACTTCAAGCCCATCAATTAAAACAGCCATGCGATTAGTTGCATAATCTGCCACTATAAACGTATCTGGAAAAATCACCCGTTCGACTGATGAGTGAGAAATATCACGTTCATGCCAAAGTGCCACATTTTCCATTCCTGCCAAAGCATAGGACCGAAGCAGTCGAGCAAG
This sequence comes from Pseudobdellovibrionaceae bacterium, assembly GCA_043757515.1. GTDB lineage: Bacteria > Bdellovibrionota > Bdellovibrionia > Bdellovibrionales > Bdellovibrionaceae > UBA2316. The sequence continues at coordinate 16,584 of JAYVPD010000104.1, forward strand.
GCCCGTAATATTTTCTGCACTGATTGGATTTTTTTTATGAGGCATGGCCGATGATCCCTTTTGCCCTTTTGAAAACCCTTCGGTGACTTCGGCGACTTCACTGCGCTGCAAATGCCGAAGTTCAATCGCTAATCGTTCTAGCCCCGCACCTAGAAGTGAAATTTGATTCAGTAAATGGGCGTGGCGATCCCGCGGAACCACTTGAGTCGCGATCCATTCTTGCTTTAAACCCAAATTCGCTGCCACTTTTTTTTCTACAATCGGTTCTTGGCTGGAATAGGTTCCGACTGCGCCCGACAGCTTGCATATTCTAAGATTATCAAGAGCCTCTTCAAGACGCTTTTGATTGCGAATTAATTCGGCCAAAAACCCCATGAGTTTCATTCCAAACGACGTCGGTTCGGCAAATATTCCATGGGTGCGACCAGCACACAAAGTTTCTTCATTTTTTGAAATTTTAGCTTGAAGCGACTTTTTAAGGCGAATGACTGAACCAAGAAGCACCTGGCCCGCTTCTTGGATTTGCAAACTAAAAGCCGTATCCAAAACATCACTGCTCGTAAGCCCATAATGAATGTACTTGCCGTCTTTGCCCACATTTTCAGCTACGTTGCTAACAAACGCGATGACATCGTGTTTAGTGACAGCCTCAATTTCCAATATTCGATTCACATTGAACTTTGATTTTCTGGCAATCGAACGATACGCTTTTTTAGGAATGATGCTCAGCTCACTTTGAGCTTTGGCGACAGCAATTTCTACTTGCAACATTTTACTGAATTTATTTTCAACGGACCACAAAACGGTCATTTCAGGTCGTGAATAGCGATCAATCATCGGTTGAGTTCCTTTGCCGTATCTTTTTTGAGTCGGTCTACGACTTTATTTATTAATTTTTTCTGCGATTGAAACTGGGTTTCTCGATTCAACTGATCCCAAATTTCATAATTATTAAAATAAACATTCTTAAAATCTTTGGATTCAATTTCCTTGCTGTGATTTGCGGCAAAGCGAACCCAACGATTGGGTCCAAGGTCTTGATAGGTGTACAAATATTCTTGGGGATAATTATGAATTTTAGCTTCGGACGTTTCAAATCGATCAACCCATTTCTGAGTGATTTTTTCACCGTAATATTTAATGTAGTCTTTGTTAAATCTTTGATTGTTAGGAATTAGAATCCATACATCATACAGATTTTCCATGGTTGTTCTTTGCCAAATCAGCAGATTTTCATGCGTCCAAGGACCATAGAGGTCGTCAATCCAAACCGAATGCAAAGGCAATTGTCGCGTTTCTCGATTAGGAGCCACATCGACGGAATATCTGGCCCAAGTCCAAATCGGCTCGATAACTCCTTTGGGAAATAGAAGTTTACCAAGCTGTGGCCGATAGTAATACGTTTCTTCCGACGACAATCCCCAGACCAGAGTCTTAAAACTAATCACGCCATTGATTTCACCTTTGGCTTCAAAACCATGTATTTCACTATGTGCTGTCAGCGCAAAATCTAAAATTTGAGTTTGCTCAAAGGCATCAATATTTTGTCGCTCTAGCCATTGATTATTTTTTTCAAGGGATCGTCGACTTAGAAATCGGGTATAAAAAGGATTCATCAAAGGCAGCGGAAACTGGGAATCAATTGTGTCGCCAAACGCAACATCCCGCTGACTGCTAAGGGATCGAGTTAAAAATTCTAGCCAGGATTTATCAAAATGATTGTTCGAAGGCGCGCTTTTCAAACTAGATTGATAAAAATTATCTGTAGAGGATTCCAGCCGACTGATAAAATCGCTATCGACGCCAAGTTCTTTTAGCTGATACTGAATAAAGCTGGATTTAAATTCCAAGGGCCCGGACCCCAGCAACACTGTGAATCCTGAATCCTGTGAAACCAACGCTTCTTCGTTATTTAATTTTTCAACATAAAATGGATTTAGCGTTTCTGAAGTGAAAAACCCAAATGGCCCTTCGATATCTTCCATAGGCCAGCGACCAAGCCCAGCGTGAAGGTCAATATACAGAACGCTCCAGCCTTGCCGCGACAATTCACTGGCAATCCAAGACACATTGTAAAACGAGCCCACTACGGCGACATCGTATTTTTTCAATTCCATTTATCACCCACCCGTCGAACTAGATAGTGTTCGCGAAATGTCATTTTAAAGGCCGCAGTTCTAAAATTATTTAGCTCTGGATCAGTTGAATATTCGCTATCGCTAAGAACCATCGATTGAGATACGATCTGACCAGCGTCCATTTCTGGAACCACTTTATGAACGGTTACGCCCATTTTGGCAGCTTGGTTAAACGAGTTTTCTAGGGCATTTAACCCCGGGAACAACGGCAACAAACTTGGGTGAACATTGAGCATTGTATTCTGCCAGCTGGCTACAAATTCCGCCGGAATAAGCCGCATAAAGCCCAACAAAAAAATGCGCTTAATTCGCTTTTTCTTAAGCTCTAAAGCCCATTCAGCAAAATCGATTTTTTTTGTTTTAAACACGGGAATTCTGAATCGTTTAGCTTTTACATCCGCGGGGATCTTTACTTTGTGCGAACATACAAGTCTTATGTTACAACCTTCTTGATCGAGCAGAGCTTGCAAGTTACTACCTCTGCCTGAAACAAAAACGGCCATTCGATTCAACTTGAGTCTCCCTTTTACTAAAAATTTTTAGAAAAAATAAAATCCACGTCCTTAGTCTTTTTCTTTTTCTTCACAACACCTAAATCAAACGGGGCCATCAGAACATCCTGCTTAGAAAAATAACTCTTCGCTAGGCGCAACACTTTGTCTTTCTCTTTTGAATTAACTACTAAAACAAATCCAACGCCGCAATTAAACGTGCGCAGCATTTCATCGTGGTTTAAAGAGGCTTTCAATTGGGCTCTTTTAAAAACATCAGGAAAAACCCACGAATTTAATTCGCAATACAATTGCGGAGGAATGACTCGTGGAATATTCTCAACTCCACTGCCGGTAATATGGGCCGCTGCTTTGATATCAAATTTTGACTTCAAGCTTTCTAAAAATTCGACATAAAGAAATGTTGGCTTTAAAAGCATTTTTTTAAATAGGGGTGCTTCGGAGGCAAACAATTTTCTAACTAGCGAGAAACCATTGGAATGAAATCCTGAACTAGGCAGCGCGATCAGACAATCGCCATTTTTAACTCGGCCAGCGCCCCAGCGTTTTTTTTCATCGACGACACCAACAGCAAACCCGGCACAGTCAAAATCTGAACCGCCATATACCCCAGGCATTTCGGCAGTCTCGCCGCCTATCAAGGCCAAATCACTTTGATCACATGCCGACTTAATAGAGGATAGAATTCGTTTAGCCACATTCAAATCTAGCTTGCCCATTGCCAAGTAATCTAGAAAAAACAATGGTGATCCGCCCGTGCAAATCAAATCATTCACACACATGGCTACCAAGTCTTGGCCGATGCCATCATAGTGCTTAAGCTCAACTGCTAGTTTAACTTTTGTCCCTACTCCATCAGTACAACTTACAATACACGGGTTCTTAATTCCCTTAGGCAGGCGAAAAAGCGAAGCAAAACCACCTACCGCTTCGACAATTTGTTTTTTATGTGGCGATTTTTTACTTGGACGACGACCGATCCAATCGACAAATTCATCGCCCTTTAGGATATCAACGCCAGCGTTTTTGTAATTGAGAGGGGCTGAAACAGCGTTGTTAGGAGCGGCCGGCCCAGGGGTCCCTTGCTTTTTTCCGCTAGTGATTGCATTAGCTCGAATTTTGTTCATAATCACCTTGGTATGGGTTTAGTCTTGAGCCTTATTTTTGTCAAACTTCAAGATGTCTAACATGGAGGATAATAATGAAACTTTTTTTTACACTTGCGTTGCTGTTTTCAATGAACACTGTTTTAGCGGCGCCCGATGCCAAGTCTTCAGCAAATGCGTCGCCGAGTCTGTTTGATTTCAATGTTAAAGATATCAATGGCAAAGATGTGGATTTAGCTCAATATAAGGGCAAAGTAACCCTGGTGGTAAACACGGCGTCTTCATGCGGCTTCACTCCACAAATGAAAGATCTGCAAGATCTACAAAGTAAGTATGGCCCTAAAGGTTTCACTGTATTAGCATTTCCATCCAATGATTTCAAACAAGACACGGGTTCAAACGCTGAAATTTCAAAATTTGCCGCTGATAAATATAAAATTACCTTTCCGCTGATGGACAAGGGGCCTGTTACTGGTTCGGATAAACAGCCAATTTACAAATTCCTAACAGATTCAAAATCATCGTTTATGTTTAAAGAAGTAAAATGGAATTTCGAAAAATTTTTAGTCGGAAAAGACGGCAAAGTGATAGCACGCTGGACGTCCGAAGTGTCACCTTCTTCGGACGATGTAATTAAGAAATTGGAAACGGCACTAAAGTAACGCTCGAGTAACCTAAAATGAATTACTTGGCTGCTGCGTTGGGGTCAGTCAAATCAGGAGCGACCGTATCGCCTGCTTCATTTGCTTTTCTAAACGCCGGAAGCGACATAATTTCTTCTTTTCGAGATTTAGCTGTCGGCTGGGGAGTTCCGCAGGCAGCCGCCGCTTCACAAATTGCTTTCTTCCCGTCTTTAGTCTTTAGGGTTTGCTCTGCAGCGTATTTCACATAGGCACCAAGAATGGTATTATTCATAGAAGTCATTATCTGGCGCATCCGAGCATCCGTTGCGGAGGTATCAGCCTTCAAGGCCGCGGCATTCATCAAAAGATATTTTGCGTCGAACAGAACATCCTGCGCATCGCCCTTGCCAATAGAATCCGTGACTTTGATTTTTCTATTATAATCTGAAATTTGGCCTGCAAGCAAACCCACCGTTTTAGCCAAGGACTTTTGTTCAGCCTGAAGTCTTTTGATTTCGTTATCAGTTTTATTTGGGTTTCCCCACCCCTTACACTCGTAATCTCCACGAATAGTCTGGGTACACTTGTCAAGTTCGGCTTTAACTTCATCGAGCCGTTCTTGAAACTTCTGAAGATCAAGTCCCTTCATCCTTACTAAATCACGATAGCCAGCTACAGACGCATCGGCTTTTGGCGGTTCTTGTGCGACACCAACCGAAATAATAACATTAATCAATCCAAAAACAATCATAGCTTTTTTTGCTTTTAAAAACATAGTTTTCTCCGAGTTAAAATAGACATCTTCAGATTATCACTAAGTATTAGGAGCCACTCAAATTTTATTCGGTTATTGTTTTTTTTGTACTTTTGTCTTGTTTTTGCAAATTCGAAGTAACAAACAACTTTTACCAAATCACGTCTTCAATCTGAAAGTCTCAGCTCTCGTGGCTTGTCTAAAAACTTAATACGGTCGTCTACTTTATTGTCAGTCCTTGCCTCTATGAATTTCCCACCTTGAGACAGTGTTTTTGTGATTTCAAACTGTATCCGATCTAGACAAATAATATTCCGTTAGAGTTATTTCGAATTGATTTGAGCCTTGCCCTGGGTCATACTAAGACTGCTTGGGGGATCAGTGAAATCATTGTCTATCTATCTACTATTACTTACCATTATGTTTTCTGGCCGCAGCCATGCCCAATCTGAGTCTTCTGATGCCTTCGATCCATTTTCTGATTATTCTGAATTTGACCAAGACTCTGACGAAGAAGCTGATGTTAATTTTTTTAGAAACGGCCGCTTGCTGACCTTAGGTCTGGCCGCCGGTCCAAGACAGTTCACTGATAATATGGCTAAGGTTTATGGTTCGGGACCCAATTTTGGAATTCAAATAAGTTACTTTTTTGATCTTAAAACAGCACTTGGTGTTGGCATTATGACTGGCGATAGTTCGATGAAGTTTAGCACTCAGTCCGGCAATACGATCAATAACTATTCAGGTAATGTTTCCTTTACTTCGATTAATTTTAATTTGAAGTATTTTATGAATACACAAAATGTGACCAAGGGCCTTGCTGACATTAACCCCTATATTTTGGGCGGGTTTTCACAGTGGTATCGCACAGTCACGATTGCTGAGTTCAACAGTCAATCCCGGGAAAACGTTATGGGAGCCGATCTTGGTCTTGGCGTTGAAATTCCGCTTATGCGCAGAAAAGCCTTCTTAGGCTTTCAAGCTACCTATCACTATATTAATTTTGCCGATGAAAACAAAGACTTCTTGTTTAACGGCTCTACCAACGAACTTTTGCAATACAAAATCAACGGAGATTTAATGGACTTTCTTTTAATCATTGGATTAAATTTTTAGTTGATAGCTTTTTCACTTCGGTATGATCAGAGGGCGGCGCCTATTTCCCCTGCGAACTCTGATCCATATGCCCTTCTTCGGGAACCGGTTTATTCCTAGCAATATAAAACTTCTCTAGTTCATCGCGAAAGTATTTTTTCTCAAACTTTCGATACGACTCGTATTTCACTTGGGATCCTAAAATTTCAACAATTTTAGATTCTGTTTCAGATTCGGTATCTTTTAACTTTTGCATTCCTTTTTCTAGATAGTCAGTGCTTACCAAATCTTTCTTTTCAACAAGGGTTTTCACCAAAGTTTTTGACATAGACACCACTTGAATTGATTTTTCTTCTTCAATTCTCCAAGTGCGAAGCAAATACTCCATTGCAGCCTTACCAAACCGATCATTGAAATCTGGGCTTAAATACATCTCATAAAACTGATCCGTGAACAACACAAGATCAACATAAGAATCCTTAACATCGGGCTCACGTTTTGGATTGTATTTCTTAGCCGCATGATCCTTTTTCGCTTCCGCCGCTTGTTCTGCAATCAAATCTTTTACTGGATTCTGATTATGACTCACTCTAGAATAGGAAGCTGAAAACAATGCCGTGGAAATACCGCCAATAACAAAGCCCATCATCAACTGCTGCAAGCGTTCTCGTTTTTGCTTTTTTCTAACCACATTAGTGTCTTTGGTTAACTGATTCGATTCATCCTGGTCACTTAAGGCAATATGCGCCGTTTGCTCTTCCATTGTAGACGTGATCTTAGCCAGCATCACATTTGACAGCGCATGCAATTGGTCAGAGGGAATAGAGCCGACTAAAGCCTTTTCAACTGATTGATGAATCTCTTTTGACAGCCGCTGTTTAGTTTTATGCAATTCAGACAACAAATCTTCTTTTGTTTGTTTTAGCTTCTCTAATTCCAAAAGTTTCAGCTGATTCACTTGATCGTAAGTGTCTTTAGTCATCTGCGTTTTTTCAATTTCTAACTGCGACTTAATTTGCGCCTTTTGACCTTCAAATTCTTTTTTCAGCGACTCAAGCCGACCAGCATGGTTGTCGATTTCAAATTTCATCTCGCCAACACGCTTTTCATAAATTTTAGCATCTGATATTAGACGATCCCTATTCTGAGTTAACAGACTTACTTCTTTTCCCAATTCAGACATATGAGTTACCGTTTTGCTAGACTCTGCTTGTATTCTTTCGTTTTCAGATTTTAAAGTCACATGGTCAGAGTCGAGTTTTCCAAACACAGTTTTAAGTTCGGAAATGCGATTCTCAAGTGAACCATTTTCTTCAACCAAACTCTTGTTTTTAGATAAAAATTCGCTCTGTTTATCTTTCTTCCAAATTTCGATGTCTTTTTCTTTGTTAGTTTCTAAATTAGCAAGCAACTCTTCACGCTGTTTCCATTCTAGTTCGCGTTTGCTTTGTTCTGTTTCAAGCCATTTTTGAAGTTCTAGACGTTTTTGTGACTCTAGATTCCTGAGCTGAATTTCTCGCTCGTTCCATTCTTGCTCGTTTTTAGTTTTTGTTTCATCGACCCAAGCTTGGCCTTTTTCGCGAATCTCGCGATCCCAAACTACGGCTTTAGATCTTAGTTCAGATTCCCACGAAACTGTTTTTGAACGCAATTCAGATTCCCATGTCAGAGTTCTTTCTTTAGTTACTCGTTCAAAAATAGCCAATTCATCTGCTTTTTCTTTTTCCGCTTTACGCAAAACTTGTTCGCGATCGTTCCAGTCTTTCTCGTTTTTGCCTCGAGTTTCACTGACCCAGTCCAATGTATCTTTTTTAATTTTGGATTCATAATCAGCTAAGTTCTTCTCGCGCTCGTCTAGTTCTTTTAGTTTAGATTCGCGGTCTCTGGTAAGTTTAGCAAAAAAGTCGTCTTCTTTTTTCTTTAGAACTGAATGAAATTCTTCTAGTTCCTTAGACTTACGCTCTTCTTCAACCTCTAGATCCATATATCGCGCTGAAATATCTTTTTCCGCCATGTCCTGACGTTTTTTAAGACGCTCATCAAAATCAGTGCGCTTTTCAGCCAGATGTTTTTCAACACTGTCTTCTTTAAGTTTTAATTCATCTTCAAAGGCTTTGCGACGGTCGATTTCTTCTTTTTCGTATTTTAACGAAAGAAGCTTTTTCTCTTCTTCTAAATCACGAAGTTCAGCCGTGTATCGTTTAACATCCATTTGATGCAAAGAGATTTCTTCTTTTAGGCGTTCGATATCAGACGCAGATTCTTTTTTAATCTGTTCAATATCGTTTTTAGCCATGAGAATCATTTTATCGCGTTCCAGCTTGTTATTATCTTCGGTCTCACGAACAAGGGCTTGGACTTTTTTCTGAGCTTCTCGTTCTGTTCGTTGCAATAATAGTTCTTTTTCTTTTTCGGCGTCGTTTAATATCGTTCTTTTAAGTTCATCAATTTCAAGAAGAGATTTGTTTTTGAATTGTTCTAGTTCACGCTGGGCAAATTCACGCATAACAGTGACTTTTTCGCGCGCTTCTTCTACGATTTTATTAGATAGATTTTCGTTTTCTTTCAGAACGCGTTCTGCGTCCCCTTGAGCTTCTTCAATTTTATTTTTATAATAGTCATCGGCTTCTTTTTTATAGCCGTTGGCTTTTTCATAGATATCTTGAACTTTAAGCTGCGCATCTTCCTGCGCTTCGTTGATAATTCCAACGCCTTTGCGCTTGGCATCTTGAATTATTTGACTCGATTGCATGGACGCATTCTGCAAGATTTCATCTTGCTTTAACAGAGTCGCATTTTCAATTCCCGCAGACTTGTTTTCTGCAATTTTGATTAATTTATCATGGCTGTCCTGAGCTAATTTAACAACTTTTTGGGCTTCCGCATGAGCCCCTTGAATCAAACGCAGCAGGCCGTCTTTTTCGTCTTTGGGCAATTGACTACGAACGATTTCTTCTTTTTTGAAACATTTTTCAAGCAAATTGAACGATAAATAGATTTCCGATTTTCCTACTTTTACGCGATCACCGGGCTCAACACTGACCGTTTTTTGAGCTGGTATCTTTTGATCATTCACAAAGGTTCCATTGGCAGACCCTTGATCTTCAATCCAGATGCGGTCATGCTTAAGAGTCACAATCAAATGGATTCGACTGATGTCAGGATCGCTAAATGCAATCGTAGCATCTAAAGACCGGCCAACGGTGAACGTATTGTCATCGACTATTTTATACTCGACTTCTTCACCTTGTTGGACAGTGACTATAAATACTTGTATGTTCTTAGCCATTCTATGTTTCCCAATCCCGTTTTGCTGTCTACATCCAATAACGCTAACGAATACCTAAGACGCTTTTGTCTTTTTAAGCTCATCTAGTTCACGACTACGCTGACCTTTTGCTAGCTCTAAATTAATAGATTCTTCGGCCAAGGCTTCTTGAGGATCTTTGTGTTCGTCAAATGTACGTTCATTCACTGGGTAATCATTGTTGTCACAACGATACCAAACTAAATCCAAAGAGCTTTCAAATCGATCCACCATAGAAACAAACACTCGATCAGGTGAAAACGTCGTGTTAATCACATTCAACATTAATGAGAAGGCGATACCAAAGATAGAAGATTTCATTGCAAATGATATTTCAAACAAGAAATGATCCATTACGTTTTTAGAACCTTCGACGTCTTGTAAATTCATTCCGCCAAGTTCAGGAAGACCTTTTGCAATCCCGACGAATGTTCCCAAAATACCGCAAACAACAAAAAGTCCTGGTAGTATAGAAACCATGTCGTTCAATCCCGAAATTGGAAAAATTCCGAAAACGCGATTAAAACAGGGGTTGTGATGAAATGTGGCCCGGGTGATATGCAAAAGTTTTGGCGTATCATTTGTCCATTTCAAGAACTTCAATTGCTTTAAAATGTCTTTTACTAACCAAGCGCAACCTTGTTTTACTAACCAAATGCGATCACTCCAGCGCATCACACGGTCACGCTGCCTACGCATCATTCGATCTCGTACTTCAAACGATTCATAATAGGTTCTTTCGAGTAGTTTTTTAGAAAGTGTGTAAAAAGACACCTTTCCAACCGTTCCAGGAGTTTGGCTTTCCATATATATAGAAACTCGCTTTTCGAATTCCCTTGCGAACCACTCGTGTCGTTTGACTGTATACCAAATCATAAATCTTAGAAATGCACCTACAAGGAAGACAACTCCCATTAAATAGGGCAGACCGAGTATAAAGTATTCAGCCATCGTTTTTGATTCCATATCCCTCTCCTTTAATTATTTTTTTCCATC
>JAYVPD010000105.1:0-71624 GCA_043757515.1 Pseudobdellovibrionaceae bacterium
GACGATCTAATGTTGAAAATTATCTGTCGCTATCATCTGGATTGCGCACCGCCCGTATTCGAATATAGGTGGGTCAATATCACGAATCGCATGGGTCAGGGCTTGCGAAAGGGGTGGGTCAGCATTTCCGAATCGGGTGGGTCAATTCAGAGCGAATCGGCCATCCCGATAGTCAATTCAACATATGATAGATTTGTAACGGTCTACGATGAAGAAATTGAATACAACTTAACGGACAAAGCTCAGCGAAATAGAGTTACAGAAGCCTTAGACGCGCCATCGCGTCACTAATTAAAAATTCTAAGTCTGAGGAAAGTGCATAAATTTTTACTGTAAATTGAATTCTGACGCCGTTTATCGAGATACAAATTATTTCTGGTCTTATGGCTCTAGCTAAATGATTGCTGGCTGTTTTGAAACAGTCAGCTTTTTCGGCAAAATTTTCGGATTTCTTCAATTTCACGATTTATTTCGATTTCGATCATATTTTTTTAAAAATCTTTCAAATTCAATAATGAAACTCCACAGTTACGAATGGTTCGAATACTCGCCTGAACGGTGGACCGAGACTTGTGAAGGGCATTGCAAATTTCTGGAATGGTCAACTTTTTGATCCAACGTAGAACTGCCACGTCAGTTAAATTGATTTTAAGATTTTTCCACTTCACCAGAACAAATTTAACCGCAAGAGACGGTTCAAATACTTGTACGTCACCTGCACCAACTTCTCAATCTTTCACAAGGCCATTTGTCGAGCTTAAACGTTAAATAGTTTTTGCCATACTAAATAGCCGTTGGATATAAGTGCCAGGGATAGGAACGAAAAGTTCAAAATTCGAAAACTTTTATATTGATAACTCAAAAATAGAAGTCCAAAAATCACCGCTGCATTTAAAAAGTGCAGTGCCCATTTTGTTGAAGGATATTTAAAGCTAATAGTAAATAGAATCGCACCAATTAAGCCACTAAATAAATAGACAACCTGAAGTGTACCAAAGTAATTGATTACAACTATACCGCCACCATTGGAGTAATCCTTAATAAGAAACGTTAATATTAACCAAGCGTTTAAGCTCAATAATGGTTGTGAAAAAATCAGAAATGAATTCAAAGGCGGCTCCATTTAAATTTTGAGTCCCGAACGTGCAAGCCTTATAAACAGAATATGTATTGATTTTAATCCATCTGCTGAGAAAGTTTTTCGGCCTCAGTTTTATAATGCTTGGATGAAGCTTTGTTTCCCTGTTTCTCAAATTCCTTACTTAACTGTGTGGCTGCTTTAACTGCCGCTTCAAATGCTCGGATGATCACGTTGCGGTCATCTACTCCGTTTGTATCTTTAACAGCAATCAGTTCGTTGTTGTTGTTGAACTTACCAGAAATGTACCCGCCCTGCGTATCATAGACACCCGAGTCCCAAAAACCATCTTTCAAAATTCCGTAAAATATCGAGTCGACCTTGCCTGCTTTAATATAACGAAGGGTTCCTAGACCGTTTGCAAATCCATTTTTACATTGTCCGTGCCAATTTATCGCAAATTTTAACTGTGCTGGCTTTAAGAATACTTTGCACTTTGTGTTTTTAGAAATTTCGAAATGAGCATTTGCGCCAATCGATATTATTACGATTAAAAATAAAATTCCAATTCTCATTGGAGTAGATTCAATTAGAAATATTTTTCTGTCCATAAAAAATAATTTTTTAAGCAGTTCCTCGACCACCCAAGGAAATTTTGACGCCGCTTTGCCCGGCAAAATCTCGGTACAAACCCGAATATTTATCTGCCATCGAAGTGCAAAACTGTGGTACTTCATATACAGATCCTTCACTGACATCTTCAGCAAAGTCGATTTCTAATGAGTTGAATCTTTCCACGTGAGCTTTTCCATACGCATCACGCCCCCCTTGTTTCACTTTATATCGAAGTATTTTGGGGTGTAGTTTTGCAAACCTCAACTTCTGACTAGCGACTTTTCAAAAGGAGAGCCTTCACATCCTTGGCATTTTTGAACCGAGCGTAAGTACAAGTAAAATCAGATTTTGGTCCAGGCTTTTTACTATAGTAGAATAGCTTCTTGTAGTTCGCCATTGGAACTGGGCTTATAGATTTCGAAGTTAATTTGAAAAATTTAACCTTATCACTTAAATTACAATCAGCTCCAGAATGCTCCGGCCAAGAACATATGACAGCAATTGCCTGAGTTGCTTCGCCTTTAAGATCGACATAAAAAAAAGATCGCAAGGCTGGCGATCCCCCTTCAACTTCACAAGCAACTAGAGAAGCAGGCGCCTCATATTGCAATGCAGATTCCTTAATCAGAAAATTTAAATGGATATCAAATCCTTTCGAAGGTTCGGTATCTTCAAAAAGGACCTCTGTAAAGGCAACCAGCACTTCTGAACCCTTCAAAAGCCGCAGACTCGAACATTGACAACATGAGAATTAAAACAAAAAGAGCTAGTATTTTTTGCTGGGGCTTGCTCAAAGTTTTCATCGATTCCTTTTTGGTTATGGAAGGATTTCACTTCGTTTCCCTAGGTGTCAAGGATCGAATAACCCTATCAGACAGCTTTTGAGCTAGTTTTATATTTCCAGATCCGAGTCATCATTGACCCTTGTCGAGTTTCCACTTTAAACTTTCATCTATGATGAGTTTACGCCTACTCTCAGTCCTAGCGATCGTACTTCCTGCAATTATCGGTTTTGTCATTACCTCGCAAAAGTCCTTTGTCGTGTCTTGGATTTTTGCCATCGCAGCAATTGCTTCCATTCCTTTGATTGGATTGCCACTTGGGATTGGAATTAATCTGAGGCGCTTAGGGTGGCCGCTCCCGTTTGTTATCCCGATAGTTCTCCTGCTGGGATTTTCAACGCTTGGGTGTTTATTTCCAAAAGGGCAAGGCGGAGCCGACCGACTATTCATTCCATTTTTCATTTTAATCGTCGAGTATGCAGTGTGCTTATATCTGCCTGACTCTTCGGCTGACTGGAGCATACAAAAGAGATTTTTAGTTTCTGCTCTGATGGTCCTGCCTATTTCTATAGGAGCCGTTCGTGGATTATTTCTATCTATGCAGCAATCCTCGAAAGCTCAAACCGAGCTTGATAAAAAAAGCGTTCACTTAGGAAAATTTGTTTTTAGACCCGATCAAGCCTACGATCACCCTGAATCTTTTTTTGCGACCTACAAATTGGACAGCGACGGAACAAAAAATCTGGTGCGCAATTTCAGTATTGATCTTTTTAAACCTACAACAGAAATCAAAGACGCAGAATCTCGTGCAAAAAAATATTCAGAAAGCAAAAGCGGATCGTCGACCCAAAAAAAGATAACTTTACCATCTGGCAAAACTGTGATTGCTTACCAATCGAAATTTTCTGACGGTCGGACCGGATTAATTGTTATATTGGATTCCACAAAAGGGATCTTGGGGTATTGGCTGACCTGGCAAGGAATTTCTGAGCAAGACATGAAATCTGAAACAGAAATACTACTTGCGGCCGTTGATGCGCACACTTTGCCCCTCCCGCATGAGACCGAATACTAACTCGGTCACTAGGGATAAGGTCGATTTCATTTTAAATTCAGTCAGTTCCGATCCGAATCAATAACTATTTAAAAAATTTAGTATATCGTTGCGCGATGCCGAGCCATTTGGTTCGGATTCATTATCTATTTCGTGCAGCGCTCCAGCGTAGTGCTTGATTTGAAAATGGGGGGCGGTCAACAAAAGTATTTTTCGAGTCTTCTCTGCGTCGACATAGGTATCTTCAGTTCCCGAAAGGAGAACAAAACCCTCAATTTTTCTGTCTATTCGGTGATGCCTAGCTTTAAGTGCCGTAAGCTGCAAATCAAAGGCAAATCGTTTTACCTCAAGAGGTGAGCTGGGTTTTATGGGATCAATGTGGGGATTGTCCGCTCCATTTGCATACGATTGAGTCGTTAAGGTTGGCAAAGTGATCAGATCAATCTTGCCCAAAAAGGGATGCTGCTCGCCAACTAAACTATTGGGAGCAATCCCGGGTGCTATTAAAATAATTTTATTTATAGTTTTATCATTTGCTGCTTGGACAAACGCTGCTAATCCACCGGTCGACCATCCAATTATATTTTTCTTTGGAAAGCCTTTCAAATCACGGGCAAACTGCTGCCAGATTTTATTTCCTAAAAAGCCTATATCTTTGATTCGAGTGTCATTCATCGAACCACTTGAGCCGCCTTGTCCCATGTAATCAAAGGCAATCACTCGATAGCCTGCCTCTGTAAGAGTTTTAAAAAGGGGCATGTGATTAAGCATGGAGTCGCCCAGGCCTTCATAGTAAATCACATTACCTTTAAACGCGACATTCGGGTTTTCTGGTAAATACCCAGCCCGAATTTGTGCTCCAAGAGTCACCAGTGCGCAATCACTGTCTGTAAAGGCATCGTTGCCACGCCACGGTTTAGGACAGAGACGATGGGTAACGCTTAAATGAGTTTCACGATCTGCCAATTCATTTTCAGCCAGTGAATAGGACGCAATCGTCATAAAAATTAACATGAAACTCAAAAATGTTGTCTTTGACATGCCTAGGCCGCCTAATCTTGGTTAACGCTATCCTTTGATGAAACAGTGCAATCAACGCGCCTCTGGCGCTCGCTTTGGGTGTTTAACTTATTGACGACCCTGTCTTGATTTCAACTGCCATTTCGATAATATCAAAAAGATTATAAACTAAAGTCAAAATACGGAGATAGGGCGTTGCAGATAAAAGCGCGCCTATACATTTTATGAAAATGCTTTTTTTGTTTATACTATTTTCTTTTTATTCACACAGTCAAATTCTGACTAGCAATTATCACCCAAGCCAATCGGACTTGCAAAAAATTGATAATATCGCACGGGAATCAGCTGCCTGGTTTCACTACACGACTGGCCAAATGAGTTCTGAACATCTCGGTCAGTGTGGCGACTATGCCGTTATGTCTATTTTAAAATTTAATAAATACGTTGGAAAAAACGTGGCCAGACTTGTGACAACAAATAATCCAATTCCAAGTGGGACCTATCGCTTAGGCGAAAAAACAGATGTCGCTAGACTTGGTTTTTATGGTTTCAGCACCGGATCAAGTGGTTTTTTAAGCTGGCATGGACAACTTTATATTTACCACCCAGTACTCGGAGCTTATCCAATATTTCTTGAGCGGTCTTGGGTACCCAAACGTCACTTTGGGGTCAATATGCTAGATAAAAAACAAGTTCACACGTGGGCATCGGTTGGTGATACCAGCGTAGATCCGACTTACTTTGCTTTGTGGCCAAATAAATTTCCGTCTCCACTTGGATCAGATGAATAGGTTTTTAATTTTCACAAACTAATCCAGAAATCGACCCGCCTCTTCTGGCGTTGGCATTCTGCACGTTTCTCGTTTTTTTAAAATTCGGTAACGATTCTTTGCCACAAAGTTATAAACACGATCGCGAACAAACGCAGGAACGAAAAATAGAATCTTGGAAAGGCGCCAAAAGCCGCCAACATCCGCTAAAATATGAAGCACAGCTGACGATCTTTCAAACATAGTATCGCCATTCAAATAAATAACTGTATCGATATCAAGGGGCCCTAGTTTTTGGACCAAAAGCTTGGTCGCCGTTTTGCCTTGCAGAGAGGCAAATTTAAGTTCTCTTGATTTATCAATCCGAACTAACCAATCCACCAATGTGCTACATAAGCTGCAATATCCATCATAAAAAACTATTTTCATTTAATCGCTCCCAATGTAATAACTGCTAAAATCGTATAGAGTATTGCCATCGAAATAAAAAGAGTCGATAGGCAAATATGACCTACAGAAAACAAGGGACCCTTTGGCCAATCACCGTGACTCATGTAAAAAAAGTCAGTTAAAACTCGGGCCCACCAAAACAAGGCAATAAAAACCATCCAGATTAAAGACGGTAAAGTAAGTTGCTGGAAGTTCTGTTGGCTCAACAAAAAACTGGTTATGGACATGAATACAATAATAGAAAATATATACCCACCGTAGGTCCAAAAGACTTTTCGATTCAAGGAACTGAGCTTTTTAAATTCTTCATACCAGCCTAGTTTTCCCGGCACTTGAACACTCGCGCAGAGTACGAGTAAGTGCCAAAGGCCTCCGAGTATTAATCCATACCTATAAAAGTCGGCCACTGTTATTTCGGCGATAAATTCAAAAAGGATTCGGCTCAGGTTTCCTAAAAATAAATTAGTAAAAACAGTTGTAAACAAAAGAGGGACAGGAAGAACGATCCAGAGCCAAACAAAAAATCTAGGCAACTTTAGATGTTTTTCAATTTCCATTCCTAAACCTTGAACAATAAAATAAATCAAAGGGTAACCCCAGGAAATGCTGTCAGCATAGGAGATTCCCATTTCGTGTAAAATCCCGGACACGGCGAAAATAGAAAATGTCAAAAATGGCAATGGAAGTTTACCTCGCAAGGGCTTTAAAATAAAAATTTTATTCATATCCACAAATGCGCGGTTCCACCTAAAACTCCAAAAATCGCGCAATGAAGCAGCCAAATACGGGCGATCAAAAAGACTTTGCGGCGAAAACCCCAACAATCGAATCCCGTCGGCGATCACTTCAATAAGTCCCAAATGTATAATTAGTAATATTGAAAAAAGTGCAACGTAGTTTAATACGGTCGATTCACCACGCCCGATCAAAGAAACACCTAACAAAATCCCTAGCCCGACTAGAAATGTGAGCCAATTTTCAAAAAATCGAGCACCCGTCGAGCTTTCTGCCTCAGCGCGTTCGGTGAAACCGGCCACTGACGTCCCCGGCCACACAAAAAGAAAAAGGAAAAGGCCTAACCGAGAATTAAATTTTGCCCCATCCGACATTTGCCATAAAAGTGCCGCCACCTTTATAATTCCAATCATTCCCAGACTTGAAGCCAAAAGTCGCACGACTGGCGAAAAATCTTTTAGAAAATAAAGTCCGACTAAGCCCGATGCCATTAGACAAAGTGATATTACTTTAGCTGTTTTCAAGGGACCTCCTTTTCTAAACGCTCGAGCGGTGATAAAACGAGGTTAAAAAAGGCTTTCATACCAGGAATTTTAACAAGCGAGGGTAGGTTTTTCCACACCTGTTTTGAATATTTTAAAATCGATTCAGTGTCTTTCCCTTCGGGCGACCGATCAAATGACCACGCTCCCAAAATCAAAAGATGCTGCAACCAAAGTGCGCGGGCCAACTGTCGTTTTGTTTTGGTATCTAGCTTTGGGAGACACCGACTGACTACTTCGTCAAAAAGCGAAACCGACTGTTCTCGAATTGCCTGCGACGATGAATGCCAAGGCGAAACAGGGTCCAGGGGATCCAGCCGCTGAACAAGGACGCGTACAACACTTCGATAGGTCTCAAATTCTTTGAATCGATCGCGACATATCCAAACCATAGCCGTTTCAAGAGTTGGATCATTCGTTTGCAAATACTTTTGAGTACGACTTAGATGACCGCCTAAAGAGACTTTAAATAATTCGAGAACAATTTCTTCTTTGCTTTTGAAATGATAGTAAAATGAACCCAAAGACGAGCCGCAGGCTTTGGCTAGGTCACGCATAGTCACTGATTCATAACCATTTTTTTGGAAAAGCAAGAGGGCCTCTTGAAGAATAGCCTCTTTTGTCCTCGCACTTTTCCCAAGCTTTTCCAAGTCTGCCACAAAAGCCTCCATATTTGAACATGTTCAGAATATAGCGATTTTACGGCCAAGTCAATACTATTTGAACATGTTCATTTTTGAGATGAGGTAAAAAATACTCAAAAACAAAGTGACTTTCAAGTCAGAATTCGATGATATTATGCCAGAGCATGAAACTGACACTTATCCTTTGTTTTTTATTATTGAATACTGGATGCGCTATTAAAACTTCAAAAATAAATACTCCAAAAAAATATTATTCAATTGTTGAGTTTAAAAATTATCTGTCTCCAAAATTGACTGGAATTCGAGTATTGGAACTCTTTGGTCCACCCGAAAGCGATTCGGGCAGCGGACTTTATATTTTAAGATACCAGGTGAAAGAAGGCGGCGAAATCACTCTTAACATAGGAGCTTTTTTATTGTCGGCAACCTATACCTCACCTTCCGAAGAAGAAATTTTATTTAATATAAATGCCGAAAATATCGATCTAAACGCACTCCGATCTGCGCTGTCGGCGCAAAAACCGTCACAAATGCAATTTTGGAGCTTGCTTGGCGAAAAAATTCAAGATTCTAATCAACACTTAATTTTTAAGCCACTTGATAAACGTTTTTTAAGAATTGAAGTTGATTTAGACCGAACCGGCGGCAGTGATATAGAATCAATTACTATTTATGTTGAAAAATCAAATCAGTTAGTTGTAAAAGATCTAGAAAAAAAATTTGGAAAATCAGAGGAGCTAGTTATTGGACCAAGTGATCCAGGTTACCAACTGTGCTCTTTTCCGCACTCAGACACCGGAGCTACTCCCTACAAAATCACGGTCTTTGGAAAAATAACTGGTTATAAAATAACTTCTGATAGTCCAATCATTGAAGTAATTTTTCGTCGTGATAAACGCTAGAGCCAAATCAGACTTTAATCTACTTTGTCGCTATATTTTGGCCCGGGATGTCTTTTTAAAAAGCTGATTTAGCCTTATATAAAGACTTCCTATCTGTAAAATTGTAAACACCTATTTGCCGTCGCTTGATGGCTCTGGTGGTTACCAACTACCTCGCTTGAAGGGGAATTCTGTTTTTTATTTCCCATTAAAGAGAATTTATCGAGTTCCGCGCGGGTAAGTCTGTAATGAAGTGGGGTAAATTCTTTCTGTTCAAGTTTTGCCTCGACCCAACGTTTAGCATCTTTAATAAAAATCCCAGCTTTTTGCATTCTGCTTAATTCCATTTTTTCAAGATGAACCGCTACCTTATCTTTGACTCGATCTGAAAGAATTTTACTAGGTGTCATGATATGGCTTGGGACGTCTATTACATCTTCATATTGATTAAGTTGAATAATTCCTCTTACAAAGTCAGTGTAAGCAAAGTCTAATTTGCCAGTTCGAAGATCTGGGTCCAATTTTGTCAGATCCACATCGGCTCGAACTGCGCCAGCGTCGTGATCTCGAAATGTTTCATTAATTGCCGCAAGTAAGCTAAAATATTCAGTCACTCGTTTGCCCGCATCGCCGCCTTCAACAATATTGTCAGAGCTCGATTTTTTATCAGCAGAGATTTTTAGTGGAAAGAAATCATAAATATTTTTCTTTAATATTTGCAGATTTTTTCCTTCCAATCCAAGCTCCTTGGCAATGGCGTTTACAATCCAATCATTAGCACCGAATTGCCCCAACACAACCGAATAAGAAAATAAAGATTCAACTCGATCACGCTGTTTTGTAGTTATAGTCGTCAATTGTCCAAAATCGATCGGCGCAATATTGTAATGTTTTTTACCATCTACTTTGTTAATATCGATCAGATAATTTCCAGCATGTCGATCTGTATCATAGGTAATTATTCCGGACGACTTTCCATATAGTATGTTGGCTTCCATTTGTAGTAATTTGATTCCAACTGCCTGCTTGTCTTCTTCGGGAAACTTTTCATCTTTGAATGATATGCCTTTGGCATAGTCGGAAACCAAAAGTCGTTTATTCAATGGAAATTGACGTGGAACTTTTACGGTAAATAGATCATCACTAAAATTGGAATACAGGCTTTCTCGAGCTATTCCAGTTTTTTCTGATTCCTTAGTGTATTCCTTTTCACGGTTTACCGCATTTACAGCTCCATCAACGATTACTCGTAAAAAGGCCCATTCTTTACCACCTTTTTTAATTAAATAGTCAATCATACCGTTAAGTACTTTAACTTGGAGGTCTGAATTGTTCTGTACGTCTTCCCTAAAAATTTGAAGAGCTACTGGTTTACCATTATAAGTACCAAGCGTGCTGTATTTAAGCGAACCCGCCCCTAACAAAGCTCCTAAACTTATACCAATGTCATCGCCTTTATTAACAATACGAGCGATGTCCCCAAACATCCCATGCCGTGAAGGCGGTCGCGAATTATCCTGAGTGTGTATAAGTACTTTATTAATATGTTCTGGAAGTTTATTAGTACCTACTAAAAATTGACCAATTTTTGGTCCAACTCCAGGGAATTGCTCTAAGATTATTTTTAGCGTTTCACCTACCGAAGTATCCTCTTTGGCATCAAAGGCAACGTTGCTTGTTCGTTTATTTTCGTCGGGTTTCATTGCGACCAGAGCGCTTAGTACACGAACTTGAAACTGCTGATTTTTAGCATACTCTAACCCATACAAAAGGCCGCGAAGCATTAAGGATGCATAATCTTTGACGTCATCGTTTGCACCTTTAGTAATAAAGTATTCGATAAGTTTCTTGCCATAACCTTCATCAATTTTCTTTTTCCCCGATAAAAGAGTTCCCTGTAAATATAAAACGGCAAAGCCCATCGAAGCCTCAATCGGTAGTCCTTGAAACATCTTTCTAACACGCTCGGGGCCGAATTTAGGAAACTGTTCCTTTATGAATTTAGTCGCATCTATATTGCCACGTAGATAAAGCAAAAATTCATATTGATTTTTGGCACTCCAAGTTTTTACATAAGGCAAAATATCGTGAAGCATACTGACTCGGCTATCTGAGACTGTACCTTCCGCCACTTGTGAGGCTCCCTTAACAACACGACTCAGTTTTGCTTTATGAAATATTTCCGCTTCATAAATTTTACTATCTATATCTGCAGACACTTCTTCAAGGAACTCGGCATACCGAATACCTAAATCGCCCATCAGTGATTGAACTACAATCAAAAGCTCTTGAATTTGCTGGGTTCGGTCTCTAAAAACTTTATGACTCACAGCCATCAAGTTGTTGTACTCAACAGTGCGCCGAATTTGCCTAATTGCAAATTCATCGCGCAAGGTTTGGTCGAATACTCGCCCTTCTTCGACGGCGTACAATTCTAGTTTATTTATTTGATCGCTGGTACCTTTTGCCATTAATCCGGCCAAAATATCATCGGTCACTGTTGAAACACCTCGTGACGTTAGCATTTTCCAAATTTCAACTACGGCGTCGAAATCCTGCGGGTATTCATTAATTGCAATTAATTTTTGAACTGATTCTTTGTGAATCCTTTCAGATTGAATCGGATCATAATTCCAAATTGGACTTCCGGCGTGTGCTTTACGTTTAGCCTCTAGCAATGCTTTAAGGGGTCTTTCTAAGACCGATACTTTTTCATCATCGCCTTCAGTCGACCAAAAGTAGTCAGTTTTATAAAAGGTTTCAAAATCTTTTATGGACGCTATCAAGTCCTGTCTGCTTGCCAATTTTTTATGAAACCATTTTTCGAATATTTTTGGATTCACTTTGAAATGTTTGGTTTCTGAAGTAACCATTTCTTCCAATTGAGAAATCGATGTGGCTCGAGACATCCACGATTCGAAAACCACCGACATACGCTCTTGATATGGTTTTTCTAACAGAACTCCAGAAATATTATCTAAACTAACTTCAGAACTGCTTGGATCTTTCGTCGCAACCGGCGTCAATTGTGAGTATACTTTAACAGCGGCCAGAGGGTGAATAAAATTGAGGTCATCAATTAATTTTTTAAACGGATTATTGATGAACGACTTTTTTGCCCACATTTCATTGGAAATGGCTAGAAAAAACTCTCTCACCGTTTTAGGTTCCGTAGTAATATCACCCAAATATTTGGCGATTTCTGCGGTATTTCCTTTGTATAATTGAGATATAATTCTTTTTTTAAGTGCCGTTCTGGAAGTTACCACCGAGTCAAAAATATGCTGACCTTTTGGGCCATCCTTTCCTTGTTCTATCTGGTAGTAGGAATACAGATTGGCCACAAATAGGCTGGAATTTGAACGCCCTTTGATCGTGTCGTTCAAAAGCTTTCTGGCCTGTTCACCGCCCTTGTTTTTCAAAGTATTTATAAATTCAACACCGATTTCAATTTGGCTCTTTGTTAACTTTGAAAAATCAATTATTTCACTGGATTTTGAATCAATTAGTTGTGCCAGATCGACGAAATCTCGATCGTCTACTTGAAGATGTTTAGCTTGAATTGTCCATCGATTTAAAGCCCTAAAAATTAGATCTTGGGCATCCATTTTATTTATCTCTTTGGGATTCATGAATCCCCATTTTCGTCCCAATTCATGCTGAGGCTTCACTGATTTTGCAAGACTTATGTCATTAATCAAAATCAAAATTTCTGAAGGCTTCAATGAATCGTCGCTAAGAAAGAGTTCCATGCGAGTTCGATTTGTGTCTCGCTCGTCTATGAAGTTTTGTCTTGCAATCCATTTGTCTTGGATCGATTTTTTCGTTTGCTTCAATCCTTCTGCCGTAGATTCAAATGCATCCACCAGTCCATTTTTTGTGTCCATAATTTTTTTAGGGGCATAAGAAAAAATTAAGGTATGCCCGCCTTTAACTGTGCCTTTGACGCCTTTGACTCCTAATTGCAGTCCCCATTCCGCCGAATTCCAAGTTGCTTGTGGTGCGGCCATAGCGATTCGGTCAAAAGTTTCCCAGGTTTTTAAAGTTAAACTTCCGGCCGCAGCAACCGTATAACCGCTCGCTTTAATAGCCTTCGCAGTGAAGGCTCGACCTTTTTTAGCGAAAGCGCGAGCAGCCGAGCGTGAATTTTCGCCAAGGGCTCGAGAACGCATAAGTGTTACTCTGTAACCATTTCTGAACGAATTTGAGGCTCCAGTTATTACATTGGAAAACTTCCCATACAATCCCAGTTTTCCATAGTCAAAATTCCAACTTTCTTTACTTTCGCTTTCAGTGGCCGTGCCATTTCGCTGAGCTTCCTCTTCCATCGCTTTTCGCTTTCCCGCAGCGAAATCGGCTTTAGCGAGTTCACTACTGCGGGCCAATGAATGAAGGATTTCAGCTATAGCATCAGAATATTTTACGGCAACGGCCGTCGTCAATGCGGCGGTACCAGCTGCTAAACCTAACCTGTAGTTTGAAAAAAATTCGGACACTGACTTGGTGGCAGCCTTTACCGAGTCTGAAACTCCCGATTCGTCCAACTTTGATAACTGTTCGCTGCCCAAATAACAATTGTCTAATATTGTTTTGCCGACGCCCTTGACATGAGTAGCGAGATCACTAATTTTTGCGCCCCAGCCGGAACTTTCGACTGTGCTAGAAACAGAATTTGATACTGATTGCGTTGTCATATTTACTGCAGACAAGGCCCAGTGAGCGACTTCTGGAAAAAAGAAGTGAGTAACCGCGGCTCCTGCACCCAACACAATTGGTGCTAAGTGAACAGCGGTGCCAAAATAAAACGGCTGAGTAAATGCGACCATTCTAAGTCTAATATTTTTCAAACTATCTGAATACTCGGTGCTGTCTAAATTCATGCCTTTCCCGCGATCAATGCCTTGCAAATATCCCATATAGTTTGATTGCAAAAGAAGTCGAATCGGACGTGACCAATCTTCTAAGTTGTACTTTTCATTTGTTTCAGCACTTGTAAGTTTTCGCCCGACATAATGATTGCGACTATTCAAAAACACGTCGGCCATCCAAGTGTATTCACGAACTTCGTAATCATAGATTGCCCAGGGATAGAAACCAGCCGCGGCCATTCGTTCAATTGCTGAAAATTCAGCTACAATTTGGTCCCGGGACTTAGTTAACTTTTTGGCTTCCTCAGTTGTGCCGCCTTTAATAAGTTGATCAATCAATTCGACAGTTTCTTGATTGCCAGTGAATCGTAAGTCTTCTTCTAGCCCATATACACGATTGTTTGTTTTCGCCAATTGAATAGCAAGTTGGCCAGCCAATTCATCTATTGTCTTGGTACTGGCAATGAGTCCTGCGGACAATTCTATTTCAATCCCATCTTTCACAGGAACAGTCAGAAGAGTTGGGCGAACGATATTAGTTGGAAAAGCTCTGTCTCGATTACCATAGGTTCTAGTTTCTTTCAGCCAACGGGCTTCCTGCCGATCTCTTTCTTTTTTATTGAGGTCCATTGGTGTTGATTTGATGTAAGGAATCGGGTCTGAGGTTAATATGAATCGAAATTTTAACGAATCTTTGTCAGAATAAAGACGTTTTAGAATATTAGTCAGTGTTTCTTTGAGAATTTTTTCTGCTCCCCACCAGATGGTCAAACCAAGAGCGACACCTTGCTGTTCGAAATCGGTTTCTATTGCACTACTAACGGGGATATCCCCAAGCGCTTTTACCGCTCGCGAACTGGCCGAGGGATTAATTTCCTCAAGATCTAATTTAGAATTAGCAATCGCAGCGTCAACATCTCCGAATTCATTTGCCAAGGCCGCATTGGATTCACCAAAGTTATTTTTACTTTGCTCTGAGGCCGCTGCCCCCATCGAAACCGCCAATTGAGCGAACACATCGTCCGAGCCTGTTGCTGCAGAAATTTTACTACCTGTGAAAATTAAAACAAAAACTAGGCCTAAACTGACAATAGATTTGATTGTGTTCATAACTGTTTCCTCGCGCTATGGGCCATAAAAAGCCCGGCAAAAAGATGAACGTTTTTTATTCATTTGGAATCGTAACCAACCCGACAGAGTGCGATTATTATAGACCTCAGAATTCTCACTCCGATGCCTGTCGCTATTTATACTTGTCTCGATACTTTGCAAAAGACTGGGATTTCTTTCCGACTCTTCCAATAGAATTTTCATAATGGGAATCAGTTTCGAACTGTCTTTCAGATACCGGTAAACTATGGTCGATATTTCAAGACCAGCTTCTGGATGCAGTCGGGCCAATGCTCGGAAATAATTTGTAGTATCACCTGCTGAGATAAATCCCAATTTTCGCAAAATAAACGCTTTCAGTTCAGGAGTCGTCGTGCCAGCTTGAATCAGCGTTGACAGGGCCTCTCCATCAGAAAAAACACTGTCTACCTTTTGTTGAATGATGACACCCACTAGAAAGTCTCGAAGCTCTAGATCCCTTGGGTTTATTTTTAATACAAGCTGCACGGGCCATCCCCTGTCGGTTTCCCATAATATGGTGGGTTTTGAAAATCCGAATCGATTACTTTTTGAAAAGCGCAATTTTATATCGGCAACCAATCTTTGTCGATCCGCCTCTTTTAAAGAGTCTCCAAGGTAGGAAGCGGCTTGCATTTGATCGGTAAGTGATGCCGAAGTTCCTTTGGCTAATACTTTTGTCATTACCTCTTTGAATTCCTCGTAGCCAAGGTGCTGCTCAACTAACTTTAGTCTCAATCTATCTGTTTCTATAAAATCACTGTCTTTTAATTGTTTAGAATTGACAGTTTTAGTTCTTAGCAATTCGATTCCTTGTTCTCTGGTTAACATAGGAGATTTTAGAAAAATTTGATAAAACTGCTCGAGTAAATGATAGTAAATTGAATTTTCTATGCGCTGGCTTTCAAAACCTCTGGCACTTATGTTGATTAAGTCCGAGCGTACGTCTGCACTGATTATGATATTGAAAACTTGTTTAACTACAATTTCCTTTTGTTCAGCGGAACCTTGCCAATTCACTTGTTTCAATAGCATGAGGCCCGCAGTGAGCTGGGCTTCGATATCATATTTGCGCTTTGAAAAAGAATCGTAAACTGTATTTGCTTCTTGCGCTGTCCATATTCTATTGAACATTTTATCGAAAGGTACGACTCCTAATTTTTCTAACCGTCCAAGATTTTTTATTAGAAAATCAACATCTTCAAAAATCCATTCACTGACTTTATTGTATACCTTGCGGTGATCACCATTATCCTGTGAACCTGGCACAAAAACTGTGCGTCCAAACCGGTCCGTCTTGTACTTGCCACGGTAACTTATTCTTTCAAGAATATTGGTCGCATACTCGCTAAAAAGAAATTGTCGTTCAAGGGAAGTGAAATGCCTCATTGCTGGATTATTGAAACTCTCAACATAGCTAAATAATTCCTTGGGAGATGCTTTCAAGGTCAAAATCGAAAGTTCCTCAAACCATTCCAAGCGTGCTCTCTCAATTTCAACAGACACGGGCTCAAGTGTTAAAATTGACAATTTGGCCCAAGTATTCATTAAAAAAACTGGCAAGCTTTGTGAAACAAAATCCATTGTTTCCCGAATGCGAGAATCACCTTCATCAGCTGGCACATCGATAGCGTGGGGTCTGGCCGCAGACAATAGCCCCAGAAAATTTCCTTTTTCAAGGTAGCGGGCTCGTATGGTAACATCTTTAATATCGCTCAATGTTTGTATAGTTAAAAGACCCGCATCAACTTCAAAAGCAGCCACCAGCCAACGAAATTCAACTGGCATATACTGGCGGAGGTCCCCAAGATTGACTATCATCGCTTGCTTGACTGATTTGCGCTGCTCATTCAGCAACAAATTACCAAGCCATTCCAATTCCTCAGAAATTTCAAGATCTGGGTCCGCAGACAGTAAGGTAAAATACTCTTTGACTGATGTAAGAGTCTTCGCATCGTAAAGATCGGTTATTGGTGGCCGCTGCTGGTTAAAGGGTTTACGTGTGTTAGGTTTGGTTGCTGAAGAAGCTGCGCCAGAAAGAAAGAAACTGGCTAAAACTGTTAGCCAAAAATACCTAAAATCTGAAAATAGCAGTCTTTTACCTGATTTCAACAAAACTCCTTCCTTTGTTAGGAGTGCAAAACCGAGTCGAGTGGTAAGGTAACTAAATCGAATTGATCCTGGAAATGCCATTTAGTGCATTTATAGAAAGACAGGCGACTTTCTTTTAGACATTAAGGTGTCTCATAATGATATTTCAAGTTGACGGTTCAATACGTTTGCATATGATTTACAAAATGCAATCAACCAAAGCACGTTTTAAAAATATCGAAAGAATTGGACTTGAAAAAGATTTATTTCAAGATCTCTATCATCAAGTCCTGACAATGTCGTGGCTCAAGTTTTTTGTCATTTATGTATTGATTTTCGTTTTATTCAATTTAGTTTTTGGTTTCTTCTATTGGTTAGATGCCGGGGGCATATCCAATTCCGAGGGCAATTTTTTTAAAGTCTTTTCCTTTAGTGTTCAAACATTTTCAACAATTGGTTATGGTTTTTTTGCACCTATTGATGTTTACACCCATTCCCTGGTTATTATTGAATCCCTTTTAGCCGTATTGTTTACAGCCCTATTGACAGGACTGGCTTTTGCGAAGTTTTCAAGGCCCACTGCACGAATTAAATTTTCGAATAAAGTAGTAATTACTGGTTACCATGGAAAACCGGCACTGATGTTTAGAATGGCGAATTTAAGAGGAAATCAGATTGCCGAAGCATCCGTAAAAGCCGTACTTCTGGTATCGGAAAAATCCCCAGAAGGACATTCCATGCGAATGCAAAAAGATATTCAGTTTGTTCGCAGCACGAGTTCTTTTTTCATTCTTTCCTGGTCGGTATTTCATATAATTGACGAAAAAAGTCCTTTTTACGGCTTAAAAGAAACCGAATTCGTGGCCCAAAATATAGAAATGTCTGTTTCGGTAATCGGTCACGACGAAACGTTTTCTCAATCGGTCCATTCAAGTGGAATTTACCAATCTGATGATTTTGTTTTCAATCGGGATTTTGAAGATATCTTATCTTCAAACAATGGCCGGACTAATTCAATCGACTATACAAAATTTGATCTTTTTAAGCCAAAAGTTTGACTGTGTTAATCACGCTCCTCCTACTTTAAAGTTTGCTCGAATCTCAAACGACTGCTCGATACCTTTTAATGATTTATCTAAAAACTCTTTTGCTTTTTGAAAGGTTTCAACACCAACCATCTCGGCCATGGTTTTTCCGATAAAATCCTCAGAATTAATTCCGAACCAATCTTGATAAATTTTGTAAGCGAATTGATATTTATAGTCCTTATCAATATAGGCTACCAGGCAAGGAAGAGCATTTAATGTCGCACGCAAAAAGCGTTTCCGTTCGGCAAGTTCTTTTTTTGTGTTCAAAATAATTTGACCATTAAATCGATCTTTGGTGATATCTTTAAAAATCACAACTACCTGATAGGGGGCCTTTTTATCATTTTCAAAAAGTGGAACCGCTGAAACGAACATCCATCATAAATCTCCATTTAGGTGTGGGACACCAATTATATGATTGTTTTGCGGCTTTCCGGTACTACGTGCCAAAAACGCTGGATGCGATTCACCTTTACACTCTACTTTGACTCTTTAGTCTCAATATTGAAGAATGTCCGAATGAGACTCGAAATTGTTCTATTTTCTATTACATTGTGGTTTCAAACTGGACTTGGACAAGTCAAGTTGGCGCACCAATATTGCCAAAAAAGTTCTGAATGTGGGCTAAAAACTTTGGAAATTTGCGGATGCACCACTACCTATATCTTTAACAAAAAATTTGCAAATCTCTATGACAAATCACTTCGCACTGAGCCCTGTAGTTCTGGCTCATGCGGAATGTCTTTAGAATACGTTGCTTCGGTTATTTGTAAAATGAAAGCACATGAAAAATTTGGAAAATGCATCGGTGTCTGCAAAAATACGCTGGACTCCTCGACTAAAAGCTATCCTTGTCAGCATTAATTGCTTAGATGGAGTTAAACTAAATTATGATCTATTCACCCGCCCACTATTTTGAAGCAGAGACCCCCGTGACTGCCATTTTTCATGGAGCACACGCCTACATTTCACCTGCATGGTATCAACCAAAAGAAGACAATGTGCCAACTTGGAATTATGCGGCCGTTCATGTTTCAGGTATGTCCTCAATTGAAACAAATACGCTGGCAACTTTTAAATTGCTTCAAAAAATTACCGATCATTTTGAAAAAAAATATCAAACCGACTGGGCCTTGCCTGACGTTCCCAATGCAGAGCTTACAAAACTTCTTGGACAAATCGTGGCTTTCAAAATTAAAATAACGGATATTCAAGCCAAATTTAAACTGAGCCAAAAACAAGATTCAAAAAATCGCAGCAGTGTCATCCACAATTTAGCCAAAATGGGGACCGATCAAAAAAGTGTTGCGGAATTAATGAATCTCGTTCTAAAAAGCGAATCTTGACATAACTAGAATTTTTGCATTATCTGAATAGATTGACATGGCAAATCAACTAAAACTAGTAGGACTATGAAACTATTTTTTTGTATTTTAATTGTTTTCTTAAATCTAACCTTGGCTGCGGAATCAAAAGATCAACGCACGCTTTGGCAGGAATTTAAATCTGATTTTGACAACTTAGCCGGTGCTGACGCCGGCTTTTTGTCCATTCAAGACATGCAACAGGTCGAACCTGGTGAGTCGGTTTTTTTGCCTCTTGAAATGGCCAATAGAAAAGCGGATCTAATATCAATCAGATGGTCTTCGAAAAACCCAGGTCCAGGCTCTATGTCTGTAAAATATACGGGAAAAGAAGCATGGATATCCGGCCCAGATATAGAAACAACTGACCTTTTAAAAGCAGAGGGTAAAAAAGTATCGCTGCCCTGTGGACTTATCGTACGCGTTTCATTTTTACATGAAACAATTTTAAAAGTTTGGTTGCACAATCCAAATTTACCTTCTCATTTGAATTTTAAAGGCCTTGATTTTTTCCCTTACAGTGACAAAGGGGTTATCGAAGGAACGTTTGAAAAAAATGAAAAACCCACACGTAAAAAATATTTGGACTCTCGCGATGAAAAAGGAATTTTGTATATCGTTGGGCTGGTAAAATTTAAAATCGCCGATAAAAACTATAATTTTCCCGCCTATAGCTACCAATCAAACTGGGACAAAATAGAAGCTCAAATGATTTTTATCAAGGATCTTACCTCTGGTGATACAACCTACGAAGGGGGACGCGTTGTTGAAATTAAAGCTCCTATGGATAACACCAATTCTGCCATTGAAATTAATTTTAATTCCGCCTATGCGTTTCTTTGCGTGCATTCTAAGTATTATAACTGCCCAATTGGACTTACTGAAAAGATAGACAGCAAATTGGAATTTGGCGAACGCACTCATAAATCGCAAAATGCCGATTTGGCGGATTGGAAGACTCTATTACAATCCTTAGTAGATATAAATTCGGGTACAGATAATACCGAGGGCCTAAAAAAAAACAGAGACCTTTTAATTCCGCTTTTTACAAAACTGGGATTTCAGGTTAGAGATCTTGAGCTCGCTAAAAATCGCCATTTACTTGTATTTGATTTTCCTGATTCGAGCCCTAAAATAGCATTCGCAGGGCATAGCGATACGGTTTTTCAAAAAACCAGCACCTTTCAGAAATTTGAAAATAAGCTCGAAATACTTTCTGGTCCTGGAGTTGCCGATATGAAAGGCGGCCTTGTCATGATGTTACAATCATTGGTAGAAATAAACGACCCCAAGCTACTAAGGCAAATTAGAATTCTTATAAACGATGATGAAGAAACTGGATCCCAAGAATCAATGGCCAAAATGCAAGAACTTATTCAAGACATTCCCACGGTCTTAATCTTTGAACCTGTAGGAATCGATCAAGTGGCTGTAGCTCATTCTGGAGTCACTTGGTTGAAATTGAAAACTACAGGCCTAGCTGCCCATGCGGGTGATGCGCCCTTAGACGGAATAAATGCGTGTGTCGAGCTGGGCTTAAAAATTGCGGATCTCGTGAAATTAAACAACTATAAGCGCGGACTAACCGTCAACGTGGGAATACTTCAAGGCGGCACCAAAGCCAATGTGGTTTGCGATTCGGCCGAACTGTCATTGGATCTTCGCTTTAAAACACCTGCTGACAAAGATAAGGCCCTCTATGCCATTAAAAAAATCGCTTCTCGAGTGTACTACATTAACCCCAAACTTAAACGAGGGGCGCAAACAGAATTGTCTGTCGTTGTTGATATTCCTTCGACGCCTTTAGCGGCTTCGGCAGATCTTTTTAATAATTATAAGCAAGTAGCCAAAAAACTGAATACGGAAATTTCTGGAGTTTCTAGTGGCGGAGTGCCCGCCTACGGACTAAGTTTGCCAGGAAAGAAAGTTTTAAACGGCCTGGGACCAGCACAAGAAGGAATGCATTCACTTGCTGAAAAGCTTTTTGTCCAAGCAACCGAGCGGAAAATGAAAATTAATTCCGCATTTATTTTGTCACTTCTAAAGGATAAATAAAATATTTAATTGAGTTCTGCGTTCGACATCAAAGTCAATACCGTGCTTGATTGATATTGGAATCCCCCACCTGGAAGTCCCATACAATAGACTTTATTTGATTTAGTAAGCGCGCAGGCATCATAGCCGTGGCTGACTGTCAAACCCACCGATTGATCAGGAATTTGCATATCCTTGTAAAGAAGGTAATCAACACTGCTAAGGGCATTTCCTTTACAGTAAACTTTCTCAGATCCCTTTTGAATTGCACATTCATAGACATCACTCGTTGGCCGTCTAAAAGTACTTACGTCCGCCGGAATGGCGTGCGTGGATTGATAATCGGCAATGAAGCGAGGACTAAATAAACCGACACCATTGATAAGGTAGTCGCCTAGAATCTGAGAATCTGTTCCATTCCAGCAATTAATTTTTCCATTTTTCAACACCGCACAATTGTTATTCATATCGGCAACAGCATCTTCGAAACCTGTAATTTCAGTAACGTTTTCTGAAAAATACCCGGTGCTGAAATAATTTTTATCGTTGTAATCAGGCGAAGCCATTCTTTTTTTGTAATAGACTCGGCCTTCGGTCGTTAAAAAATACAAATCATGCCAAATATATGATTTTTTTACATTCAATGTTCCAAATGAAATCGCTTTTGGATTTAAATCTGCCCCTACTTTTTTTACCATAGCCTGGTTTCCATAGCTTGGAGATGCCCAACATAAAACGGATTTTTTTTTCTGAGTACAAATAGAAAAATATCCTTGGGATTCATAAAGTCGATCGATACCAGAACCCTCGCCAAGTCCGGGAATCCAGGACGGTGTCAAAACATAGTAAAACTGGTCAAAATTGGAAATTCCTGAGCTATCAATTGTCTCGCGAGCCGTAATTTGCCCCCAACATTTAACGCCGGCACGAACAACAGCACAGGTATAAAGTCCCATTTTTTTAACAAATGTCGCTCCGCTTTGTTTAGGAATTATCCATCTTGGAGTGGTATTAAGACTGGTAGCCTCTGCCAAATTACTAACTTTGGAATCATTCGTAACTGAACTAAAAAAACTATTTTCAATGCCCCAGCATACGATTCCGCCGTCTTTAACAATACAAGTCTGCCCAGAAAAACCGGAAATGAGGCCATCATTGTAGTCAATTTTAGCCTTGGGAAAATCATCAACTACTTCGGCCAATGGACTATTTGAGTCCGAAGATTGCTGATCAGAATTGGAATCGCCTGAAAAAAATTTAATTCGAGCGCAGTTCTGAAAAAACAAAACGCCAATCGATATAAACAACAGAATCGCAATGGATTTAATCACCGAGTTCCCCCATATTCATTTTACGGTAACAAACGGGCAAAGTTAATTCCTAAAAACCGAAGTCTTATTTTGATACTCTATGATTATTTATCACTGTAAGCTTTTTATACAGGTGATTTAACTTTAGACTCTAAAAATTCATATTTAAATTAAAAACAACCCCGGGTGATCCCGTAAAACACTTGGATCTTTGAAACTCTAAATAGGGAATCAACTGGAAATCTAATATTCGCCGATAGATCAATCGACTCCAGGCTTCTGACAAAGTGTAAGACTCCAGATGGTAATTAGGTTGATTCATTCCATTAAAAATTAAGCTATGTGAAAGCGAAGAAAAGCGACTTAAAATTTGCCCTACCGAAAATCCATTAGCCGTCGTTAATAAGTGTTTTTTATCAAGATATTCGCCATTGTTAACAAATGTGAACGTGTATATTTTGTTGATTCTATAATTTACGTTCATGGCCAAATACAAGCCGGCGCCATCTACTGGTCCCGCAAATAATTCTAGCTTGGGACTGACACTATAATTCTGCACAACGGCAACACTTTCAAAGGTCAACGAATGGGAAATTTTCAGTGGATCGCCCAAATCAATTCGAGGCTGGAATGATGTTTGAACATTACCAAGTTTACGAAAAAGACCTATTGTCGCCCCGTAGTTCTGCTCCCTTGGTGTATTTCTTAAATATCCATTTTGGACACCTCGTCGTTCTTCACTTTCGTCGTACGAGGTAAATTTTAATTGCCAGTATTCTTCTAAATTGGGCAACCGCAAATTTAATCCTATACTGGTGTTGTTTTTGGGGTTTTGGTTTTCCACAATGTAGGTCGAATTTTGAACTTTTACGCTGGTCTCATTTTTTCGAGTGGTAATTCGTTTCCCTACAATAAATGTGTCAATTCCATCGGCTACTTCATCGAAAAAGGCTGATATTGCTATGTTGTTTTCAATAAACCGCTCTTCTAGGCTTTCATCGATAATATCATCGATAAATTCTTCGTCACTGTAGTCGTCAACCACTGCAGAGGCCGGTTTTCGCAAATAATCCAATTTCAATTGCTGGGTTTTAGTTTTTAACGGCGTGGGGGTTAAGGTATTTGAATTTTTGGCAGTGGCCACTACCGCAAAAAATGTTAAAAATAGCTGAAAAAGGATCATGGCCCGATTTGACAAAAAATTACCTCAAGAAATAAATTGAACTTTATTGATCATCGAATTTAATCTACGTTCATGCAAAACTTAAAATGCGTTTTTTTAGTTTTTTTATGCAGCCTAACGGAACTAGCCTTTGCCTATTCACCAAAAGAAGGAAACGTAACGGCCAACCTAGGCCCATTTATATATCAAACTCATTTTAAGGGCTCGATCAATGGCGCCAGTTCACCTAAACAAGGGGGAATAGGATTCCTAGTTAATGGCGATGTGAACGATAAGGGCGCTTTAGAAATTGCTATGTTTCATATGAACAAAATCTTTTTTCGAGAAGAAAACGGGCTTTTTGTGGCCGAAGAGACTGATCTGGTGCATATCACGATGGGCTATCGCCGTTATTTAACCAGCGCATTGTCGGCCTCATTAGCCTTGTATTCGTCGTACACCTTGGGTGACCCTCGACTGGTTCATTCTGACTTTCCACGAGGCCAAGAAATTGATACGTCGGCCCGGGACGTCACAGAATATGGAATGGATTTAGCGATACAATATGAAATTTGGCAGCAAGACCGTTATTCAGTCGTTTTTGATGCACGCTATGCTTATTCTGTTACCAATAAATTTAACGAATCAGGGGACCATTACGGGACCTTCCTGTCTTTGCGCTATTTTGTTCAAGAAAAAGAAGATTCAAAGCGAACAGAAGCCATCAAATAACTAAAACTACAAAGACCATCCAACAAATCCAATTATAAAAAAAAGGGCTACTAGTCCAATAGGAATCGCCAGTAGGAAGGCTTTTGCAATTTTTCTATTTTTTGGAGCGTGCGGCCAGTCTGATCGTGAAAAACTAAATCGTATTTGATTGGCTTCACCCAGTTCCAAATTCCAGAAAAGACCGGCACAGAAATAAATTACTGAGGATAGAATTAGATTTCCAAACCAACGTTCTGTATAAACCCCATCCCGAAGAGCCAAATAGCCATCGTAAAACCAACTAATAGCAACGAGAGAAAAAACACAGGCCAAAAAAAGATCCAAAAGGGATTCCCGTCTAAGGGCAAATCTATATAAAATGCCAATCGATAGAGGCGCAAATAAAAAAGTAAACACCGACATACCCAATCCTGAAATGAAATCCCAGGTTTCGTCATTTGTCCAATAGCCACCAAATGTGACAAAAAAACAGGACACTAGAAATGTCAGTATTTTCCATTTCACTGTTAGAAACTCAAAATATCCTTCTCGTTGTTTTTTAATTTCATTTCGTTTTAAAAAAGTAATGATTAGGACAACCACCACAAGCGTGACCCAAAAAATAATATAGTTTCTAATAAAACCATTGGATAGGGGAATACCCCAACCCACCGGCGAATTTTTAATAAGCATAGTTAATTCTATTCGAAATATAGACTAAAAACAAACACCTGAAGCAGATTTGAAACGTCCGTCCTCGTAAACTCGTACAGTGAGATTGCAGGTTCCATTGCTTGATTTATAGGACCAGAAACCTTTCAAAGGAACATCTACACCTCGTTCATTTGTTACAAAAGAAATACTGCCAGACAAAAAAGGCATATTGGATTCAAGAAAATTATATTTTTTTCTTCCTTCAGACCAAGCCGCAACCAAGTTCTGGAATTTTATCGAATTGGAATCATTCCCAGGTCTCTTTGCCCAATCTTCGCCAGATAAACTTAAAGCGGAAGGAACTGGAGTTTCGCTCAATCCAGAATCTGAGGAAAGCGAATTTTTTACCAAACTCTCTACCAGAGGCTTAAGCTCTGTATCGTAGTCCAAGCTTCGTTGAACAACACGTTTTACGACACCCTGACTGCCAACAAAAACAATGGTTGGTAATTGTCGTCCCTCACGCAAATTAAGCTGATCAAAAGATTTCCACTCTCGATCCACTACAATTTTATACCCTGGAAGTTGCGCTTGTGGTCCAACAAATTTATCGACCATTTCAAGAGTCGAAGCCTGGCCTTTTTCTTCACCCTCTACTAGTAATCCTCGGACTTGAAGCTGATTTGAATACTCGGCTTGTAGTTTATTGAACTCAAGAATTTCAGCACGACAGGGCTTGCACCAAACCGCTCCAAATACCAGAACTGCTGGCTGAGCAGGATCCAATCCCATTTTTTCAACATCGACATGCACGTTTGCGGCCCTGTCGTCATTTCGACCAAGGCAACCACCGAGCGCAGAAAAAAGTATCAAAGCTGAAATTAATTTCATCGGATCACGCCTTCTTTTACATCACGTTTGCACCAGGTATGATCAGTAGCACACAAAAAATAGGTTACTTTATAATTAGTCATTTTTTTATTGGGAACCAACACGCTAAATTTGTGGGCTGATTTATCAAAATTAGCCAAATCAAAAGAAAATTTTGCCCCATTCGGATCATTAATCGTAAGATTCCATGGTCCTTCAAAATTTAATTCAGTTCCTGACGGGGGATTCACGCTTACGATCAAGGAATCATTTTTAAGCTGAGTTACAATGGATGCAACCGCATCTTTTGCATCTACGGCCATTGCCGAATGGGCCAAAAATAGAATACTTAAAATCATAACTCTTCCACTGCCGACGGTGAATGACCACTAGCCCATGCTTTGTCTTGCTGATCGTAGACGTGAATAAGTCTAGAAATAATCATTTCTTCAACATGAATATTTTTACGTAGCTCTTCCATTTGTATTTTGTCGCCCGCTTGAGTTGCGGTTTTCAACTTAATATTCATGTCAGCTAATTCAGATTCTCGGTGTTTCAGACTGAGAGCTCTTACTTCTTTAGATAGCTCTTGGGACAACGAAAACAAACCTACCGAGCTTGCGTAACGTGAAAGGTCGCGAACAACGGAGGCACGCACTTCGGAATTCATAGCAGCCAGGTGCCCTCGTATCCAAACTTCAAACTGACCCCTATCGGCAATTCCCGCTTGCACACTTAAAGCTTGGCAAAGACCAGTCATCTTTATTTTAAACTCATTTAAACCAGCAGTAGTAGCCGGTGTTTCATTCAGAAATTTTTCAAGTTTAGATCCGCATTGCTTTGCTGCGCTTGAGTTATTTGAAATCGACCGAATAGCTTGGAGCTCTGGTAAGAGTTTAATTTGGAAATTTAGAGTCGGCAGTTCATTGTGAAGAGCTTCAGAAAACTCAGGGTACGTAGAAAGTATCTGCTCATAAGTCCACGCACCAATGCCTACTAATCCATTAATCGTTGCTTGAAGTTGATAGAAGCCCCAATTGAAACGATCCGAGTCACTTTCAAATTTTGGAAAAAGTTGAGGCTTTGAATGGCGATCACTGATAATTTTAATAACTATCGCTTTCGCATCTTCCGGAGATTTTTCATAAAGAGCGCCTTGAGCCAAATCAGCTAAAGTAATGGTCGCTTTCTCGCCCGCTTTTGAATCATCAAGCACGATATTGTTATTAATATTAGAATTATAATCAGCAAGTAGTCTTTCGATTTTTCCAGATTCACTAGCTGCAGATACAATACTTTTTTCAAACGAAAGCGCTGGTTCAGTAATATTTTCATCCATCGATAAAACAGACCAGCGAAAGCCGTCTGGTCGGTAAAATAAAACCATCGGCCAATAGTTTTGTGTGAAAGGAAAAACATCCATCAGAAAAGCAGTTAGGTGAACTTCTTCAACATGAATAACGATATTTGTTTTTTTCAAATTAATTAAAACTTCTGGATGGGCTTTCAAACTTGCATCTAACTGTGCGCATGGGCCACACCAAGCCGCACCTGATATGACAACTAGGTTTTTTCTTTCACTGCTGGCCCGGTTGGCCATGCTGATAAGTGATTGGGCTTCTTGGCTTACAAAATCGTTTAACTGAGTCGCTGGAAGTGGATGATTCTTATCCTTAGTAAGCTGGGCAACTTGAGCATCAGGTGATTTATCATCATTTTTCTTGCAGCCAACAAAACCAAATGAAATTGCTAAAACGACAATAACCGATCTTAAAAAGATAGACATAAAAATAACCCCCGAAAATTATGAAAATTGTTGCTATGACGCTAACATGGAAATAAAAAATTTAAAAATGAATATTGTAAATGAAATCACCCTGCCAGCCGTTCAATGGCGTTTTCTGAGTGCAGATACCATTTGTACACACAATACCGCCAGGGGCTCGTCCGTAGGCTAATCGAGTTGAAACAACTTTTCCATTAAGAACCGCCTCAATAGCCGAGAAATCAGTTTCATCCACGCCAGATAATATCCTGTAATATTTACCCTGATGCGTCCACTGCCAATTGAGCAAAGTTTGCCAATGACCTTTGCTAGTTGGCCGATAGTCTTCT
Organism: Pseudobdellovibrionaceae bacterium; assembly: GCA_043757515.1. GTDB lineage: Bacteria > Bdellovibrionota > Bdellovibrionia > Bdellovibrionales > Bdellovibrionaceae > UBA2316. Next base: position 27,967 of record JAYVPD010000105.1, read on the forward strand.
GTAAGGGAACTTAAATTCCAACCTAGAACTGCATTTTCACTTGAGTCAGTTTCCTGACCTTGATGTTGCTTAAATCGCAATTGCACACTCCATGATTTTTCCAGGGGAAGGTCAAATAATGAAGTCCACTCGTTGGTTCGTGAATTTGAAATATTTAAAACGGTTTCTTGATAAGCAATCGCCGCTTTGATTCTTTTATTCTCGTGACCCGAAGTAAAACTCAACGTTGTTTGATGACTGGGGTTAGACTCATCTGACAGAGATTCATAGGTCCAACCCGGCTCGATATACCATTTACTTTCCCAGCGTGGTTGAATCTTCCATTGAGACTTTCGATTGCCTGTCAAAGGCATGGCCGGGTCTTCAACCAATGTCGGAACCAAAGACCTCGAACCAACATCAAATGCTTCAAGAAAATGAACGGGAATTCGAGTAGAACCAAACGTCAACCAGGCTTGACCATCAACTGTATGTGGACGTTGAACGCGGGTTCCTGCGGATACCTCGTCAAACTGGAATTGCGAATAATTTAATTGAACACCATTGCCATTTTGACTTAACAATCCCGAAAGGCCCTGTCGCTTATCTTTCAGTTCCTGCGGATAACCCAAATCAATATCGGCCGCTCGCTTGTACTGGGCGGTGCCCCCAGTTAGATTCCATTTGATTTCGGTTTCTTTATGCGATGACCAGCCCACCTGCACTCCTGCAATATCTTCCGTCGGCAGTGTAACCGACACATCTTTTTTAGGATCAAGTTCCCGCGCAAAAAGTGGCGTGTCAATTCGGCCCGCAATAATACTAGTGGTAAAATCATGGTCTTGATAAATTAAATGAACACCGCGCAGTTCCGCAGGGTCAACAATGCCAATTGTTTGTTGAAGATAAATTAATTCACCGGAAAGCCACAAAACTCGGTCATCGCCAGCCCTAATTTTAAAATCTTGCGATCGCCATTCGCCATATAGAGAGCCAAGTTTGTCTTCCCATTTTTTATCGGCCAATCTTGAAGACGCATTGTCTTGAAACAAAAGCTGATGCTCAATCGATGCTTCCATTTTTGGAGACGACCACATCACCCCCACCGCATTGGCAAACGCGCGACCACTCTGGGCATCAGCCCCGGTTTGCTGAGCCTCACGCCAGTACGCTTCACCAAAAACCGTCCAAGGTTTTTTAGATTCTTCAAAATTTGAATCGACGCTTAAATCGACACTTAGCCGAGAAAAATCTAAAGTAAAAAAAGATTCTTGAAAATCTCCCTCACCGTTTAGCAAAAGAGAAAAAGGCAACTGACCCGTCTTTTGCAAACGATAAAAGTAAGCGCCGCCTTCATCTCGCAATTGAACATAGGGCCATTTTATTTGTTCTAAAAACGAAACTGCTTTTTGCGCGCCAACGGCTTCATCCGTATTAATTGCCACAAAAATAAATTTACCGTTTAAACTTGCATTTTCAGCGACCGTTTTGATTTCTTCTTTGCAGGGTAAACACCAGTTTGCCCAAAATAAAACTAAATAAGGCTTGTTATTGGGATTTTCTATTTGGGACAACCGCAATAATTCACCTGTATTTTTCAAAAAACTTTGATTAAAAATCGGATGGGCCGCCTGTGCGAAAAATGACATAAACACTGCGGCGATCCAAATTTGAAAGTGAATTTTCATTATTTCGAACTAACACGGCTCGAAAAGGCGTACCAGATCATTTTTTTGAAACTCGCCGCGCAAAAGCCTCAGTTTTTCTGATTTAAGAAAGCAAAAATGAAGTCATTGAAATCGAAGCGTTTTGAGACCCCTGCCCGACGATTTTTACCGAGCTTTCAGGCCCGGCCGCCCCAAGGACATACAGCAAAGGTAAAAAATGCTCAGACGACGGATGGGCCATAGCAAATAATTTTCTCTCTGTTTTTTCAATGGCAGCGACCGCTGGAAAATCATGGTTTGAAATCAAATCACGAATTTTTTGATCAAATTCAAGATTCCAATCATAGGCAGGAGCCTTGGGATCCCATTGTATGCGGCGCAAATTGTGAACCACGTTTCCAGAGCCCAAAATAAGTACGCCTTGTTGCCTTAAAAAACATAGCTCTTTAGCTAGCTTCAAATGATCTTCAAAGCTGAGATTGGTATTCAAACTCAATTGTAAAACCGGAATGTCTCGATTGGGGTACATGTGAACTAAAACCGACCACGTTCCATGATCTAAACCCCATTGATCATCGGCTACAATCGAGGGCACGTGTACCGATACATCATTTGCGATTTCAGGATCACCATCCACTGAGTATTTTATTTGATACAATTCGTCTGGAAATCCAGAAAAATCGTAAATGGTTTTTGGTCGTTTCGAATTTTGAATGATAGATCCACGAGTTACCCAATGAGCGGAAATGGCCAAAATAGCTTTCGGCTTTGTTATTGACTGGCCTAATTGCGAAAAAGCATCGGTAAAACTATTTTTTTCAACACTGTTCATGGGTGAACCATGACCTACAAAAAGAACCGGCATAAGTCCCAAAGATTTATCACTATTCATTTTTGTAATGGTACGCAATTCCGCATAAAAGGCAACCAATGCCCCAGTCAGCCAATGGACCTTTGGTAAAATAAGGATAAACCATAAGAATCAATCCAATAAAAACAAAATAAAGATTTGAATTGCTTCGACCTTGCTTAAAAAGCCACATTCCAATAACACCAAAAATCAAACCCGCGATCAAACTGGAAACAGATATGTTTAGACTCTCTAAAAGCATGTTGGCTTCCTATCACTTGAGCCCTAGTTTAACGTGTAATCCACAGTGAAGGAACCAACTACTTTAATTGGAAACTCTTCGTAGTCTGTGGAATTAGCTGCGGCATCTGCCGTCTTAAATTTCTTTTGTACGGCCAATAATTCATATTCTCCAGTGGCACTAAATTGCGAAGTGCCTTTAGGAATGTTCATACCGCCGCATTTAATGTCGCACGGAGTGAACGCTCCCCCAGTACCGATTAAGTCTGAAGTAGAGTTTTTCAAATTTGTAGAATTCCTACTGAGCCTGCCATCCCATGTGTTTACCAAAACATTTCCATTGGTTTGAGTTGTCTTTGCATAAAAAAGCGATCCAAGAGCTACGTCTGAAAAAATGCACGAATATTCGCCGCCAATTTTAGGCGATTTTAATGTTAATCGCAACACCACAATTCGAACTTCCGAAGTAGAGGATGCAACCACAGCGTCCGCAGCATTGGTCCAAGAAATCCGTGGATTTGGCAATGTAAAGTAGGCCCCAGATATGGCACCAGTAGTTAGATCACCTTTTGCAATTTGCTCGCAGCTAAGAGTATTGGCAGGAGATGGAATAATAATACCACTGCTTTTACCAAGATCCACTGTCAGCAAAGAACTTGGGTCATCCCCTTTGCTGCTAGAACATCCCAAATAACTCAGTGTTATTCCAGATAGTAAAATTACTTTAAAATATTTCATAACCCACCCTAGTTAGAATTAGCTTCTCCATTTTCATTATAACTCAAAATTTTAGGAGTAAGGAATACTAATAACTCTGTGTTGGCTCTAACTGTTTGTTTCTGCCTAAATAAAAACCCAAATATTGGTATATCTTTCAAGCCAGAAATGCCAATCTCGCCTTCAGACGTATCGTTTTGAAACACACCGCCGATTACCGAGGTTTGACCATTTTTAACTAAAACATTGGTAGAAATTGTTCGACTGTACTTAGGCGCCGAACTTGAAATTGATGGGTCCGATGCAACGCCTGTGAAATCACGATTCACATCAATCTTCATTTTTACGGATCCGTCATTGGTAACCTGCGGATTCACAGTTAAATTTAATTTAACCTCAACAGGAGTTCCTTCAGTAAACTTCCCAGTGTTGTCTTTTGAAACTGGCTTAATAATAGCATTTGTACCAATCTTTGCTTCAAGATTATTTATGGTGACGATTCGTGGGGATGAAAGTACTTTTACTTTGTCCTCTTTTTCCAGAAGGGCCAATGAAGCTGTCAAGCTACCTATAAAATCAATTACGCCAATATTAAAACCCAAAGAGTTATCGCCAGAATCCGCGCCTTTATTTGGCGATCCAATCGAAAAATTAGGTGTAAAAGAAGTTTTACTGCCCAATTTTACTGGAGCTCCTGAAAAACCCCAATTGATTCCCATTTGTTTACTAAAGTTGGCACTTGCCTCAACAATTTTCCCTTCTATTAAAACTTGTTTTGGCGGTGTATCCAAATTTTTAATCATAATTCCAATTTGGCGCAAAACATCTTCACTATCAGTCACAATAAAAGAATTCGTTCGTGTATCAAATGATGCCGATCCACGATTTTTAGTTAAAAATGTGGAGATTAATTTTTCTAAATCTTTTCCATCCGCGAAACTGATTGGAAACAACCGAACCTTAAGTGGAGCCAATTCTTCACTGTCTTTTAAATTTTTAAGAGCTTCTTCGTTTTCCTTTCTAATATTCTCAAGTGTAGTGACTCTAAGAATATTTCCAATTTTTGAGTACCCTAGACGTTTCAATTTCAAAATAATGGCAACACAATGATCCCAAGGAACTGTCTGAATGTTTATATCTACTGTTGATTCAGGAATTTCATCCACGATAATATTGGCTCCAATTTGTTCTCCAATAAATAGCAAAAGGTCCTTGGTATTTGTTTCGTTAAAGTTACAGTCTATTTCTTCACCTTCAAAGTTTTTAGAATTAAATGCATCCGCGATATTTTGTGAACCGGCACGAACATTTCCAGAATTATTTGTAACATCCGCATTTTTGTTAGGCTCTGGCAATTTTTCAGTATTTAAAACTTGGTCAGTTTGCACCGCACCTTCATTAGTAACTACCAATAAAGAATTCATTTCTGGTTGCACTAATACTTCGGGCGCGCCTTGTCTCAATTCAAGTATTACCCGAGTCGTTTGATTGCTTGCAGAATAGTAGGTCGATACAGCTCCAATGCCGCCTTTGAAATCTTTGAGCAATAAAGGCCGTGACGCTTTTTTATCTAAAGTAGAATTCGGAATCTCAATTATTAATTGTCGATTGGCTGTATTTTTTGTTTGATTGAACTTGAAATCTCCAGAAGTCGAAATTACCAAGGTTCCCCCCGATTCATTTCCTTTAAATTCCACGTTAGTAATATGGACTGGCATATTTTTAGAGGCCGCCGGAGATTCTAAAACCACAGTCTGTGGCTTTGGTGTGCTTTCCACAATCGGTTGTTGCGGCTCAACAGGCGGCTGATCTACAGGCTGGGGTTCCAGCGAGTCTTGCACTTGAGCTTGATCTTGCGGAGCACTTTCTGGCGGCGGAGCCGGATTGTTTTCAGAAAACTCGTCGACGGGAGCCACCTGATTTGAAGCCGCGGCATCAGTCGAAAGCTCTGCGTTTGAATCCGTGGGTGCGGAGGCATCTTGAGCAGCAAAGTCTTCTTCACCATTTGTCGGCGCGCTTGAACACGATACAAGCATATAAGTCGCGCCCAACAAGCAAAGTATTATTTTTTTTACGTCCATGTAAAATTACCTCTTTGTTTTTTCTTCTTTTTTAGGTCTTACGTCTAAGGTCACTTTTTCAGTAAATTTTTGGCCATCAAAATCTTTAATCTGTTCAATAACGACTTGATCTCGTTTAATTTCTATTATTTTTCCGTCGTTTCGGCCAATCGGTGAATTTATCTTTAGCCTATTTAGGCCTTTGACACCAATAACAGAAATTAAAGCAATAGAGTCTGCTTTTCTAAATAAAATTCCCACTAGTTTTATGTCGTTCGGTATTAAAGCCGTTCGAATATTTTTTTCAGCATGATTGGGTAATTTGGGCCCTTCGTTTGACTTTGGATCAGGGTTCGGGCCACTACCAAAAATCGGAACTTCCCGAAATATTTTAAATGGGTCGCGCCCCTCATTGCTGTCATAAGTAAAAGTATTTTTTTTCAAAACTAGGCCAGAGTTTTCTTCAGTAAATTCCTCTGGCTGGGGCACCCCGGGAATAGCCGGGCCCGGCGCGGCGATGCGTGGTGCGGGGCTACTTTCTGGGGCATTTGGCTGGGGGGCGGCGCTGGGGTTGACTGGCGCTGTCGGAGCCACTGTTGGCTTGGCAATGGGAGGTGACGTTGCCGGAGGAGTCGCAACCGGCACGGCTACGGGTTTACCTGCATTTATCGTAGCTGCTTTCACCGCCACCGTTGGCTTTTGTGCCCACGTTGAAAGAGAAATAGTCAGAAACGCTAAAAAAATAAAAAACCTAAGGATCATTTCTGTTCCTTTTTGACTTCTTCTTTTGCTTCATACGCACGGTAGCCGTTTATTTCCATATCAATTTGTAAATTCTGTGAATCTTTTTCCGGCGCCCTTCGAATTGAATATTTCGGAATTGTTGTTATTCGATCATAGTTCGCAGCTGCAACAAAAAATTTTCCCAATTTTGCATAGGTGGTGGTAAAACTAATGTTCACCGGCAGCTTTTCAGTAATGTCTTCGCGCAACGGATTCAATGGAGTTTTAGATGAAATCTGAATTTGAGTTTCCCGCGAAAAATATTCAATAAACGAAATAACATCTGAAGTTGTGATGTTACTGGGAAGTCGCTTCTGAACTGTATCTAAATTGCGACTTAACTCGGACACATTTTTCTTAACGACCTCAGCACGGGATTCTGTCTCTTTTGTGTCTTTAGCTTTTGCTTCTTCTGCTTTCAAAGTATTTTGCAAACCGGACAATTTTGTCTCAAGCTGGCCAGTCGTATCTTGAAAATATAGAAAATAATAGAGTCCACACAAAAACAAGCCAATGACGGCCACTTTCGGGTAGTCTAAAGATACGATTTTGGCTAAAATCTGAATCACAGTCTCTTCTCCATTTTTACTACCAGTTCAAAGCTTTCTACCTTTTGTCCTTCGAAATCCACAGTATTTTGTTTTTGAATTTCACATTCGGTGAAAAGTATATTTTCCTTGATCGCCTTTCTTAATAGCTGAATATCCGAGGGATTATGCGAAAGACCCTTAATTTTGATTTCACCTTTTACCCCAGCCTCGGATTTTTGATCAAAGGTGTAGATCAATTCATCAAACCATAATTTCTGGGGCAAAGTTTTTTGAAAAAATTTGTGAATTTCAATTTCATAACCGCGCAAAGCATCCAAAAAATTAATTTTGTTAATTTTATCCTGGATAACTTTTCCTTCTTTTTCGAATTGCTTAATATCATTAACAAATTTTTCTTTAGCTGCATTAAATTTACTCAAATCGTCTATTTTTTTCTCTAACGGCGGAAATTGAGAGTTCATTTGATCTTGATAGTAGTAATTATCATAAACATAAAACAAAGCGGGAAATAAAATAAGGATGACTACTCTAAAGAACGCTTGTTTCTGAATTTCGTCCCGAGTCATCACGATATCGGCATTTACTGCAATGGTCGTTAACTGCGGATTTACTTGTGATCGTATTTTCTGATTTAAGAGATTAATTCGGATCATGATCTGAATCCTCTCTAAGCGCCAATCCCAACGAAATTGGGGACAAATTACTAATCTGTTTTACGTAGGCCGAGGAAAACTTTTTTGGATTAGATTGAATACGTTTAAATGGATTAAGTGCTTCAAACTGGATTCCTGTACTTTTAACCAAAGAATCGATCAATCCAAAGGTCTGACATGATCCACCTGTATAGAAACAACGTCCCAGTGTTAAACCATTAGTAGATACATTCAAAAGGTCCATTGAATTCTTAATTTCCTCAATAATAGATTCCGTTGTGAAATTGATGTAGTTCACAACGTCTTCTGGAACGTCCTTTTTCGTTGATGCTGATATTTTAAGCGCTTCGGCTTCAAGGAATGAAATTCCCAGATTTTTTGAAATCTCACTCGTATAATTGGCTCCGCCTACTAAAATATCTCGACAGAAAACAATATCGCCTTGGCTGATAACTATAAAATTGGTAACAGAGCTTCCAAAGTTAAAGAGCCCAATATTTTGATCTTTGATCCGACCATAATTATATTCAAATACATTTGCCAATGCAAAACCAGTGACGTCGAATATACTTGATTTCAAATTTGAATTTTCAATTGTAGCCAAATACTGAGTTATGATTTCATTTTGAGCCGCCACTAATAACAAATCCATCGTGCTGCCCTGACTTAGAGAGGGCAAAACGACATGAGTTAAGGATATATTATTTATATCAAAAGGAATGTATTGTTCTGCTTCAAATTTAATCTGTTCTTTCAAAAGCTTTCCATCTAGTTTAGGCATGGTAATTTTTCGCACGATAACCGATGTGCCACTCAGTCCTGCGCATACCGTTTTTCGTTTAGTTTTAATTTCAGATATTAAATTAGAAACTGCTGAACCCAACGCCGACACGTCTTTTATCTCTTCTGGCGCCATCGAGTTTATAGGAGTCGGCATGTATCCAAAGCTTTGCAGGACAGCTCCTGTTTTGGAAACATCCAATTCCGCAATTTTAATAGAGTTAGTCCCTATGTCGAGACCTAAAATTTTTTTTGAGCTAAAAAACATACAACCTTTTATTTTTAATGATAGATGGACTTACATAAGAGTCAAATACCCTACAGGTTCAAAATCCAGGCAAAAACAAATTAAAGTATTTAATTGCCCATTCATGGCCACCGAAGATGAATAAAACCCCACCAAAGGCCAGGTAAGGCCCGAACGGAATTGCTGTTTTCAATCCATCTTTACTTTTTATAGCCACTAAAATTCCGACAAAAGATCCAAGCAAGGCTGACGACATAATTACAAAGGGAATTGCTTTCCATCCTAGCAATGCACCAATCCAGGCGAGAAGTTTTATGTCACCGCCACCCATTCCTTCATTTTTTGAAATTAAATAGTAGGCATAGGCCATAAACCAAAGAAATCCGCCGCCAAAAAGCATTCCTAAAAACGCATCTAACAATTCTCGTTCAGGGTTTAAAAGCGCTCCCACAAGGCCTAACACGATTCCACCTAATGTAAATTCATCCGGCAAAATCATATGATCGAAGTCAATAAAACTACAAACTACAATACCAAATTGAAAAATAAGTACTTCGACTAAAAACCATTTGTATCCGATGAAATGGAAACTCAGTAAAAATAGAAGGCCTGTCAAAAATTCGACAAATGGGTAGCGAAAGGAAAACTTGGCTCCACAGTTTCGACACTTTCCGCGAAGAATAAACCAGGACAATATAGGAATATTGTCGAACCATCGGACTGCTTTTTTGCAATTGTAGCAATGCGAATCCGGCTTGATAATCGACACTTCGTTAGGCAAGCGGTAGATAATAACATTGCCAAAGCTGCCTAAAATCGCGCCAAAGAGGAAAAAGAAAAAATACTGGACCTCAGTCGGTAAACTCAAAATATCGTTTATCATTTTTCGATTATAACCATGTATCCTTATAAATATGAAACAAATTTTGAAATGTACAATTATCCTAGCAATGATGGTTGGAACCGGTTGCGCCAATATAGGTACTGAAATTCAAAGAGCACCAGCCACCGTAAGTACCGACCCAAGTTCAAAATCAACAGACCTTTACTTAAAATATGTCCTGGCTAAAACTTCAAGTTTAGAAAGCATAAGCACACTAGACTGCAAAGCGTTTGCAACTAAAAATGTAATTTTATGTGAAAGCGATGAATGCAAGGCGATTCTCCACAATCAAGACCATCGCTGCCAAGACAATCTTTGCAAAGCATTTTTGAACCGAGATGAAAACATATGTCCCGACGGAACCTGCAAAGCTTTAATAAATAATCAATCCGAAAAGTGTGATTCAAAATTCAAAAACTGTAAATCCATAGTAGATCAAGACTCATCGGCCTGCACCTCAGACGACTGCCGAGCGGTCGTAGACAAATCCGAAATCAAATGTAAATCAAAACAGTGCAAGGCAATTTTATCCGAGAATGCTAATTTTTGCGAATAACATCGCGGGCCCGCCAAGATTCTCTATACAATAGACAATGGTCGAGTTAATCCCCGCTCAAAAATGATCGATCAATACTTTGGATGAAAAACAAAAATCTTAAAACCGTCATTTTTCTAATCGTCGCAGCTACGGCCATAATACTTCTCTGGCGAACAAACCCAAATGGAAAAATCACTGCTGAGAGTTCGCAAGCTACCACTGCAACAAAGAAAAAAAGATTTACAGCTTCTAGTCCGGGTACGGTAAAACCCAAGACTAGTGAGAAAACGAAAACACCAGCTGTCGCCAGAGATGATCCGTCAACGACAGCAACACATAGCCTTGACCAAGAAATCGCCGCTTTGCCAAAGGTTGAAAAAATAAGATTCATTAGACCCGCTATATCTGCTAGCTTCATAAAACTCTCATCTCAAACGAGGGAAATTTCTAATAGTTTAAGCAAAGCCGCACCCGAAGAGCCTCCTTTCGATATTCAAAAGGTTGCTAAATATTCGCATGCGGTGGCTCGATTTTTTAGAGAAAGTGGGATGGATTCAAATCTTGAAAATTATCCTTATTTGTCCAGCACGGAAACAGGCGAACTTTTAAAGCTGTATTGTGGCCTAGAATCCATTCCTTAGGAAAAATGACGGAACAAGGCAGTACTCTTAGATACAATATTCTACAGCAACTAGTAGGCTCATCCCAAGATACATTTCAGGAAATCCTTCGAAGTGCTAATCGAGCCAGCGACTACCCAAAAATAGAAGAGATATTTATGACTCTTACTTATCAATTGAACGTCAGCAAATCAGAAAAAATATCGTATTTCAATCCAATTTCAAAAAGGCAGCATCACACAGAGAACGCGCCCAAGCCTCAGCAATTTCTAAAAAACTTGAGCCAAGAGGCAGATTGAATCAGAAAAAACACTTCATAAACAAGCCCTAAGAAAAATTTGATAAAACCAACCCAGGCCCAAAGCTGCTCTCATGTCGAAGGCTTTTTGTTTTTTTCTGCTCACCAGAATCAAATTTTATTAGGAAGGGCCTCTTCTATCAAAAAATGGCTCCGGCGCGCCACGATGGCGTAAAAAGCCGGTAGAGGCCAGGATGGCCGTCCTTTTTTGATAGAACAGGCCCTTCCTAATAAAATTTCGCTTTTAATCCATGAACCCAGCAGAAAAAGGCAAAAAGCCAAGCTAAACGATATCTCGTTTTTTAAAACCGTGAACGGCAAGACCCATCAACATTAATATCCAGATTAAAAAATACCCTACCATAATTATAAATTCCTGAGTGGGCGGACCTTGTTGTAAAACATAGTAATTTTTCCAATTAAATCGAAAAAATTGTGGGCTAATGGTTTCTAATAATTTATGGATGGCAATAAGGTTAGCGTCCTTTGTCTTTTTTATTAAAAACTCGACACTATTGATTCCATGACCGTAAAAATAGAAACTAAGTCCAAAAAGTAAACTAATAACCGGACGGATATAAACAGAAAGAAAAAATACTAAAGATAGAACTATCAGAATTTTTAAATATATATTTACTAAAATAAATAAAGAATTAACTACGAAATCTTGGTTTAAAAGAATTAAATTTAGAATGACTAAAAGTGTAACCAAGGTCAAAAAAATCAAAGCACTTAGTCCGCAGAATTTTCCAATTATAAACTCACTTCGACTGATCGGCTTTGACAGCAATAGCAAGCAGGTTTGCTTTTCTATTTCTTTGTGAATCATATAAGATCCCGCAAACAGTGCAATTCCAAGTCCTGCGATTTCCATAGAAGACAAAGCTAAATCTGAAAGAATCCGTTGGAATTCCCAAATTGACAAATTGCTGAGCGCCACACTTAAAGACAAAAGAAGTACTGCTAAAAAGAAAATTACAATAAATAATCGTTCTCGAATTAACTCTCGAAACGTGGTTTTTGAAATAATATAAATCGCCTTCATTTTTTAGCCTCTTTTTGTTTATTTCGAAAGGCTTCTTCTAGTGACGGGTATTGATTCATAAAGGATTTTAAATCGCTATTGTATATAATCTCACCATGATGAATAGCCACCAAATGATCACATAGCTCTTCCATATCCTGCAAAAGGTGGCTGCTAAAAAAAATTGTGATCCCTTTTTTCTTTTCTTCCCTAAGTATATCTTTAACCAATAGGCGACCATCTGGATCAAGCCCTGACATGGGTTCATCAAGAATTAATATTTCTGGTTTGTGAATCAAAGCCTGCGCTAGACCTGCCCGTTGTAACATTCCTTTTGAAAAACTGCGTAAAAACTTCTTTTTTACGTCAACTAATCCTACTTTTTTTAAAACTTCATCCACAAGATCGTCGACAGACTGCCCTTGAATTGATTTTTTACTTAAATCCAAATGAAATTTCAAAAACTCTTCGGCTGTCAAAAATTCATATAAATAAGGACGCTCTGGCAAATAACCAATTTTCTTTCTAGTTTCAGGTCCCATTTTTTCGTTAAAAAACAGAACGTCACCAGAATCTTTAAAAATAAACTCAAATATACATTTTATACTGGTCGTTTTTCCAGATCCATTATTGCCTACGAAACCTGTCGTTTTATTTATTGGAACATCAAAAGATACGTTTTTTAAAACTTGTTTTGATTTTTCAAAAACAGATTTCTTAAATGACTTATTTAGATTTACTACTTCGATAGCTTTTTCATTTGATGCCATATTCAAAAGTATATCTAATTGATTTGAATATTCAAATTTTTTATTACGTCCCTAACAGGGTCATATTGACGACTAGTCGCCGGCATTAACGTCTTACTTCCCAAAATATCAGAGTATTTGTTATGGTTTTCTGGTTTTTCGAAAATATCGATGATGCTCACCATTACCAAATGGGCCGTGTTAGGATATTGATCATAAAAACTCTGGCGCACTGTAAAGGGGTCGGAAGGCACAGGTTCACTGACCCAAAGAACTTTATATTTCTTTTTATCCAATTTTCCAAAACTGGTCCAGGCGCCGCCAGCACCTTTGCTATCGTCCGCAAAAACAGCTATAACATCGACCTTTTCTTCTTCCAGAAGTTTTACTGATTGAGCATGATTTCCAGAATAAATAACCTCTTTGAAATCGCCATCAGAAAAATTCATTTTTTTTAGTTGCGCTTTTGGATACAGGTAGCCCGAAGTGGACTTACTGTCCACATAGGCAATTTTCTTGCCTTTTAAGTCGATAAATCTATCAATTTTACTTTTGCTTAGAACTATCAACGCGGCATAGTAAAATGGATCATGGTAGACTTTTTTTAGCAGTACTTTTGCCCCTGCTGTTTTTTCAGCATACACAAATGATAGAGCTGTTAAAAAAGCAAAATCAACTTTCTTTTCTTTCATGGCTTCGATCAACGTATTGTAATCTTTGGAAATATAAATATTAGTCTTTATCTTTATGTTCTCCTGAAGCTCTTGCGCTAACGCCACACCTTGTTTTTTTATTTGCTCGGGATTGCCGCCCGGAATAACTCCGATGGTAATTTCATCGGGGTGCTCAGCCGCCATTAAAAATGAAGTATATAGCACCAACCCAATTCCAAATATTTTTTTAAAGGCTTGTAACATCAAATGATCCTTCATTTCTTTTTTTCAAAGCAATCAAAAAAGCAACGCCCGCGTCGCTTTCTGTAATACAAGGAATGCTGTAATCAATACAGGCACGGCGAATATCAAAACTCGCCTCTATGGCTTTGCGACCTGTTGTTGTGTTGATAACAAGGGACACGTTTTCATTTCGAATATGATCCACGCAATGCGGTCGTCCCTCGTGAACTTTTTTAAGCGATACACATTCAAGACCATTTTCTTCAAAATAGAGGGCCGTGCCGGTTGTTGCCGACAACTGATAACCCATTTTTTGAATCTCTTTTGCGATAGGCAACATCAAGTCTTTGTCTTTTTCACGAAGCGAAAAAAACACTTCTCCTTTGGATGGCAATTTAACATGGCTTGAAATAAATGCTTTCATCAAGGCTTCCGAATAATCACTGCCTCGGCCCATGGATTCGCCGGTTGATTTCATTTCTGGTCCCAATATCGAGTCCGATTCAGAAAATTTCTTAAATGGGAATACTACGCCTTTCACACAAACATTAGGTATATCGCGCCAGCGATATCTATCTATTTTCACTTCGCTTTTTGTTTTTCCCAAAATAGCTTCTACCCCAAGATCAACCAATGGAATACCCGTCGCTTTGGCTATAAATGGCACCGATCGGGAACTTCTGGGATTTGCTTCTAATACATAGATTACATCGTCTTTGATTGCGATCTGCAAATTCATAAAGCCAATAATTTTCAATTCATCGGCTAAAACTTTAGATAATTCTTCGATTTTATCGCAAGTCGAATCTTTCAATCGTTGTGGCGGGATTACGCCCATGCTGTCGCCAGAATGAACTCCCGCTGCTTCGATATGTTCAATAATTCCACCGATAAGAGTCCAATCTTTTCCGCGAACCACATCAACATCGACTTCCAGCGCGCCTTCTAAAAATTGATCCATCATGCACGGTTTTTCGTCGGAAATAAAATCGCGGTGTCGTTCAAAATAAGATTTTAGCTCCTCAGGATTTTCCAACACTTCCATTCGACGGCCACCGATCACGAAACTGGGCCTACATATCATGGGAAAACCCACTTGATCTTGAACTTCGAGGGCTTTTGAATAACTACCTACCATTGCAGATTTCGGGATTTTTAATCCCACTTTTTTACAAATTTCACTAAATTGACCTCGATCTTCGGCTAAATCAATCGTGTGTAGCGATGATCCCAAAAGATTGAATCCATTTTTAATCAATTTGCTAGTGATATTAATTGGAGTTTGTCCCCCCAATTGCGAGATAAATCCGCTGGATTGGGTCGCCCGCATAACTTCCGAAAGGGATTCCGCCGTCAAGGGCTCAAAGAACAACAAATCAGACGTATCGTAATCGGTCGAGACCGTTTCAGGATTAGAGTTGACCATAATAACCGGCGCACCACTGCGCTGAATCGCCTTTACGCCTCGAACGCAGCTGTAATCAAATTCAATTCCTTGGCCTATACGATTGGGTCCGCTGCCAATAACTGTTATTGGATTTTGAAAGGATGGCAGCTCAGATTTAGACGCCCAATAAGACGAATACAAATAAGGAGTGTTAGAATCAAATTCAGCGGCACAGGTATCTACGCGACTGTATTTTGGATGCAGGCCCCAGGCTTTTCTACGTTCATAAATATCTGCCTCTTTTTTTCCAACTAATTTAGCAATACGCGCATCAGAAAATCCCATTCGTTTGGCACTCAACAAATGTTTGAAAGAACTTTCAGATTTTGCGGTTTCAAATTTAAATGTTTTCTGAAAATCTTTTTCAAACGTCACAATATCAAAAACTTGTTCTAAAAACCAAGGATCTATTAAGGTAAGCTCGCGCACTTCCTCTACTGATTTGCCGTCTCGGAAAGCTTGAAATACCGCCCAAATTCGTTTTGAATTTGGGTACGATAACTGTTCAGACGTGTATGCAACATCAGGAATACCTTCGGGATGAAATTCTAGAGATAGAAGTGACTTCATCAATGATTCTTTAAATGTGCGACCAATACCCATAACTTCGCCCACGCTTTTCATTTGCGTAGTCAATAAATCTTTAGATCCTTGAAACTTTTCAAAAGCAAATCTTGGGATTTTGGTCACAACATAATCTAAGGCGGGTTCATAGCTCGACGGCGTTGAACGCGTGATATCGTTTTGTAGTTCATCCAATGAATATCCGATAGCCAACAGGGCCGCAATTTTGGCAATTGGAAATCCAGTCGCTTTGCTTGCCAAGGCAGACGATCGGCTAACCCGAGGATTCATTTCAATTACGACACGAGTTCCTGTTTCAGGATCTATCGCGAATTGGACATTGGCGCCGCCCGTTTGAATCCCTACCAAATTGATAATTTTATAAGCCTCGTCCCGCATTTCCTGATACTGACGATCGGTCAAAGTCATTTGCGGTGCTACGGTAATGCTGTCGCCCGTGTGCACACCACAAGGATCCACATTTTCAATGTTGCACACAACTACAAAAGTACCTTTATGATCCCGCATGACCTCCAGCTCAAATTCTTTCCAGCCAATGATACTTTCTTCCACTAATACTTCACTAGTAGGCGATTCATGAAGCGCGTTGATAATCATTGATCGGTATTCTTCTGGTGAATAGGCAATTCCGCCGCCCCCACCGCCCAAGGTGTAGTTAGGCCTTAGAATTAACGGATAGCCCAATTCATTTGCGACCTCTAATCCATATTCATAGGTTCGTACTAAAAAACTTTTGGGGTATTTGGCTCCCACGCGATCCAAAATCGTTCTAAAAATTTCTCGGTCTTCGGCGGCTCTAATTACGTCAGGGGTTGCGCCGAGCAGTTCCACATTCCATTTTTTAAGAACTCCTTTTTCATGAAGTTCCAATGCTAAATTCAATGCAGTTTGGCCGCCCAAGGTAGGGATAATTGCCTGAGGTCGTTCTTTTTCAATTATTTTTTCTAAAAATTCTATTTTCAAAGGTTCAATATAAGTTCTGGTTGCGATTTCAGGATCCGTCATTATGGTCGCTGGATTCGAATTTACCAAAATAACTTCGATTCCCTCTTTCATTAAAGCCTTGCAGGCCTGAGTTCCCGAATAATCAAACTCGCATGCCTGTCCAATCACAATGGGACCACTGCCTAAAATCAATACTCGTTTAAGGCTGGCTTTTTTCGGCATCTTTGTTTTCCTCGCTTTACGCTAAAACTTCCTGAGAATAAATCATCTCTGGTTTCACATGCTTATATTGTTCAAATTTGTAACGCATCTTCATTAGTTTGAAAATAAAGTTTTCAGGATCTAAATCGGTATTTTTTCGAAATTTTTTAACTTCACCTAAAATAATTTTTTTCACCGAAAAAGGATGAAAGCAAAATCCTTTTAAAAATTGCCAGCGGCCGTCGACCATCACTAGTCGCGCCTCAAATATTTCTTCTTCGTTAAAGCCAAACAAAACATTGGAATCCTTAACCAGGATTTTATTATTTTTAATTATGTCTTTTACATAGACGTCTTTACCTTTAATTTTAAAAAACTCAAATAAAGTATGGATGTTTTTCTTCAATGTATTTAACATCACTAGTTCGGCTTCTGTGAATCTTAGATCTCTAACCAATAAACATGCTTCCAAAGGAGTCTGTCCAAAACTTGATAACTTTCGAGAAAAAAAGTACCAATCAAAAAATTGGTTCATGCGCAGTTCATATTGATCTGTTCGATCCTGATCCATGGCCGCGTGATCAAAAAAATCTTTTTTTGCTTTATCTAGTTCTTCAGTAAATTCTTTCCCCGCAAAATGATTTAGAATTTTTTCCATTAATTTTTCTACATCATGCATAATGCCACACCCTTTTCTTTAAGCCATCCCGTATGCTAAAACTTATAATTCGAAACCATTTCATCAAAAAAATGCCTGAACAAACCCTGTGCCTCATGCGGCCCGGGGCAGGCTTCGGGGTGATACTGAATCCCCAAAACTGATTTTTCCTTCGAGAAAATTCCCGCAACACTTTGATCATTTAAATTAGTATGAGTTATTTTAATATCAGACGACAATGTTTTTGGGTCTACTGCATACCCATGGTTTTGACTTGAAACATAGATTTCATCCAGCACCAAATCCCGAATCGGATGATTACTGCCGCGATGACCAAATTTTAATTTATACGTTTTAGCACCCAATGCCAGGCATAAAATCTGATGTCCCATACAAATTCCAAAAATCGGAAGCTTTCCAATAAAACTACGCACCGTTTCCACTGCCACTTTCACATCTGCGGGATCTCCAGGGCCATTGGTTAAAATAAGGGCCTGAGGTTTAAATAAATTGATATCTGCAACTGAAGCTCTGCTGTTAAATACTTTAACTTCTTTAGAATAGGCCTGGGCAAGGCGCACAATGTTTTGCTTAGTTCCCAAATCTAAAATAGCAACCCGAGGGCCCGCCGCCGCTTGTCCCGCCAATAAACTACTTTCTTTGCAACTTACTGCGAACACCCAGTCCAGATCGACTCCGCGTTTTGCCAGGATCACTTCGTTTGCTCGGGCCAACGCTTTTTCTGGATTTTCGGCCGCGACGATCGCGCCCCAAGGCGTTCCACCTTGTCGCAATCTCATAGCGAGTGCCCGCGTATCGAGCCCCGTTAAAATAGGAATCGAATGCCGTTTGAGTTGTTCAACCCAAGAATTTTCTCTTGCTGTATTTTGCACATCTAGAGCGACAAATCCTTCAATGTGGATACGGCCGGATTCCCACACGTTCTTGGATATTCCATAGTTACCCTGCTGAGGCGCCGTCATCACAATTATTTGAGAGTAGTACGAAGGGTCCGTAGCAATTTCTTCGTAACCTGTATTTGAAGTGTTAAAAACAACTTCGCCGGCTCGGTCAATACTGGGCCCGCCAATTTTACCATTTATAATCTCGCCCTCAAACAATTCACCGGAATCTAATACCAAATAACCTTTCATAGTTCACCTTTTGATACTAAATAAATTAGCGCCATTCTCATGTACACGCCCTGATTAACCTGATCTAAAATCAAACAGCGAGAATCTTTTAAAACATCATTTGTCATTTCCACACCCCAATTCACGGGGCCCGGATGCATAAATAAATCATCAGGTTTTAGATACTTCAACGATTCTAAATTCAATTGAAACGCTGCCGTTTTTTCTGCAATTTCTTTGTTGTCATCCTGGTGACGTTCCTTTTGAACACGTAAAAAATAAACCGCGGTCGCCCAGGCCATTCCATCCTTAAGAGTGCTAAAAACAGGAATCTTAGTTTCCGAAGGTATAAAGTCCGCAGGTCCACAAAATGCAGTTTGGTATCCCAAGTGAGCCGATAATTCCAAATGAGAAGCGACTACTCGCGAATGTTTAATATCGCCCACAAACAAAATTTTTTCGTGAGACAGTTGTTTGTCTCTCGCCTTCAAAGTCGCAATATCCAGCAACGCTTGCGTAGGATGCCCCTTGGCTCCCCAACCCGCATTGATCATGGGAATTCCCAATTTTTTATTCAAAGCGTGTAAATCTAAATCGTTTCCACACCGGATAATCATGATATTGGGGTTCATCGCGCCGATATTTAAAACGGTATCCGTAAAGGATTCATCTTTTTCCAAACTCGAGCCCACTTTGCCATTGAACAGAATAGATTTGGCACCCAATCGCAAGGCGGCCATTTCAAAACTCATTCGGGTTCGGGTGCTAGGCTCAAAAAAAACATTCGCGACAATCACTTCTGAAAGAAGCGGGTTAACATTCTTAGATTTAAAAAAATCGGAGTTTATAAATGTGGCTTCTACCTGCGGTAAAGTAAGATCGGTGAGCGAAATAACAGACATCTTGAAAAAATTAACTTGCCGCCTGGTTCTAGTCAAAAGAGTTTATCGAGATAACACGATACTGATAAAATTCGACCAAAAAAGAGCTAAAACTCTGAGTAAAAAAACTACTTTGGAATGGACAGAAATCGGTCCCATTTCATTTGACCACGTCCTTCTGAATCCTGCCAGTCCACCGACAACGCGATAAGCCTTACTCGGCCTTTAATGAGCCCCGCCGCGACCGGTCCCCACTGCCTAGAATCCTCGGTGGAATCCCGATTATCGCCCAAAACAAAAAACTGGCCAGCCGGAATAGATAGAGGGCCAAAGTTTTTTTTAGTAAATTCCTGACTTCTTAGGATCGACCATTTACGGCCCTCAAAACTTTCTGCGAAGTCTTCAAATAAAGCGGAGTTTTCGGGCTGAGTTTGGCTCTTTTCGCTGACTAATTCTTTGCCATTAATAATCAGCAAGCCATTCTTGATTTCAATTGAATCTCCAGGCTTTCCAATTACTCGTTTTATATAATAGGTACTTGAATTATCGTTAAGTTTGAGCAGCACGATGTCACCGATTGACGGCGCGTTGCCACCCAACGGCTCGGATACGGGCGTGAATTTAAAACCATAAGCTGCCTTGTTTACAATTACAAAGTCACCAGGAACAAAAGTTGGAGACATAGATTTTGACGGAATACGGTAAACTGAAACCAAAGACCATTTCAAAAAAAGCGCAATGGCCACGGACAAACTGATTAAGCTTAAATACTGCGAGGTCGTTCTCACAGTCATAAAAAATTAAAGATCCGATTCCATCTCATTTTTAAAGGATCACAAATAAATCTGGCATCTTCAAGGGTTTCTTGGCAACTGAGCCAAATCATCCACGCTTTACCTACCAAAAACTTTTCAGGCACGAATCCCCAGACCCGGGAATCGCTGGAATTGTCTCGGTTGTCCCCCATCATAAAATACTGCTCTTTTGGAACATCGTACGAGGTCGACGTTTCGGCTGGAGTCTGAGAATGAATCAATACCGGATAGCTTTTTTGATCGTGTGATTCTTTAAAGCGAAAATTTTCAGAATCTATCTGATATTCAAAGGGCTTTGAATTGCGAACTATATGGCCTTCATTGACTTCAATTTTATCCCCAGGAATTCCCACAAGACGTTTTACATAGTACACGCTCGGGTTTTGAGGATATTTGAAAACAACAATATCGCCCGGTTCGGGCTGATTCCAGCGCACTAACCAGTCGTCTACAAACGGTATTTTCAAACCGTACGCGAATTTTTTTACTAAGATATGATCATGGACGAGTAAAGTCGGAACCATACTTTCAGACGGAATCACAAACGGTTCAATTAAAGCCCAACGTAAAAAAAGCAGGCACAATAGGGGACTAAAAAAAGTTATTATCGCCTGTTTCCAGGTTCCTTTTTTTGAAGTCACTACCGACACAGACTAATTCACCTGATGATAAAATCGTTTCCAACGAATGGTCGTTGGATCGCAAAGGAAGCTAGCGCGCTCTAGGGTTTCTTCACAGCTAAGCCAAACAAACATGGCTCGGCCTAATATGTTTTCTTTAGGCAAAAATCCCCAATATCGCGAGTCCCGCGAGTTATCTCGATTATCACCCATCACAAATAAACTATTTTCTGGCACAGTGACGGGCCCAAACTTAGCATCAAACACACGATTTTTCTGCAAAATAATACTGTGCTTTTTGTCGCCCAAAACTTCAGTAAAATGCGCAAACTGATCCCGGCTACCAAGTCCAACATGTCCGCGTTCAAAATCTTCAGTTCTTAGCCAGTTCCAATCTTCTTCCGTAATCGGAACATTTTTTTCAACCACTTTATCATTGATATACAAAATCCCATTGTCATAATCGATCTTGTCGCCAGGCAAACCCACCACTCGCTTGATATAAAACGTGCTCATGTCTTCGGGGTATTTAAAAACGATAACATCACCTTTTTGAATCGGGCTGAATTCTACAAGCCACTTTTCACTAAATGGAACCCGCAAGCCATAGACAAATTTATTTACAAAAATATGATCGTGAATCAAAAGCGAAGGCAACATACTGCCAGAGGGAATCACATAGGCTTCAAAAAATCCCCAGCGAATAAACAAAGCAATCATAACAGCAGTTATTATCGAACCCCAACCCTCGGTCCAAAAGGATTTGACAAAAACATTCAAAGACGGACCATTCTCAGTTTGATTAGTTTTAGCTTCGGCCATTCCCACTGCTCCTTAGGTAAAAATTTAGCATCGACAATTGCAAAAAAATACAATCTACTCATGCAAAATATTTAGGCAAAAAACGCCTATTTACCTTCGACTACATTCTACAGATAAAACAAAATCTTTGTCCAACCTCCCCTAAGTTAACTACTTGCGTAGTAAAGCCAACTCGAAAAAAAACTAGACCACCCAGCTAACCGCCCCCGGTTTTCAAAAAAAAAGAATTCGAAGACCCCATGGGCGGAAGGGGAAAGTTATCCTTTGACACAAACCACCTGCTTCAAAGTATGCACCACCGAAACCAAATCCGACTGGGCCTCCATCACCGCATCAATGTCTTTGTATGCTCCGGGAGACTCATCCAACACTGCCAAATCTTTGCGGCACTCGACGCCCACTGTTGCTAATTTATGATCTTCAAGCGAAATCACAGATCTCGCTTTTGTTCGAGACATAGTTCGCCCGGCACCATGGGAACAACTACAAAAACTTTCCGCATTGCCGAGTCCGCGAACAATAAAGGACTTGGCACCCATGGACCCAGGAATAATTCCTAAGTCTCCCGTGCGAGCGCGAACGGCTCCTTTTCGGGTGACATAAACATTTTCGCCATAGTGATGCTCAATTTCCACGTAGTTGTGGTGGCAGTTTACCGCGCGATCCAAAATTACAAAAGGCGGCAGTCCCTTTTTTTGACGACGAAGGCCTGACACCACTCTTTGCATCATGACTTCTCGGTTCAAACGAGCAAAATTTTGGGCCCAAAAAACGCCTTCTACATAATCGTTAAAATGATCGGTCCCTTCGGAAAAATAGGCTAAATCCGCGTTGGGAAGCTGGATGAACCATTTCTCCATATCTTTCTTTGCTAATTCTATAAAGTAGTGACCAATACTGTTGCCCACTCCTCGTGACCCGCTATGAAGCATGATCCAAACATTTTGATTTTCATCTAAGCACAATTCGATAAAATGATTTCCGCCGCCAAGGGTCCCAAGCTGCTGAAATGTTTTTGAAGCACGAATGGTAGGATGTTTTTCTTTAATATTTTTGTATCCCGATTCCAACTGCTTCCAAGTTTCCATCGATTCGATAGGAATTTCACCAGTATAGGAGGCATTTCCAACAGGAATATCGCGTTCGATTTGGCCGCGGATCGCCGACAAAGTATCAGGCAGATCAGATGCTTTCAAAGTTGTTTTTTGTGCAATCATGCCGCAACCGATGTCGACGCCAACAGCGGCGGGAATAATTGCACCTTTTGTAGGAATCACACTACCAACAGTTGTCCCTTTACCCGCATGCACATCAGGCATGGCGGCAATCCACTTGTAGATAAAAGGAAGTTCAGAAAGTTGTTCCAGTTGCTTGCGAGCTTCGTCTTCAAACAAAACTCCCCTGGTCCATGTTTTAATAAGTCGCCCGTTTTGAGTTTCAATAATTTCATGTTTTCTTTTCGATTCAGGCTTTGAAGGCGCGTGTTCTTCGGACATTATCTACCTCGTTGTTGTTTTATACTACACATCGCAGCCACCGACCGCATCCGGATCTTGCCAGTCGGTGGGGATGATACCGACTTCCTAAAGCAGGAAATGGGCCAGATCGCCGTTATATAGTGCAAATACCTAACTATATAATATTACTTAATTTAATCTATTTTGTGCGCTACGGTCCGTTTTTTAAGACAAATAAACTTATATATTATTATAATATTTTATAATAATATATAATAGTGAAAAAGACCGTCGGTATCGGATTTTTAGGATCCACATTAGATAATTCTGGTCCCAAAGGGGATCGCTGGAGTCGATGGCGACCAACGGTGGCCGCCTGTTGGCAAAATGAATTTAAATTTGATCGCTATGAAATTTGGTATTCTTTTAAAAATAAATCACTTCTAGATATCGTCGTAGCAGACATAAAAAAAATCGCTCCCAAAACTGATATTGTCCTTCTCCCCATGGAAATGACAGACCCCTGGAGTTTTGAAGAAGTATTTTCAAAACTACATGATTTTTCCGAACACTATACTTTTGATTTGGAAAACGAAGACTATTTTATCAATATAACAACAGGGACCCACGTAGCCCAAATATGTTTATTTTTGCTTGCCGAAAGCAGACACCTGCCAGCAAAACTTTTTCAACTAGGAGTCAATCGTCGCAGTCCCGACCCTAAGGGAACCTATTCCATTATTGACCTAGACTTAAAAAAATTTGATCCCATCGCCGCTCGGTTTACGAAAGAGAAAACTCAAAGCGAAGAGTTCTTAAAAGCGGGAATTCAAACAGCCAATGAGGATTTCAACAAATTAATAAATAGAATTGAAACTATCTGCTTACGCTCGACTGACCCTCTGCTATTGATGGGACGAACCGGTGTTGGAAAAACAGAACTCGCTCGCAAAATTTATCAACTAAAGCGCCTCAAGCATCAAATCAAAGGTCAGTTTGTCGAAGTCAATTGCGCCACTTTAAAAGGCGACGCCGTAATGTCCACGCTGTTCGGGCACATCAAGGGATCATTCACGGGCGCAGTGAAAGATCGTGCCGGACTTTTAAAAGAAGCCGATGGGGGACTCATTTTTTTAGATGAAATTGGCGAACTAGGTTCTGATGAACAAGCCATGCTTTTGCGGGCAATCGAAGATAAAAAGTTTCTGCCATTGGGGTCTGACAAAGAAGTTAACAGTAACTTTCAACTGATAGCAGGGACCAATCGAGATCTTCAAAAAGACGTTCAATCAGGACGATTCAGGGAAGACTTACTGGCCCGGATTAATTTATGGACTTTCAAGTTACCTGATCTAAAGGATCGAAGGCAGGATATTGAACCAAATATTGATTTTGAGTTATCCAAATTTTCCACTAAAACGGGAAAAAAAGTTCGTTTCAATCAAGACGCGCTCAATCGATTTTTACAATTCGCCACGGCTCCAGGATCTGCTTGGCTGGGAAATTTTCGCGATTTAAACGCAGCGATCACTCGAATGGGAACACTTGCAGACAGTGGAAAAATATCGCTTTTATCAGTGGAAGAAGAAATAGCCCGTCTTGAATCCAGCTGGAACCAAGACTCACGTCCCACCACGAACCTGGTAAGGCTACATCTGGGCGAACTTGAATCTAACTTTGACCCCTTTGATCTCGTGCAACTGGAGCATGTTTTACAAATTTGTTCAGAATCCCAAAATCTTTCAGATGCCAGTCGCCAACTTTTTTCTGTTTCCCGATTAAAAAAATCATCAACTAACGATGCTGACCGTTTGAAAAAATACATTCAACGATTTAGATTGGATGCAAAAGGCGTCATTGGAACCGGGTCAAAGAGTTAGTCTTCAACCTTCAGAACCGCTAAAAAAGCCTCCTGGGGAACTTCAACGTTACCCACTTGCTTCATTCGCTTTTTGCCTTCTTTTTGCTTTTCAAGAAGTTTTCGTTTACGCGAAATATCGCCGCCATAACACTTAGCGGTTACGTCTTTACGAATAGCAGCCAGGGTTTCCCTTGCGATGACTTTGGCGCCAATAGCCGCTTGTATAGCTACCTGAAATTGCTGCCGTGGAATTAATTCACGCATTTTTTCAACTAGCGAGCGACCACGATTTATACTTTTTGATCGATGGACTATCAAGCTCAACGCATCGATTGGTTCACCATTGATAAGCACATCCATTTTAACTAGGTCGGCTTCTTCAAACGCCATCATTTCATATTCAAGAGATGCATAACCTTTTGAAATGGATTTTAAGCGATCGTAGAAATCCATCACCATTTCGTTCATTGGCAGTTTATATTCTATTATGACTTTCTTTTCATTTACGTAGTCCATTTTGATCTGATGACCACGTTTATCTTCACATAGCTTTAAAATAGAACCAATGTAGTCAGTCGGAGTGTGAATCGTCACTTTTACGTATGGTTCTTCCATTTTTAATATTTTTGATTCATCTGGAATTTGAGATGGATTATCAAGTTCTTTAATATCGCCGTTGGTATAATACACTCGATAAACAACCGTAGGTGCTGTAGTAATTAAATTTAAATTAAACTCGCGTTCAAGTCGCTCCTGAACAATCTCCATATGCAGAAGTCCTAAAAAACCGCATCGATATCCAAACCCAAGGGCTGCAGACTTTTCTACTTCAAACGTTAAACTAGAATCATTCAGCGCTAGTTTGTCTAAGGCCACTTTTAAATTTTCATAGTCCGTCGCATCGATTGGAAATATCCCAGCAAAAACCATAGGTTTAATTCGCTGGAACCCAGGCAGTGCGACCGTAGCGCCGTGTTTCAGACTAGTCATTGTGTCGCCAACCCGAACGTCGCGAATATCTTTGATACCGCAAATGACAAATCCAACTTCACCCGCATCCAATTGCATTACTCCAACCGGAAACGGCGCAAATTTGCCCATGCGCAAAACTTCATAGTTTTTATCGGTCGCCATAAATTGAATGCGGTCGCCCACTTTAACTTGCCCATCCATTGCTCGAACTAAAACAACCACACCCTGATACACATCAAACCAGGAATCAAAAATTAATGCCCGCAAAGGCAAGGTTCGATCGGCATTTGGTGGTGGCACTTTTTTAACAATGGCTTCTAATATTTCGTTAACGCCAATTCGTTCTTTGGCAGACGCATGAATAATTTCCGAACAATCGAGTCCCACTGTGTCTTCAATCTGCTTGCGCACCCCTTCAGGATCCGCAGAGGGTAGATCGATTTTATTTAGTACTGGAATAATTTCTAAATTATTATTAATGGCTAAATAAACGTTGGCCAAGGTCTGCGCTTCAACCCCTTGAGCCGCATCCACTACTAAAATAGCCCCTTCGCAGGCAGCCAAGGAGCGCGAAACTTCGTAGCTGAAATCTACATGCCCGGGCGTATCGATTAAATTAATTTGATAGGTGTTTCCGTCCTGAGATTTAAAATCTAAACAAACAGTCTGAGCCTTAATGGTAATGCCGCGTTCACGCTCAAGCTCCATGTTATCCAGGAACTGAGCCTTTTCTTCTCGCTGGGACAAAGCGCCTGTTGCGTTTAGTAGAGCATCCGCAAGCGTTGATTTACCATGATCGATATGTGCAATAATTGAAAAGTTTCGTATAAATTTAGCATCCATCGATGTGTCTGGTACCTTTTGTTCTAAATGTTTTTAGCTATTTTTTGAACTTGATCCACTTTGTTTAATTTTTCCCAAGTGAAAGATTCACCGCTTCGTCCAAAATGCCCATAAGCCGCTGTTTCGAAATAAATTGGTCTTAATAAATCAAATTCTTTAACTATGTGGGCAGGCTTCAAACTCCAGCATTCACGAACTATTTTTTCCAATTTTTCAGGTCCTAAAACGCTTGTACCGTAATCATTTACTGTGATGCTGACAGGCTCAGCCACACCAATGGCATAGGCGACTTGAACCAAACATTTCGTAGCCAATCCAGCTCCGACTAAATTTTTAGCAATATGTCTGGCTGCATAAGCTGCTGATCGATCTACCTTGGTAGGATCTTTTCCTGAAAAGGCTCCCCCGCCGTGAGCACCATGTCCACCGTAGGTGTCTACGATAATTTTTCGACCTGTCAAACCCGCATCACCCATTGGGCCGCCGGTTACAAAACGGCCGGTTGGATTAATATGAAATTTAGTTTGGTTATCAATCCATTGCCCCGGGATCACTTTTTTCACCAATTGATTCATGATGAAGTCTTTAATTTCTGGATTGGTTACTGAATCAGCATGTTGAGTCGATAAAACAACCGTATCGATTCGCTTGGCCACGCCGTTTTCGTATTGAACTGTCACTTGTGATTTAGCATCAGGACGGAGCCATTTTACGACTTCTTTTTTTCTAAGGTCAGAAAGTTCTTTTACTAATTTATGAGACATGGCAATCGACAGCGGCATCAAGTCAGGAGTTTCATTGACCGCATAACCGAACATTAAACCTTGATCGCCTGCGCCTTGTTCATCACTGCCGGTTTCTTTTACGCCTTGGCTGATATCGGGGCTTTGTTGCCCTAAAGATACAATCACTCCGCACGTGTTGTAATCAAACCCTTTGTCCGAATGATCGTAACCAATTCGCTTCACTGTATCACGCGCCACTTGCGAAATATTAACTTGCGCTTTTGTAGAGATTTCACCTGCCACTACAACCAAACCAGTCGTCAGCATAGTTTCACACGCCACACGGGCCTTTGAATCCTGCGCTAAAATAGAATCCAAAACAGCATCGGATATTTGATCTGCCATTTTATCAGGGTGCCCTTCAGAAACAGATTCGCTAGTAAATAAGTAATTTTTCACCGTTGGTTCCTCTTTTGCCGTTGATAGTGGTTGTTAGGTTATAAACAAGCCAAACTAGCACTGCGAAAAAAGAGGGTCAACAGAGGTGATCTATGCGGCTTTGCGGTATTTGGCCTTATACTCAAATCGCGAATTGATTTGCTCGAGTTTTCCGCTTTTTGAAAGCTCGGCCTTCTTATGATTTTGGTTTATTTTCCGAGTTTTCAAAATTTGCTTTTCAAGCCTGGTCACAGCGAGATCGGCTGCAGAATAGACATCGTAATGATTGGAGGTGCATTTAAAATAACGCTCGTGAGTCTGAATATTGATTTCGACCTGAAATTCACCTTTGATCTTGCTCAAAAAAACGGTCCCGCTGTTTTTCTTCAGCAGCAATGGTGCAATCTTGTCTACGCACTCTTGAATGTACAGTTCTAGGCTTTTTGAATAATCCAAGTGCTTAAAATCGAAATTCAGCTTCATTTTTCCCCCTACGGTCGCTGCAATTAAATATGAGACTTGTTTATAGATCGGCTAGGCCCGGGGCTATCATTAGGCCAAAGATACTTTAATTTTCATTTTAAAATCGTGATTATTTGGGACATAAATTCGCTAAAATTTGGTCCTTTTGATCCAGCCAATACTTTGTTAGGGCGGCGCTCGCCATTGGCAATTGCATTTTCCAGTCTTTGTAAACATTTACGTCGTTTCGATCTGTGACGTATTTTATTGAAACAAGCAGAATCGATTTCTCTTTGCAAAATAGAGCCAATGAATACAGTTCCATATCCACAATATCCCAAGGTGCCTTGGGAGCCGATTCCACAAGTTGATCCCCAGTCCCACAGGCGATTCTTTTTAAATCAGTGGCTCCTACTAGAGAAATTGGCTCGGCATAAAAAGCCGTGTCGCGCTGATAACTTGTTACGACCTCAACCAAGGATCCTTTAGGCAAACGATCGCTACCGGCGGTACCTAGATTTATAACACTGGATATAGCTCCATTAAATTTTTGAAATTGATTGGACAAAGCCAGTAGGGCATTTAATTTGCCAATTCCAGAAATAACTAAGGCCTCGCGTTCACGTTCAATTAGCTCAGTTACTTCTTCTTTCAGTGCCGCCATTAAAATGTACATTTTAATAAGTGATTAATGATTTTATTTTTTTATTTCTAAATTGAAACGAATTTAAAAATGTTAGATCGATTAAAACTAAAACATCCGATACCACGTAGCCTGCTTTTTCGGCCAGTTTTATGCTGGCCTGAAGGGTTCCGCCTGTTGCCAATACATCGTCGACGATAACGACTCGACCGCTTCCTTTTTTTGCTTCTAACGTTGCCGAGCCATATTCCAACGAATAAGACTCCGATTCAACTGGAGGCGGCAGCTTGCCTTTTTTCCGAAATGGGATAAACCCTTTAGTTGTTTTAGCGGCCAGCATACTGGCAAAAATAAAACCTCGTGATTCTAGTCCAACAAAATAATCAACCTGGTTAAGATCGACTTTACTAACAAGACCATTAACAACGTATTGCAAAGCTGCCGGGTCCGCCAGAAGCGGTGAGATATCTTTAAAAAATACGCCCGAAGTCGGAAAGTCAGGAACAGTGGTAATAAATTGATTCAAATCCATGAAGTTAGGCCTATAGGACTTTAGTCTAAAGTTCAAGACTCTTGTCTAGGTATCACGGGGCAAAACTTAAGAGTAATTATTAAAAGCCGATAGATTTAAGGATATAGAAATAAAGGGAATTTATGGCAAAATATAATTTGGTCCATATTGAATCTAAAGGCACCTTTTTTAATCTGACGAGATTAGAAATGGTGAACAAACTCAAGCAGGTCGGTGACTTACAGCACTGGTTTTGTTGGTATCCTGGCTTAGCCAATTGGAAGCGAGTGAGTCAGGCCTACGAAGTCAAAGAATGGCTGTCGACGACTTGGACAGAAGATCAACCAATGCCTGCATGGCAAGATTTACTATCGACCAAAACAGGACCTGTTGCTCCTGGTGAGTTTGAAATAGTTGAGTTTACAGAAGGCGCTCCAATAACGCCGCCGCCATTGCCGAATGAAAATAAAAAAGAAAAAACTGAATTCGTAATCTCTGGTTTTTCAGGGCAGGTTTTTGATTTTGATGAATCACTTAAAGACAAACATCTGAATGCAAAAGATTTTAAAATAACAAAGAATCAACCCATACCCTCGCCAGATGAATCTGAATTTGAAAAAACAGTGTCGGCCGATACTATTACTAAATACGACAATACAATGAAAGTGGATACCACAAGTAGTGATTTTGATAAAACGGTAGCTTCCAATACTTCCGCGAGGTCTTCAGATTTTGAAAGTACTGTCAAAGTAGACTCTACCCAGTTCGATAAAACAGTTCGAGTAGAGATATCTAATACAGATTTTGAAAAAACGATCTCTGGAGTAACCCAAGCCGCCTTTGACAAAACAATTAAAGTCGATATGTCAGGCAGTGACTTTGATAATACAAAACGCTCGACAACGGTTTTGTCGGGTGAAAAAACTATTACTTCCATAACGCCGGCCTCGTTTGACCAGACAACAAAAGTAAATCCCGCAGAAAGAGAAACCGTTTATGATCAAACCGCCAAAATCGAAGATGTTAACAAACTTGAGGAAACTGGCAAAATAGAAACGACCCCTCCCAATTTCATTTTAGCCAAGAATACCGCTGGTCCAGATACTGCAAAAACCACAGCAACGACAGCTCAAGCCTCCGAAGACCTAGCCCAAGCAGCTGGCAATGAAAAACCCAAAAAACACAATCGCCGCTATCCTCGCATCAAAGGCAGACTTCGCACGATTATTACAAATAAATCAAAAGCGTTTATGACTTTTACCAAAGATATTTCCTTGGGTGGAATTCATGTCGAAAACGTAATCCCGCACGACATATTGAATACTGAAATTGAAGTCTATCTTTCCGATCCATCAGGAAAGAAAAGTATCTTATTCCGCTGCCATCCCGTCGGTGATATGAAAAATCCATGTCGATTCTCGTTTGCAAAGGCGGATGAAAAAAATATTCAAAAATTAAGCCAATGGCTTGATGACCTTGCAAAAATAACGGCAGCATAAAGGCTGCCTGGTTTTATACGCTATTTCTTTGGCTGGAATAAAAACGGGTATATTACAATTGTTGAATTGCCATTAGGGGCTTTGGGAAACACGATCTTTTTAATTACTTCGACCACACAGGAATCAAAATTAGGATAAGCCGTATTAGATGTTTGAGTGCTTATAGTTTCCACCGGGCCGTCACCATTGATTTTCCAGCGCATAACTATTCGACCACCTAAATCTTTTTTATAGGTCAAAAATTGCTCATGACAATTTCTAAGGGCCCTTTTGTTATCTGAAATAGCTTGTCGAACCTGTTCTTTTGTAAGACCACCTTGAACTTCCATAGATTTTGTTTCTAAAGCGACCGAACCACCAAGAGATTGAATCGAATTGCTTCCATCTTTTTGATTGCCACCATAGGCCGAACTTCCAACACTGCCGGTAGCTTTTGATGACGACATTCCAGAAATTTTTGTACCCTTGGCAACATTATCCATCTTTAGCGTCGTCGTCGCCGCAGAAAGCCCTTCGCCTTCATCATCTTGCGCTTGTGTTTTTCCAGAATTTGTTAAGTTAATCTTACCTGTTGGGGGCTGTAAGACTTTTACACGACCCGTTTCGCCTGCAGCTGAATCCGAAGGTTTCACCTTGGCGATCACGGCTTCAGCGCTTATTCCAGAACCAGATTTTTTCGACCCACCTAGTTTTCCAAGCAAACCAACTTTATTTACATTTTTGACTTCGCCCTTTTGATTCAACCCTTGAGCCAAATCCATATTTTCGTCTACATTTTTCATTATAGCCC
This sequence comes from Pseudobdellovibrionaceae bacterium, assembly GCA_043757515.1. GTDB lineage: Bacteria > Bdellovibrionota > Bdellovibrionia > Bdellovibrionales > Bdellovibrionaceae > UBA2316. The sequence goes on from JAYVPD010000105.1 coordinate 59,810, forward strand.
GTTTGCCCTGTTGTTTCGTAACTTTTGGGGCGGCAGTTTGCGATTTATCGGGCGCTTTAATTGCCTTTTGCTGAGCCTCTTCTGGCCTTTCAGCCGGCTTGGCTTCAGCTTTAAATTCTTCTGTTTTTTTGTCAATTGGAGGTGTTTTAATCTCTTCTTTTTTTACCTCTTGCTCATAAACAGGCAACGGTGGCGCTTCTTCCTCTGGACCTTTTGCAAAATCAATTACCTCAACTTTGGCAATACGTTTTGGCTTTGGAATATCAGTCGTCATCGGTTTGTCGACAAATTTCATACCCACACCTATAAAAAACATAATGATAACCACGATAATGAGCGTTACAACAACCGGATCTTTACTCCAAGCAGAAGGCGGCGCCTGTACATCAAATTTATTCACCCATCGAATATAATATGCGTTTTCTGGCGAATATAATAAGTAAAAATCGTCTTCATCAACAGTAATTTTATCGTTTAAATTTTTAAATTTTTCAATTACTCGATCTGCTCGATTGTATAAATCGACTACATTTTCATCGCCCAAATTTTCAATTGTTAAAATATTATTCGCCTGAGCGGAATAGGAAAAAGCCACTTTTGGCAAAGATCCAATTTTAATTCCTTTTTGCAAAAGCTCTTTACTAAAATGATTTACCGACGTAACCACATCAATTTCTGTATTGTAAGTTACTAGCTCTAGAACTCGATCCAAGCCAGGCTTTTTAACGCTGCTCCCTGAGTTTTCTAAGTCAAGTGAACGCTGAATGACCCCTTTCGATATCGGCGAGGCTGCAAGTTTTTCTTCCTCGATTGATATTTGAAAATCATTAACTACCACCTGTACATCAGTTAATATAAAAGCTTCTCCACTATAGGCCTGGTCTTTGGATTTCATTTCTGAATGTGATATGTCGATGACAGACCAAATTCCTTGGTACGGGTCGAATGCGCCTTCGCCCATCCATTCAATTATAAAATGTATTGCCTTTAGATCTTCTTTTCGCAATACCAGATCGCACACAGGAGCACGACCTACTAACAAATTGCGTTTATCTGGAATCAGTCTGCCGATTTCTCGGTTATTTTTTTTAAATAAAATTATCTTCATATTATTTCATCTTTAAAAATCGCGTACGACTTTTCCTGTCCACTTCTAAGTAATCGTTGAAATCGTCCCTATTATATATCAGGGAATCAAATTTTATATTATCAATCGAAATCTGCAAAAACAAATCGGGACGCCTTCTTTCACCCTCAATTACTTCACCTTCAAAATCAAGAATAGCCCCAACATTGTCCTTCTCTTTCAGTTTTTTAGTATCCACACCATTTGACTTTCCTATCGAAGAAATTGCCGTGTTTACTTGAGGCAACGACAATTCGGCTTCCGCTTTTTTAGGAGCGACTACTTTAGGTTCGTCTGCAGGCAGCGAGAGCGATTCCAGATTATCTGCCACTTGAGGCCAAGCAAAGGGGGCAAAAACCGCTATTATCAAAATTATTGCAATCTGTCTCATGGTAATGCCTTCCATTTTTCTATGAGCGCTTGCTGCCCTGTAGATTCCAATTCTGCCCTATACAATTTTCTTTGCGCATCTGAAGTGCCAGTTTTAAATAAAACCCATGTTTTTAAACTGTAGTATTCCATTGTATCTAATTTTTTACTGGAAAGTAAATTATCTAAATAGACGATGCTTCCTTTAATAGAGTTCTTCTCAAAAATCGCTTTAAGCTTTGTGAAATTCTCATTCTGAACCACTGTCCAACTTTCAGGCGCCTTCAAAGGCAAAAGTGCACTCTTTTCGTCATCAAATTCCTTATTCATTTTAGATTCAATTTCAATACGAGCTTTTTTAAAATTCTCGGACTGAGTGTCGTATTCCTTAGCCATTTCACCAAGCCCGCTTTTGTACTCAACAAGTTGCGCTTCGCTTAATCCTGCCGGCGCTGGGGAATTTTTTATCGAGTCGGCCATTTTTGTTTCGATTTCAGTCATTTTATTCAACAATCGAATTTTCTGTTTTGACGTAGATTGGGGCAAAATTTTTACAACTTTGCTTCGCAAGAATTTCACATTATCCACATTATTGACCACATAACTTTCGTAGGTCTTGGGAGTCATTTTGGCGTTAGGAAAAATCACATTTTTTATATTTTTTTCAATTGGCACATCCTTGTCCTCAAAGGCAGTTTCCGAAACTAAATCTTTGAAAATCTTAATCTGATCTGCCTTCAGCACTGGATTCAAACCCTTTGCCGTCAACAATAAGGCGCTGTAGGCAAGGCGTTTTTCCTCATTTGTCATTTTAGCTTTTGAAACAAGGTGATTATATACCAGCTCGCTATCTGTATACGTGAGTATATTAAGCAGGTAAATCCGTCTTTCAAGATCCTGCTTTTCCAATTCGGCGAAATCACTCGATGTAAATTTCTGATTGTGAATTGTTTTGTTTACAAGAGTTTGATAGTTAACATTTTTGTCCGCAGAATAAACCCAAAATGCAGGCAAAGCATACAAAATTCCTGTCGTCAAAGTTTGGTCGAAAAACAAAGAACGAATAGTATTAAATGTCGATTTATTTTTAATATTTGGAGGAAGCACTTTCCATTCGGAATCTACTTTTTCAAAATGATTCAATTCAATAAGCTTTTTAAAATAATCTGAATAAACCACGGCTGCTTTTTCTTCAGAAGGAGCCGTTTTCAAATACGCCTTAATATCCGCCTCATATTTATCGAAATTACCAGCATTCGAATTAAGCATGGCGGACTTTAAGCTGGCTTCCCTTTTAATTTCAGTGATTTCTGGAGATTGAAATTGGGAATAAACTGGATGATTTTGAACGTCGGCATACCTTTGCAATTCAAATAAAATAAGTAAAACTTTCTGGGCACTCTCGACTGTTTTTTCTGCATTAAAAATACTCTCACCTAACGGAAGTGCTTCGACAAAGTTTTTCTCTCCAAATAGAATTCCAAAAAGTCGCTTTTCACTTTTTAAAGCCAACGGATCATTGGGAAACGATTGAATAAATGTTTTCAATCTGCCGACAAATGCGGACTGGTGTTTGACTTTGTCTTTCTCATAGGCCTCGTCATAAAGGGCCAGAATTTCGATTTGGATCTTTTTCAAAAACTCTTTAGACTCAGAAGATTCCTTTTCGTTTTTAAAGCGAGTTTCCAAATTGAATAGACAAGGCGAATTTTTTAAGTCAACACAGGTGTCGATCCACAAATGAAACAAGAGGACCCGTTTTTTAGAACCGGGAAACCAGTTCATGTGTACACCAATTAATTTAATTGCAAGCTCACCCAATTGCTGCTTTGACAGCACGTTGTCTTCTGTTTTTAACCGGCCGGCATAGGCGTCAATATGGGTACGAATATTAAACTCTGAATCTTCTTCGAGCTGAAAGGCTTCGTTTTTGAAAAACAAAGCTTTGATTTCTTTTTTCACGGTCCCAATTCGTTTATCTAAATTAAAAACGGCGTTAACCATAGTTTGAGATGGAATATCTTTCTTTTCAAAACTAACCTTTAGACTCAATATTTTTAGCACTTCAAGAGGATCTTTTTGAATTGCTAAAACTTCTTTAAATAGTAAATCTTTCGGCTCGCCCTTTGAGTTCTGCAAATAAAACAGCAAGCAATAGTAATACAGGCGACTTTTCAATCCAGGATGAGTCAAAAAACTATTTACCTTTGAAATCAGCAAAGATTCGTTCTTATTCTGGGTTAAGATAAATGCCAGATCTTTGAATGAATCCTCTGCAATCCCTTTATCAAGCTGCTCTTTTATGATTTTAATGAACTGCATTTCTGCTTTGTCTATTTCCTTTCTATTAAGGTAGGACCACGCCACTTTGTAGTCACTCAACGCTTTTTGAGTCTTATTCATTCTAGGGTAGAACATCAGATAATACTTAATTGCGTCGTCGTATTTTTCAATTTCGAAATAGTATTCGCCAATAAAAATGGCCATAACTTCAGCTTGGGAATTTTTAGGATTTAGTTCAATTGATTTCAAAAAGTTATCTACTGTTTTTTCTGGCTGATCTAATTCATAAGACACAAGGCCCTTAATATTATATAAGGTTGAAAGCATGCGCTTGTTATTCTCTAAATTCTTGAGCAAAAAAGACAATACCTTTTCTGCCTCATCCAGATGTTTAGCTTCCGGCGCACTTATTTTTTCGCCTTTGACTCGATGTACCCCATATTTTTTTGCAATGGAAACATGAAGGTAGCTTAATCGTAAGTATAGATTTATTTTTTTATTGCGGTCTTTTTCGTTTCGCAATATAAGTTGAATTGCCTTAATTTGCTTTTCTAATTTTGATGGATCCTCGTTACTTAGGTCTGTCGACGTTAGGGTTTCTTTTTTGGCCTTTGGATTTGAAGCCTTGAGCTCTTCCGGCTTTTTTACACTGTCAGGCGCTTGAAGTCCTGTACTATCTAATTTTTTTACTTTTACTTCCGGCGTCTTGACTGAAGAATTTGAAACGGCATTTGGTTTTGCGGGCACTGGTGGCTCGGCATTAGATATTAATCCTATCATAAGTAGAATAGAAATTTTTGTGTAAAATTTCCCTAAATATTTCATTGTGTCGCCGCGTCCTTAGGGACAAGTGGTGAATCCATTTTGCACTGGGACGAACCAATGTACACATGGCTGCCGATTTCATCAAGCCACTCTTCAGCGTCCCCAGCTGGCCATAGTTCGTAGCCCTTTTTTTCCAAAACCTTTGGTTCTGGCAATTCAGAAAGTGGTTTCAAAAACTCCTGGTCATTGTTCAAAGCCAATGAAGCGTACCCGTAGACCCTTTCAAGTTGCGCTTGGAGTGTCGGTCGATAGGCCTTAAATCTTATTTTCAATGATTCGGCCACTCGTTTAATTTCTTCGTCTCTTTCTTTTTGAGTAACCAGTTGCAACTGGGCTTTTGAATTTGTTTTCTCTGATTCTAATAGTTGCGCCAAAGACATGTAGTACAAATCAGACTTAGCCCACTCAAGATAGTTAAATTTTCCATTTTTCAAACTGGCTAAATAGTTCTTTATCGCGTCAATTGTAAAAGCCAAATCCCGCTTACGGCAGAGTCTTTTGAATATATAAATTTTCAAAAGGTAGCTTTCGGGATGCAGAAACTGCGAAAAAAATCCCGATTGCTGCGAAGCAATTGCGCCAAGTGCCATATCATATTTTCCAGCTCGAAAAGAAGCCCACATTTTTTCAAATAACACCTGTCTAATTTGCGGATACACTGGGGGAATCCAAGTATAGACATCGACGGCTTCTTTAAAGCGCTTTTGTGCATAAAGCGTTCGAGCCATTTGATGTAGAATATTTAAATAGATTTGCTGATTTCCTTTTGGGATTCGGCCTTTATTAGACGTTCTTAAATATTTTGCCGCCCTTTGATACATTTCAAAACTTTTTTCAAATTCGCGGTTCAGGGACATATCATCTGCTTTTTCAAGAAATTTGAAAACCGTATCAGATTCTTTTTCTAAAATCGTGGCTTTTAATGACAATTGCCTATCCCATGCAGCTATGGCGTCAAAACCAACTTTTGGTCTTCTAACCAGTATTTTCCTAATCTCGAACCATTCTTTTACAGTCAGCTTTTTTTTGAAAAACTTTCGAACGCTAATTCTGATTCCTAAATCGTCAGAATTTTTTTCTAAGGTTTCGATATTCTTCAATAAACTCTGGGCTCTGACCTCGACAACTGAGGAAACCAGTATTAAAAAAATGAAACACCTTAAAAAAATCAAGGTCACCGACCTTCTCCCTCAGCAATAAAAGCGACAGATTGAAATCCAATTCGTCTTAAAAATTTAACAGAGGTAAACACGTTTCTATAGTTGTTGCCACGATAGGTAATCAGATTGACCTGAATAGCCGCACTTCGAACTTTTTCGTCTTTTGTTTTAGCGTAATAGTCGACTTTGCCTTTTAATTCCGCCACTTTGTCATCACTCAGTTTTTCTAAGTTGCTAATATCCAAAGTTTCGCCAATCATGCTAACAATTATCTGGGTTTCCGTGACGACCACTTCTGGAAACGTCTCCAAAGCTTCTTTACTTTTACTCATCGGGGGGTGCATTTCTCTAGGGAAAACAATAGAAACATCGGCTACGATTGTTGATTTAAGCAAAAAAACGATGATCAAAACAAATATGTCAATCATTGGAGCCAATTGCAGTCTAAGAGGAAACCGTCTTGTGTTTTCTAAGGACTCAAGATCCATTGTCCTCCTCATTCATATGTTTTACGTCATCCGGAGACAGTAAAACTACGTCGGGAACTGTTTTTGTAATTCCATCCATGATGGAGACCAATTCTTGGTAGGTTCCTCGTTCATTCAAGGCAATTTGCAAAGACTTTTCATTTGGAAATCGTTTTGAAAAGTCTGCAACAAGTGCGGCTACTGTTTCTTCTAAAACCTTCGAATAACGCTCGGGCTGTGGGCGTTCAATTTTTTTAGTTATGCCGCCAGGGGCGACACCTGTCCAATGTAATTTTAAGATTAATTCTTGATCTTTAACATCTACAAAAAGTTTAGGGGCTAGTGGAATTCCTACGCTGGGATCGTTTTTAGAAACTACGCTAATTGCAGAGGGAGGTACCGTAATACTTGTAAGTTCCATAAATGTTGTTGTGTACATTAGGAAAAATATAATGCATGTCAACGCATCAAGAATGGGAACTAACTCGGGTTCAGGGGTATGTCGTCTCGTTAAATCAGCAAATTCTAAACTCATGATCTTTCGCTTTGCTCCACTAGTGTGACTAAATCAAATCCTGTTTTCTTAGACTGCCCAACAATTTGATCTATCTTTTGAGTACACAACGTATGAACAACCATGGCAGAAATACCAACAACTAGACCAGCTGCGGTGGCTATCATGGCTTCAGAAATACCGGTTCCTAATAACTCTGCTTTTTTAGCGGGATCGATATCTTTTAGTGCCGCAAAGGTTTTCATCAAACCAGAAATAGTTCCAAGTAACCCTAACAAAGTAGCCACACTGGCGATAAGGGAAATAAACTGAATTCCCTTTTCACAATTTTTCATGACTTCAACGACCGCAGATCCTAGCGAGGACTTCATCGCTTCCCGCCCGCCATCCACAGCCATTAGTCCTGCTTTTATAACATCAAATTCAGGAACATTTCGAGCTCCATTACAAACTTGAATGGCAGTTGTGTATTCTTTTTTAAGAACTAACTTGCTGATCTCTTTCAAATTATTATCACCTGCTGGCCGTAATCTAAAATAGAGATAATTTATTTTTGTCAAAGCCAAGATAATAAGAGAAAGTCCACTACCTACAATAAAGAAAGCAGTAAGGCCACCTTCTTTGAACAAAATCCCAAGTGAATCAAATATAAACATTTAAAAAACTCCTTCATTAAAATTAAATTTAAAAATAGTAAACAAATCCACCTTCAAGCAATCCGATGACAATCATTTCTTTTTTATCTTGATTGAAAGTTTCCAAAAATGACCCCCCGGCTTGCAATCTCAAATTCCAAAGATCAGAAATAAAAAAAGTTTTTCCCAAGGCCAATTTTGTTTTGTAAGCATTGTGAACAATATAGTTAATTCTGCTAAAGCCAATATTTAGAAAAGTGTCAGATCTAACAATTCCGTATGGTCCCCAAGAATCCTTACCATATACGGGTGTCCAATTTACTTCGATACCATAAGAACTTTTAGCTTTCTCGACATATAAGAACGGGACCGTTCCGTCAGGATAGGCAGGCAGCTCCCTGACTTTTCTAGCGATACTTCGTTCGTTGTTTACGTACGACGGAACATAGTTAAAATAAATTTCCCAAAATTCACCTGCCGCATAGCCTAAATTCAAATTTAATGCATACATAGTTTGAGGTGAATCCGAAAAGTCGAAAGACAAATAGGGCGCAAATAAAAATTTCCCAGTTTTAACTTTGGCTTTACGTTGCACCGCCACGACATTTTCAAACAAAGAACTAATTTCCTCTGAAACCGAAGGTTCAAGTGATCGATCCAAAGAAACCCGTTTTTTATTTTCTACAGGCGCCACAGGTGTTTGCGTTGGCGCAGTCGCTTGAGTTTGCGTAGGCACCGGAACCTGTGCGGGAATCTGAGCATGAGAATAAAAAGAAATAAACCCAATTAAGAAAAATAAATATGCAAATTTAGTAGTCTTCATGATTCTTCTATTTTGACTGACTTTTAATTAATCTTTAAGGTTTTAATCCATTTCACTAGACTACAGCCGGGTACTGTTTTCAAAATCAAAAACCGCCGTAACGATAAGAAAAAATTCCTCTCCTTTAAAAAACCAAACGAAGCGCAGGTCATCGAGCCAAAAAAGGGCCGAGAAAGCACCAGCTGCGAGGCGAATTTTTACCCAGTCCAACGAAGTCAGATGATGCTTTCTCGGCCCTTTTTTAGAATACTTTTTTCCTTTGGCTTGAGGGGAGTATCCTTAGGATTTCTCTGTATTTTGCCACAGTTCTTCTGGCAATTTGAATACCGTCTTTCTCTAGTAGCTGAGCAATTTTTTGATCAGACAAAGGATTTTTAGGATTTTCTTTGCCGACTAGATCTTTAATTTTTAATTTCACAGACTCACTGGCTAAAGCTTCGCCACCAGACGTGCTAGATATTCCTGAATTGAAAAAATATTTCAACTCGTAAATTCCCTGCGGAGTATGCATGTATTTCGCCGTAGTAACACGGCTGACAGTCGATTCATGCATTCCAATGTCATTGGCAATATCGCGCAAAATCATTGGTTTTAAAAAGCCGGCACCTTTTTCAAAAAAATCGCGTTGATGTTTAACGATACTTTCAGAAACTTTATATATGGTCCGCTGGCGCTGATGAATAGACTTAATAAGCCAGATTGCTGACTTCAGTTTTTCTTGTATATATTCGTTATCTTTTTTATTGGATCCGTCTTTTAAAAGATTTTTATAAAAATTAGAAATTTTTAATCTCGGAAGTCCATCTTCGTTCAAAGAAACTGAATAATCGTCACCGACTTTATAAACATAAACATCCGGAGTCACATAATGAGTATCTTGAGGTGCATAAGCTCTACCTGGCTTGGGTTCCATAGAATAGATAATTTTACACATTTCGATGACTTCTCGAACATCTTTGTTCAAAGCCTTTGCTATTCCATCAAAGTTTTTCTTTTCTAAGTCTTTCAAATGATTATTGATTAAAAATACTAAATCAGTAGTGTCTTCTTCCAAATGTTTAGCTTGAATTAACATACACTCTTTTAAGTCTCGCGCACCAACACCGGGAGGATCAAATTCGTGAATTAAAGTGAGCGTATCCACTAAATCTTCAATAGGTAATTTTTCTTCTGCAGCTATTTGGTCAAGGGGGGTTTTAATATAACCGTCATCGTCCACATAGCTTATCAGCGCATCGGCAGCTAATTCTTCGTGCTCGCCAAAACCGCCCATTTTAACTTGCCAGTAAAGGTAATCGTGCAATGTTTCATAAGCACGAATTACATTTTCGTAATTCATGATTTCTTCACTGCCGCTCATTCCAGACTGAGGCGCTTTCTGATTGGCCTCAAAATAGCTTTCCCATTCGAATTCATCTTGTTTTTGAGGATCCTGGCTGCTGCTGGCTTCGACAGTTTCGGTTTCTCGTTTTTCCATGGTTTCAGCGACTTCTTTTGCCCTCTGCAAATCTTCGCCCTTGAGGATTTCGGATTCTTCTAGGATAGGATTTTCTTCTAGCTCCGAGCGTACATTGGCTTCTAATTCCAAACGAGACATTTGAAGCAGTTTAATCGCCTGCTGTAACTGTGGCGTGATAACTAAATTTTGCCCCAAACTCATCGTTTGCTTAAGAGCCATCATTTCCCCTTAACGTAATTACTAAAATCCATTTACTAACACGCATTCAGTTACAATTTAAAATTCTCACCTAAATAAAATTTACGGGCCACTTCACTGTTTGCGATCTCGTCACTAGATCCGGTTACTTGGATCCTACCATCCTTGAGTATATAAGCATAATCGCAAATCCCCAAGGTTTCTCGTACATTATGGTCCGTAATCAGGACTCCGATTCCTTTAGATTTTAAGTCTCTAATAATATTTTGAATATCGTTTACAGCAATCGGGTCAATTCCAGCAAAGGGTTCGTCTAACAAAATAAATTTAGGACTTCCAGCCAGTGCCCTAGCAATTTCAACGCGCCGGCGCTCGCCACCGGACAATGAAAAACCAAAACTTGCACGTATATGCTGAATACGAAATTCATTGAGCAGGCTTTCTAGCTTTTCTTTCCTTTTCACCGAATCATAACCGTGGGCTTCTAAAGCTACCAAAATATTTTCTTCTACAGACAGCTTTCTAAAAATGCTTGGTTCCTGAGCTAAATAACTCAGTCCGATACGCGCCCGTTTGTACATTGGGTCTTTGGTGATTGATAGTCCATCCAAAGAAATGAGCCCCTTATCTGGGCTAACAATTCCCACCACCATATAAAATGAAGTCGTTTTTCCAGCACCATTGGGTCCTAGTAATCCAACCACCTGTCCAGATTCAATTGAAAAAGATACGTCATCGACTACTTTTCGTTTTTTGTATGTTTTAGAAATGCCTTCAATCTTTAGGACGCTCATTAGTAAAATTTTATTATTGTTCCCTAGGCAAAGTCAATTTAGGAAAGGCCTTCGCGATTGAATATCGCCAGCATCACTCCATATTTGAAGTTGCTTTGACTTTATTGATTTTTATCCGTTTTCCACCATCAAGAAGCATTATTTCTTCGCCGCTGATTTCATCTTGGTCCTGGTAGATTTTTGGGGTTCCCGTCAATCGCAATGTTGTCTTATACAGATCCACGACTAAATCCTGGCTGGTGGCACGCCGCTTTTTATCAATCAACTCGACTCCGCCTTTGACATTGATACGCTCTAAATTTTTCATATTTGTTGAATAGATGAAAAAACAATCAGGGCCCTTTATTAACATATTTCCATAATTTAATGTTACATTATTTTCAAAATGGGCTTCTTTGCTTTTTCCACTAAAAGTAGCCATTTCGCTGGCAATTTTTAAATTTTGATTTGAATTCATTTTTTTCAAAGCCACTATATCTTTAAAGATTTTCATTTCATTGATATCAACAAGGATATGCATGTTGTACCCGTCGAGCTTTAATCCTTCACCCTGATCATCCGCTGGACCTAGCATCTTGATTTTTCCCGGCGAGATAATTTTTCGCAGCTGTGAATTGTAAAATATTTCTTCTGTGTAAAAGGTGTACCCGTTAGCAGACTTCGTTACGACATTGCCTTTTATTTTGATATTTTTTGTTTTACCGTCAATTTCACCTTCGTTTCCAGTTACTGTGAAATCATTGGCTTCTAAGTTATAAAACTGGACACGTACTTTTTTTAAGAACCAATCGCCTTCCCCCTGATAGCCTCTTGCTTTTTCAGCGAAAAGCTCCCAATCACGACTGCCTTTTTGGGTTTCAACTAAGTGAACCCCGTCCATTTTTTGTTCGACTCGTTCGCTATTTTGGACGCCGGTCGTTTCCACGGCTTCACGATCTAATTTTTCAATCTGCTGAGGAAATACAAAAATAATTTCCACCAATATGAATACTAGAAACAGAAGAAATAATACAGATCTCATTTTTCTCATGAAGGCAACTCGAAATAGAACTGACTATTGGGCAACATCTTTATCAGATTTTTTAATGACAGCAAAGTTAATCTCTCCGGCGCCAGCCTCTGAGACAGTGTACATAACTTTCTTTACAGTCAAGAAATCGAT